>NZ_JAAKZY010000368.1 GCF_011045015.1 Streptomyces scabichelini | reverse complement strand
GGAGGGGAGGGTTCGCCGGGTCGATGCCGATCGACGGGGCCACGAACTCCAGCTCGCGCAGCAGGGTCTGGGAGGAGCCCAAGGGACCGCCGCCCGCGAGGAGTTCGTCGTTCGAGAGCGGATGCGGGAAGTCGACCGGGACGTACGCGCCCGCGTGGTCGTAGTGCCAGACCAGGTGCGACTGCTGGGCCGTCGTCTCGAACATCTCCAGCAACTGCTCGTAGTCGCCGCCCAGTTCGTCGACCGGGGTCACCGCCAGTTGGCAGGCCTGGAGCAGGTACGCGCGGCGCAGGAAGTGCAGCGCGTCGTAGTCGAAGCCCGCGATCGGGGCCACGTCGCCGGAGAGGCCGGGCATGTACGCGTACACCGGCACCGGTGGGAGTCCGGCCTCGCCCAGCACCTTGTCGTAGAGCGCGAGTTCCTCGGCGAAGGGGTTGTCGGGGGTGTGGCACAACACGTCGACGAGTGGGACCAGCCACAGGTCACAGGCCAACTGAGAACTCCTCGCGTAGCACAGTGGTCAAGGCAGCGTAATGGGTGACAAGCGCGGTCAGCCCCTGTCGTGCGGATCCCGTCGGACCCCGTCGTGCGGATCCCTTCGGATCCCGTCCGGTCTCGCGTTCGGTCAGATCCCGTCTCCCGTCCGGTCGGACGGCGTCCGATGCCGTCCGATCCCGTCAGCCCCCTTCGTGCAGGTCCCATACCCACACCCCGCCGACCCACTTACCCGGGCGCCCCACCAGCCTGTCGACCGTCTCACGCAGCTGCCCGTCGTTGAACTGCGGGGCCAGCACCAGCACCCCCGCCCGCCAGTACGCGAAGTCGCGGCGGGCCTGCACCTGCCACTCCTCGCTGAGCACCGGGAGCTCACCGCTGTAGCGAACGTCGCGCAGAAGGTTGGAGGTGTGGCGTGGCGCGGCGCCGTAGATGCCGACGCGGTCCTCGCCGAACGGGCCGTTGAAGTAGCCGCCCGGGAGTTTGAAGTCCAGCCCCGCCGACGTCTGCCAGTGCAGCGCCTCCGCGTTGCCGGGATCGGGCAGCGGCACGGGAACGAGGGACTCGCCTTCGGAGACGTACGACTTCCAGGTCCCGTCCGCGATGAAGGGCGGGACCTCCGCGCGGTCCACGGCCTCGAGGGGGGCGGGCACGATCGGCAGGAGTGCGGCGACGACGGCCGCGAGACCGACGTACCGGTTGCCGGTGTTCCGCGTGCCGGCCAGCCGTTCCACGGCCACCGCCAGCAGCATCCCCAGCGCGGGCGCGCACACCATCGCCACGCGCCCCTCGATCACCGACTCGAAGAGGGGTTTCTTCGCGAGGAGCGCCCACGGGCCCGGCACCACCACGTCCGTCATCGGGATACGGAACTTCGGCCCGAGGGACAGCAAGGCCGCCGCGATCGCCGTGAAGGCGAGGGCCTTGACCACTGTCCGCTCCCACAGCCGGACCACGACGGCGAAGGCGAGCGCGACGAGCGGCCAGCCGTAGAAGGCGTTCTGCTCGGTGGGGTTCGGGGACAACGCGCCGGCCGTCTCCCTGTCGCCCGCCAGCAGCGAGCGCTCCGCGAAGGAGAGCAGCGCCAGCGGACTGTTGCCCGAGTCGTCGCCGTGCAGCACGTGCGTGTAGCTCTGCGGGCCGAAGAACTGCCAGTACAGGGGGTAGGCGACGATCGGGAGGCAGACCGCGCCCCCGATCAGCAGCCCCCGCAGCAGCGGACGCCACGCGCCGCGGGCGACATCCCGGCGCACCGCCCCGTACGCGAGGGCGAACAGCAGCATCCCCATCGCGGCGAGCAGCAGCGGCTCCTCGCCGAGGAAGATCTGGTACGCGGCCATCAGCCCGAGGACGACACCGTCCCGGACGACCCGCGCCCCCGTGCACAGGCGCAGCGCCCGGTCGATGATCAGCGGGATCATGAACAGGACGATGAAGTTCGGGTGCGCGTGGGCGTGACTGACCATCGGCGGTGCGAAGGCGGCGAGGGCGGCGCCCACGAACGCCGCGCCCCGGTGGCGTACGAGACGTTTGGCGATCAGCCAGTACCAGGCGGCGGCCGTCGCGGCCAGGCCCAGGGTCATCACCAGGGCCAGTGCGAGCGCCGGGCCGAAGAGCCAGGTCACGGGGGCGAGGGGGACGGACAGGCCGAGCATGACCGTGTTGGCCATGAGGTTCACGCCGTCGGGGAAGCCCTGGAGGTCGGTGAAGAGGGGGTTTCTCAGGTGCGCGACGTTGTCGGCGGTGACCGCGAAGAACCACTCCCACTGGTTCTGGTCCCGGAGCGAGTCGGGGAGGTAGCGGCCGTTCGGGTCGGCCCAGCGGCCCGAGTACAGGGCGAACGACATCAGCAGGAACAGGGCCACCGCCACGACGTCCGCGGGGCGCAGGGAGCGGGCCTTGAGAAGGATGAGGTCGGCGAGCATCAGGCCGTAGTCGACGGGCCGTACCTTCGAACCCGACTGGTGGGACCAGCGCACCGGGACCTCCACGACCGGCCAGCCGGAGCGGCGGAAGTACTGGAGTACCTCGACGTCGATGCCCCAGCCGTCGAGGCGGGACGCGGCGAACGCCTCGCGGGCCTGGTCGCCGTCGAAGAGCTTGAAGCCGCACTGGGTGTCGCGGATGCCGGGCACCGCGACGCGGCGTATGAGGAAGTTGCCGGTACGGCCGAGGAGTTCGCGCAGCCGGTCCTGGCGGTGCTCGATCGTCGCGCCCGGGGCGGCGCGCGAGCCGATCGCGGCCGAGTGGCCCTCGCTGAGCGCCTTGTCG
Organism: Streptomyces scabichelini; assembly: GCF_011045015.1. Classification (GTDB taxonomy): domain Bacteria; phylum Actinomycetota; class Actinomycetes; order Streptomycetales; family Streptomycetaceae; genus Streptomyces; species Streptomyces scabichelini. The sequence goes on along the minus strand of NZ_JAAKZY010000368.1, from coordinate 2,680 downwards.
AGACGGTCCAGCTCCTCGATGGGCGCGGCCAGGTCGGCGTCGGTGATCAGCACGCGGCGGCCGTACGAGGCGAGGACACCGAGGCGCAGGGCGCTGCCCTTGCCGCGGTTGCGGGGGCTGGTGACGAGTTTCACGCGGCGGTCGGGGACCGTGGCCACGACGTCCCGCGTGCCGTCCGTGGAGCCGTCGTCGACGACGATCACCTCCCAGTCGCCCCGGCGGCCCCCGCCCTCCCGCAGATGGCCGACGATCGACTCGAGTGTCGGGCCGAGCCGGCGTTCTTCGTTGTACGCGGGGACGACGACCGACAGGTCCACCCCGCTCATCGGCCCGCCGGACCTTCGATCAGGGCGAGGGAGTGCGCGTTGTACGCGGTGACGATCGCGTGCGCGGCGTCGGGGTCGCGCCGCGTCAGGGCGTCCACGAGCACGGTGTGCTCGGCCCAGAGCCGGCCGCGCAGATCCTCCGTACGCAGGTGCTGGACCACGCACACCCAGGACTGGACGCGCAGGCGGTGCAGGAAGTCGGCGAGATAGGGGTTGCCGAAGAGGTTGCTCAGCTCGCGCCAGAAGCGCAGGTCGTAGCCGATGAGGATGTTCAGGTCACCGGCGGCGGCGGCGCGCTGGGCCTCCTCGCCGCGGCGGCGCACGCCGGCGAGGACGGCGGCGGTGCGCGGATTGTCGGCGCGCACCTCCAGGGCGGCGCGGGCGGCCCGGCCGATGGCGGACTTCTCGTCCAGGTACCTGCGGAACAGGCCGTCCGTGACCAGGGCGCGGGCCTCGATCATGCCCCGGTAGTCGGCCGTCGAGTACTCGTGGACGCGGAAGCCGCGGTGCTGGTCGGCGTCCAGCAGGCCCTGGGCCGACAGGTCGACCAGGGCCTCGCGGACGGGGGTCGCGGAGACGCCGTACTGCTCGGCGATCTCCTTCACCGTGAACTCCTGGCCCGGCTGGAGGCGGCCGGCCAGCACCTCGTCGCGGAGCGCGTCCGCGATCTGCTGCCGCAGCGTGCTGCGGGTCACGGCGCCATTGCCGCCGCCGGTGCCGGGCATGGTGCTGGTCCTCCCCCGATCGGGTCCGTGCTCGCTACTCGCTCATATCTACGAGCACGTCACCATACGCGTTCGGGTTCCCGGTCCCCGGGGGCGCATCGGGGCGCGCGCCGCACCCACGGCCGTACGCATCCGCCCTGCTACAGGCCGTACGCAGCCGCCGTGTTACCGGCCGTACTCATCCGCCTGCTACGCCGTGTGCTGGTCCGCGGCCGACAGCGCCTCGTCGAGGGCGGCCAGACCCTCCTTGGCCTCGGCTTCCGTGATGTTGCACGGGGGGACGACGTGGGTGCGGTTCATGTTGATGAAGGGCCACAGGCCGTGCTTCTTGGCGGCGGCACCGAAGGCGGCCATGGGGGCGTTCGCCTCGCCGGAGGCGTTGTAGGGGACGAGGGGTTCGCGGGTCTCCTTGTTCCGTACGAGTTCCAGGGCCCAGAAGGCGCCCATGCCGCGGACCTCGCCGACGCTGGGGTGGCGCTCGGCGAGCTCGCGCAGGCCGGGACCGAGGACGCTCTCGCCGATGCGTGCGGCCTGCTCGACGATGCGTTCCTCCTCCATGACGTTGATCGTGGCGACGGCGGCGGCGCAGGCCAGCGGGTGCCCGGAGTACGTCAGGCCGCCGGGGTACGGCCTGCGGGCGAAGGTCTCCGCGACGGCGCCGGAGATCGCGACGCCGCCCAGGGGCACGTAACCGGAGTTCACGCCCTTCGCGAAGGTCATCAGGTCGGGTACGACGCCGAAGTGGTCGGCGGCGAACCACTCGCCCGTACGCCCGAAGCCGGCCATCACCTCGTCGAGGACGAAGACGATGCCGTACTGGTCGCAGAGCGCGCGGACGCCTTCCAGGTAGCCGGGCGGGGGGACCATGATCCCGGCCGTACCGGGGACGGTTTCGAGGATGATCGCGGCGATGGTCGCCGGACCCTCGAAGGCGATGGTGTCGGCGAGGTGCTGGAGCGCGCGCTCGCACTCCTGCGCCTCGGTCTCGGCGTGGAAGGGGGAGCGGTAGAGGAAGGGCGCCCAGAAGTGCACGACTCCGGCCGACGCGGTGTCGCTGGGCCAGCGGCGCGGGTCGCCGGTGAGGTTGATCGCGGCGGCGGTGGCGCCGTGGTACGAGCGGTAGGCGGAGAGCACCTTCGAGCGGCCGGTGTGCAGCCGGGCCATACGGGTGGCGTTCTCCACGGCCTCCGCCCCGCCGTTGGTGAAGAAGATCTTGTCGAGATCGCCGGGGGTCCGGTCGGCGATGAGGCGCGCGGCCTCGGACCGCGCCTCGACGGCGAAGGCGGGCGCGAAGGTGGACAGCGTCGCCGCCTGCTCCTGAATCGCGGCGACGACCTTGGGATGCTGGTAACCGATGTTTGCGAAGACAAGCCCACTGGAGAAGTCCAGATATCGCTTGCCGTCGTAGTCCCAGAAGTACGCCCCCTCGGCACCGGCGACGGCGAGCGGGTCGATGAGCTCCTGCGCGGACCAGGAGTGAAACACATGCGCACGATCCGCGGCCTTCACGGCGGCACCGGCCTGGGGGTTGGGCTGAGGGGTCATGCGGGGAGCGTAGGTGCCGGCGGGGCGGGGCCGACATCGGCGTCATGTCTGCGGTACGGGGCTGGACGCGACAGTGTGTCGGGG
>NZ_JAAKZY010000367.1 GCF_011045015.1 Streptomyces scabichelini | reverse complement strand
GGCGCAGCCCCAGGGATGGGACGGGTAGGGGCGGCGGGGGCGATCAACCGTTCTCGGGCCGGCCCTTCATCGCCTGCTCCATCGCCAGCAGATCCTCGTTCGGGACCGCACCCCCGAAACGCCTGTCACGCTGGGCGTACTCGACACACGCCCGCCACAGATCACGACGATCGAAGTCCGGCCACAACACATCCTGGAACACCATCTCGGCATAACTGGACTGCCAGATCAGATAGTTGGACGTGCGCTGCTCACCACTCGGGCGGAGGAAGAGATCGACGTCCGGCATATCCGGGTAGTACAGGTACTTCTGAACGGTCTTCTCGGTGACCTTCTCCGGATCGAGCTTGCCGGAGGCGACATCCGCGGCCAGCGCCTTCGCCGCGTCTGCGAGTTCCGCCCGCCCGCCATAGTTCACGCAGAAGTACAGCGTCATCGCATCGTTCCGCTTCGTCTGCTCCTGAGCGACCTGGAGCTCCTGCACGACGGACTTCCACAGCTTGGGCATACGGCCGACCCAGCGGATCCGGATCCCCAGTTCGTCCATCTCGTCACGCCGACGCCGGATCACGTCACGGTTGAAGTTCATCAGGAAGCGGACCTCCTCCGGCGACCGCTTCCAGTTCTCCGTCGAGAACGCGTACAGGGACAGGTTCTTGACACCCATCTCGATGCAGCCCTTGAGAACGTCGAGAACGACGCCCTCACCGACCCGGTGCCCCTCGGTACGCGGCAGCCCCCGCTCCTTGGCCCACCGTCCGTTCCCGTCCATGACGATCGCCACATGGTTCGGGATCAGCTCACCGGGGAGCTTCGGCGCGCGGGCACCGGACGGGTGCGGCTCCGGCGTCTTGTACTCGCGGCGCTGGCGCCCCAGGATCCCGCGTACCACCATGTGCTTCTCGTCTCCTCAGGTTTCCTTGTATAAGGCCGTTTACGACTGTTTACGGCTGTTTCTCTATGGACGGCTGTTTCGCCACGTACGGCTGCTTCTCCACGTATCGCAGCGAGCGCAGCCCGCGCTCCAGATGCCAGTGCAGATAGGCCGACACCAGCCCGCTGCCCTCCCTGACGTACCGCGACTCGCACGCGTCCGCCGTGGCCCAGTCCCCCGTCAGCAGCGCGCCGAGCAGTTCGAGGGCTCCCGCCGAGGGTACGACGCTGCCGGGCACCCGGCAGTCCCCGCAGACGGAACCTCCCGCGGCGACCGAGAAGAACCGGTTCGGTCCCGCCATCCCGCACTTCGCGCAGGCACTGAAACTGGGCGCGTAACCGTTCACGGCGAGGGACCGCAGCAGAAAGGCGTCGAGGACGAGATGCGGCTCGTGCTCGCCGCGGGCCAGCGTCCGCAGCCCGCCGACCAGCAGCAGATACTGCTGCACGGCCGGCTCACCCTCATGATCGGTGAACCGCTCGGCCGTCTCCAGCATGGCCGTCCCGGCGGTGTAGCGGGCGTAGTCGCTCACGATCCCGCCACCGTACGGAGCGATCGTCTCGCTCTGCGTGCACAGCGGCAGCCCGCGCCCCACCAGCTCGCTCCCCCGCGCGAAGAACTGCACGTCCACATGCGAGAACGGTTCGAGCCGCGCCCCGAACTTCGACTTCGTACGCCGTACTCCACGAGCCACGGCCCGCACGCGCCCGTGCCCGCGCGTGAGCAACGTGATGATGCGGTCCGCTTCGCCCAGCTTCTGCGTCCGCAGGACGACCCCGTCGTCCCGGAAGAGACTCATCGCGCGCCCCCGCAGCCCATACCCATGGGGTCCATTCTCGCGTACGGAGTCAGCGGGTGCGGTCGGGGTGGCTGATCGCCTCCCAAGGGGCCAGGTTCCAGGGGCTGGCCTTGTTCATCGGGTCCAGGAGGGACTGCAGGTGGGCGTCGGACACCTCCTGCGGCGCGGGGAGGTCCGCGTCCCGCGCCGCCTGGAGGCCCTCGCGCCAGACCATCCGCCCCAGCAGATAGTGCTCGGCGTACTCCTTCCAGGAGCCGTACGACCGCACCACCGCCGGCACGATGTTCTTGAGCGCTGTCCACGCCTCGGCCTCGCTCAGCAGCCCGCACGCGAAGCCCCGCCGGGAGATGTCCACGTACAGCGCCGCGTCCCACGCCAGCGGTTCGACGCCGAGCCGCTGCCGCGCCCTCATGCGGTAACCGGTCCGCGAAAGCCCGTCGAGCCGGCCGGCCAGCGCCTCACGCGAGGTGATCTCCCACTGGTCGGCCAGCCACCGCCGAGCCTTCTCGTCGTCGATGCGGGTGAAGGGGTACAGGGTCGTCCGCGAGGCGTCCCGGTCCCTGCTGACCGGCGCACTCAGCGACACCATCCACAGCTGGTGCATGGTGAGCGGAACGGGGTACTTGCGAGCCGCCTTCGGCTTGCGAAGGTTCCGTATCGGGTTCCATATCGCCATGCGCCCGCACCCTATGTCACGCCGATCTCCACACGACTACCACCTGTGACCCTTCAAGGGACCTCCCCGCGGCTGCGTGCGTTCGCGTACGCCGTAGCCGCGCGGAGCCGTTCCGCTTGGGTGGCCGTGCGGACCGAGCCCGGCTCGCAGTCCCACTCGCGCCCGCCGCCGATCGGTCTGAGCTGTACGTAGGGTCCCTCGTGCCCCATCACCACGCCCACCTTCCCCGTCTTCGTGTCGAAGGCGTACGCCCCGATCGGCGGCCTCACCGGATCACCGCCGCCAGCCGTGCCGCCGTCTCGACGGAACACCGCCCCAATTCGATGAGCCGACAAGGCGTCTCCCGCGCCAAACTTGCCGGGTCGATCCGGAGTGTCGGCAACTTAATTCCTGCGTTCGCGAGTGCTGTGCGCAACTCTTTCAACGTTTCCTCCGCCTCCTCGACGCATGCCGCCGAGTGCCGTGCGCCGCGACCTTCATAGTCAGCCATCTCGGTGCTCCCCTTGCTTTTGGGTTTCACGCTTTTCATCTCCAAGATGGCGCTGGCCGCTTAGACTCGGAAGACCTCTACGCTCAGCAACGACGGTGCAGTACAAGGGGGTTGGCCATGGCCAATGGTTCCCGGCAGGCGGCTTGGGAGTTCTTCGGCACGGAGCTGAAACGGCGGCGGGAGGAGGCCGGATTCACTCAGGCGGAGTTGGGTTCTCGCGTTTTTGTGTCGGGCGGCTACATTGGGCAATTCGAACAGGCTATTCGGAAGCCGCAGTTGGATGTGGCGCAACGAATCGATGAGCTGCTACAAACCGACGGCTTTTTCGAGAGGCTTTGGCGAAAGCTCATCAAGGAGCAGCCATATACGTACTTCGCGCACGTGGTGGAGTTGGAGCAGCTGGCAACCAGCATCTGTGACTGGGCGCCTACGGTGGTCCCGGGACTCCTGCAAACCCCTGAGTACGCCCGCGCGCTCTACCTGGCCAGCAAACCGCTCGCATCGGAGGCGTACATCGAGGAGATGGTCAGGGCCCGTATGGACCGGGCTCCGATCCTCAGGGACGCTACACGGCCCGTGTATTGGGCAGCCCTGCACGAAACTGCACTCCGTGTCCCGGTCGGCGGGCCGGGCGCCATGGCAGCCCAGTTGGACCACATCGCGGCGATGATCCGCAAGCGCATGCTGCTGGTGCAGGTGCTCCCGTTCTCGGCCGGAGCGCACCCGACCATGGGCAAGATGATGACGCTCATGGAGTTCGAGGACGCCCCGCCAACTGCCTATACAGAGGGCGTGCTTTCGGGGAACCTGCTGGACGATCCAGCCGTCGTGAAGCGCATCCAGGGGTATTACGATCTCCTCAGGGGCGCTGCTCTGTCGCCGGAGGCGTCCCTGGCCCTGATCGAATCGGTGGCGGAGGACTACAGACGATGCGCGAGTACGACCTGAGCAACGCCCGCTGGCGCAAGAGCAGTTACAGCGGCGGCGAGGACGGCGAGTCGTGCGTCGAGGTCGCGTACGACTTCCCGGGTACCGCCCGCTGGCGCAAGAGCAGCCACAGCGGCGGCAGCGGCGGGGAGGACTGCGTCGAGGTGGCCGACGGAGTCCCCGGCATCGTCCCCGTCCGGGACAGCAAGGTCACGGACGGGCCCGTGCTGGTGATCGGTGCGGCGGCCTGGACGGACTTCATCGGCGCCGTAGCGGAGTAATCGTGGCGCTGGCTCTCAAGTGAACGTGAGGGCCGCCCGCTAGTCCTGTGACCGCTGTGACCGTTGTGACCGTTGTGACCGGGAAGCTTCGCCGGGTTGTGCCAGGGCAGCGGCCAGCAGAGCTTGTGCTGACTCCCGCATGAGGGTTGCGGCCTCCACCTGTGACACACCGGCGATGTCCACCATCCAGACCCAGGACTCGATTCCGCAGCCGGCGCGAATAGCGACAGCGAGTCGTCTGCGGTCGACGTGCGGGTGCGACTCAGCCAGCGGTGCCAGGGCGTCCTCGATCCATGCGATGGCCCTGCCTTGTCGCAGCACTGGGCGGGCGTCGCGCGGCGTCTGTGGTTCCTGATCCAGGGACAGCCGCAGCGCGGCTCGCAGTTGCGGCTCCCACTTGCGCAAGATCTGCGTCTGCTCGGCGATGACCAGGTCGAGGCGGGCGTGGACGTCCTCGGGTGCGTCCTGGTCGAGCAGGCTGGGCCGGTCGATGGTCGGCATCGCAGCCAGGAGCAGGTGTCTCTGGTTCGGGAAGTAACGGTAGGCCGTGGTACGGGAGATGCCGGCGGCGTCAGCCGACTGTTCCACGGTCGGGGTGTGTCCGCTCTCCAGCAGGGATCGGGCGGCCTCGACGAGGGCGTCGCGAGTGCGCTGCTTCTGCCGGATTCGCCCCGTCGACTCATATGGTACTGCCATGCCGTCATGGTACGTTAGTCCCATGAATGACCCTGTGGTCACCGACCCGCAGCTGTACCGGGTCTTGTGGGAGAACGAACGTGTGCGGGTGCTCGAGTACCGCGATACGCCGGGCGATGCGACGCACCGGCATGCCCATCCGGACACCGTCATGGTGACCCTCTCCTCGTTCCAGCGAGTGATCTCGGCCGGAGGCCGAGACGTCCCGGTCGCCCTGGAGGCGGGACAGGTCCGCTGGCTGGACGCGCAGGAGCACCAGGGCCGCAATGTGGGCCAGACGGCCACCCATTCCATGTTCATCGAGCTCAAGGAACCCCGGCCCGGCGCCCCCCGCACGGATGCCACATTGGGGCCGTCCGCCTCCTGAACACAGCTCGTCGCCCCTCAGGTGCGGCGCGCCCAAAGGGCGGCCCGCGGCGGTGAGACCGTCCGGATGGGGATGGGCGCAGATTGGGGCCGTCTCCCATCCGGAGGCCTGGCCCTCCGCCGCACAACCCAACCCAGCGTGCCCTCCCAACCGAAGGCGCTCCACCCATCGGCATTCACCCGCCCGCGCATACATACCGGTCACGGAAAGCGTGAACATTTCTCCCCGCCGCGTCCAAACGCTGCTCGTCTGAGCGGTCAAAGGACAACGTGACCCTCGGTGTTCACGCTTTCCGCACCTACCTACCCACCCCCC
>NZ_JAAKZY010000366.1 GCF_011045015.1 Streptomyces scabichelini | reverse complement strand
GGAGTACACCCTCCAGGTCCCCCACGACCCCCTCGCCCCCGCCATCGCCCGTGCCACCGTCAGGCTCGTCCTCGACAAGCACGGCCTCCCCGAACTCGCGGACACCGCCGTCCTGTTGACCTCCGAACTGCTCACCAACTCGTGCCGTTACGCCCCCGGCCCCGCCTCCGTACGCCTGAAGTGGGCGGACAAGCGGCTGAGGGGGAGCGTCTGGGACACGGGTCCGCTCCTGCCGCGCCCCACGGAGTGCCCCGCTCCGGAGGCGGACGGAGGCCGAGGGCTCGCCCTCGTGGACCTGTGCGCCAACGAGTGGGGGACGTTCGCGCTGGGCCGGGAGGCGGGCCGGGTGCACGGCAAGGTTGTGTGGTTCGAGCTGCTGGTGGATCACGTGGCCGCGCGGCCTCAGGAACGGGACTGCTCGGACTTCGACCGGCTGATGGGGATCGGCTGAAGGGACAGCTGCCCCGCTCGGAGGAAGCCGATAGCGTGCGGTCATGGCCGAAAACGCGGAAGATGCGGAGCGCCCGCTGCTCTTCCTGGACGTCGACGGAACGCTCCTGCCCTTTGGGGGAGCGCGGCTTCCCTCGGCCCTCGAGGACTGGGACGGCTGGCAGGACGTGTCGAATCCTCAGCTGGCGAAGATCGATCTCGCGCACGGTCCGCGTTTGCGGGCGCTGCCCTGCGCGCTGGTGTGGGCCACCGCTTGGATGGGCGACGCCAACGAGGTGATAGCGCCGCTGCTCGGGCTGCCCGAGCTTCCGGTGGCGGACCTGCCGGACGCACCGGAGGAAGACGAGGCAGACGTGCTGCACTGGAAGACCCGAGCCCTCGTCCAGGCTGCGGCGGGACGCCCGTTCATCTGGGTCGACGACGAGATCACCGACCTCGATCGCGCCTGGGTGTCCAGGCACCATCCAGGGCAAGCACTCCTCCACCGCGTCGATTCGACGATCGGCCTCGTCGATACGGACTTTGCCGTACTCGACGACTGGCTGCGCGAAGCATGTGCTTCGAAAAGGCGCTCCGCATCGACGATCACTTCTGATGATCCGAGCACGGAGTGACCCATATCGCGGTCCGCAGGATTCGCTCCATCAGAATCACCGGTGGTGATTACATAATCCGCTGGCCGTAGAGGTGTTGCATGAGTCAATATCACTACATATTCATTCACCCTGGAAGCCCCCGGGAGCAGTTGTTGGCTGACATCTCCTTTGCCTGCGGGGTCCAACTTGCTCCTGTCAGCTCCGAATGCGTCGACTGCATCGACTACGCCGCCAGCCTGGGACAGGCTGCCGTAGAAGTGGAGCTCTCACACGAATACGAAGAAGATCACGGAATCCCTTTTGGGAGATACGAATCACTGTTCACCGTCCGGGATTTCGGTTCGGACCTTGCCCGCCAGGAAGCCCTGGCCCGAGAAATCTTTGGGCGTCTCGCCTCTTTGGGGAGGTATTCACTCATGCTCGTCCTGGACCTGCAGCAGCTCATCGAAACAGCCCCCCAGGACAGGGGCTGAGTGGCTTGTCGGTCGCTGGGAGTAGGGCCAACGCCCCATGCGCGCTTCGGAACCGCTGATTAGGGTCGGCGTTCATGCAGACCACGGGAATCGCTCGTCGTGATGTGCCGGAGCGAAGGCGCGACACTCTTGAACGGCTCGCTGGAGAACGGGATATATGGGTGTCGACGGCTCATCCGGATCATGGCCCGCATCAAGTGCCGCTGTGGTTCTGGTGGGACGGGCGGGCCGTGTGGATGTGCACCGGCGAGACCTCCGCGACCGCTCGTAACGTGCGACAGGAACCCCGCGTGCGCCTGGCATTGCCGGACACCTTCGATGTGGTGCTTCTGCAAGGGGAGGCGGAGTGCTTCCCGGACCGGGGTGTGCCGGAGGATGCCGCGGATGCGTTCGCCGAAAAGTTCGGGTGGGACCCACGTGCGGAGGAAGGTCCTTTTCTGTATATACGCGTGGCTCCGAGGACTGTCCTCGCCTGGCGCGGCGAGCCGGAGCTGCGCGGCAGAGTCCTCATGCGCGACGGAGCGTGGCTGGAGTAGCCCCGGTTGCCAGGGCACTCAGTGATGCGCCCGCACATGCCTTCCAGGCGCATTCGGTCTGAGGGGCAGCCCTCGACTCCGTACCCCTCGACCCCGTACCCCTCAACTCCGTGCCCCCGTGCACCTCGCGCTCGTCAGCGGCGCCACCACCCTCCACCCCACCGACTCGTACAGCGCCCGCCCTTCCGGTGTCCCGCCGAGGACGCCGGTTTCCGCGCCCTCGGCGACCGCCGCCCGCGCCAGCGTCCCCATGACCAGACGGCCCAGGCCCCTACGGCGGTGGGCGGGTGCCGTTTCGATCTGGTCGGCGACCGCTGTCGTGTCCGTCGGGGCGATCTTGCCGTGTGCGGCCCACGAACCGTCCGTCGTCGTGACGAGGGCTCGGATGACGCCGCCGCGTGACCAGGTGCGCAGTCGGTAGCCGTCCGGGACGGGCGGAGTGGGGGCGTCGGCGGTCAGGGGTGCCGACATCAGGAAGCCCGGTACCGGGTCAACCCACCAGCCGTCGCCCAGCCAGGGGCCGACGACGGACGGGTCGGCGAAGACCTTGAGCCACACGCCGGCTCCGGTCACCCCGGACGCCACCTTCCGGACCACCGCCTCCTCGACGGCACCGTTCGTCGCGGCGAGGACATGCCGGGTGACGTGATCCGGCAGGCCCACGTCGACCGTGTATCCCCAGGGCTCGACCACGGGCGGCGCCGCCCCGCGTGAGACGACCCATCCGTCCACCCAGGCCCGTACCGTACGGTCCATCCCGCCCCCTGTAATAGTCACTGGCCGCTCGTAGTCATTACCTGACTGACGGTACGCGTCGTCCACCCGATCCCAACAGCAGTGATCGCTGACAGCGAACGGGCGCCAGGGAGGGGAACATTCGACGGCGCGCGTGCATTGAGTCTGCATAACTCAACTTGACTGCCTAAGGGGAGATCATGGCTTCGACGTCCACACCGCTCACCCTGCCCGTGCTGCCGCTCGACGACGAGGTCGTGCTGCCCGGGATGGTGGTGCCCCTGGACCTGAACGACACCGACGTACGAGCCGCGGTGGAGGCCGCGCAGGCCGCCGCCCGTTCCAGTGGAGGCAGCAAGCCGAAGGTCCTTCTTGTTCCACGCATCGACGGGACGTACGCGAGCACGGGTGTGCTCGGGACGGTCGAGCAGGTCGGCCGGCTCGCCGACGGCGACCCGGGCGCGCTGATCCGCGGGCGTGGGCGGGTGAAGATCGGGGCCGGGACCACCGGGCCCGGTGCCGCGCTGTGGGTCGAGGGGACGCGGGTCGACGAGAGCGTGCCTGATCCGCTGCCCGGTCAGGTTGCCGACCTCGTCAAGGAGTACAAGGCTCTCGCCACCAGCTGGCTGCGCAAGCGCGCTGCCTGGCAGGTGGTCGACCGGGTGCAGGCGATCGATGACGTTTCCGCCCTTGCCGACAACTCCGGCTACTCGCCCTTCCTCTCCACCGAGCAGAAGGTGGAGCTCCTCGAGACCGCCGACCCGGTCGCCCGTCTCAAGCTCGCCACCGAGCAGCTCCGCGAGCACCTCGCCGAGCAGGACGTCGCCGAGTCCATCGCCAAGGACGTACAGGAAGGCGTCGACAAGCAGCAGCGCGAGTTCCTGCTGCGGCGGCAGCTCGAGGCCGTACGCAAGGAGTTGCGCGAGCTGAACGGTGAGCAGGACGGCGAGGAGTCCGACGACTACCGGGCCCGCGTCGAGGCCGCCGACCTTCCCGAGAAGGTCCGCGAGGCCGCGCTCAAGGAGGTCGACAAGCTGGAGCGGTCGAGCGACCAGTCGCCCGAGGGCTCGTGGATCAGGACCTGGCTCGACACCGTGCTCGAACTCCCCTGGAACGAGCGCACGGAGGATGAGTACGACATCCAGGGTGCCCAGGCCATCCTCGACGCCGAGCACGCCGGGCTGCAGGACGTGAAGGAGCGGATCACCGAGTACCTGGCCGTGCGCAAGCGGCGACTGGAGCGGGGTCTTGGAGTCGTGGGCGGGCGGCGCGGCGGTGCCGTGCTCGCGCTCGTCGGGCCGCCCGGTGTCGGTAAGACGAGTCTCGGCGAGTCCGTCGCGCACGCGATGGGGCGGAAGTTCGTACGGGTCGCGCTCGGCGGCGTACGGGACGAAGCCGAGATCCGCGGTCACCGGCGTACGTACGTGGGCGCGCTGCCCGGCCGTATCGTCCGCGCCATCAAGGAGGCCGGGTCCATGAACCCCGTCGTCCTCCTCGACGAGATCGACAAGGTGGGCTCCGACTTCCGGGGCGACCCGGCCGCGGCCCTCCTCGAAGTCCTCGACCCCGCCCAGAACCACACCTTCCGGGACCACTACCTGGAGGTGGAGCTGGACCTGAGCGACGTCGTCTTCCTGGCCACCGCGAACGTCCTGGAGGCCATTCCGGAGGCGCTGCTCGACCGTATGGAGTTGGTCCGGCTCGACGGGTACACCGAGGACGAGAAGGTCGTCATCGCCCGCGACCACCTGCTGCCGCGGCAGTTGGAGCGCGCGGGCCTGGAGAAGGCCGAAGTCACCCTCGACGAGAGCGCGTTGCGCAAGCTCGCCGGTGAGTACACGCGGGAAGCGGGCGTACGGAACCTGGAGCGCTCCATCGCACGGCTGCTCCGCAAGGTGGCCGCGCAGCACGAACTCGGCGAGCGGAAGCTGCCGTTCACGGTCGGCGAGGGCGATCTGCGCGACCTGATCGGGCGGCCGCACCACGTGCCCGAGGCCGCCCAGGACCCGGCCGAGCGCCGCACGGCCGTCCCCGGTGTCGCCACCGGGCTCGCGGTCACCGGCGCGGGCGGTGACGTCCTGTACGTGGAGGCGTCGCTGGCCGATCCGGAGACGGGAGCCGCGGGTCTGACCCTCACGGGTCAGCTGGGCGACGTGATGAAGGAGTCCGCACAGATCGCGCTCTCCTTCCTCCGCTCGCACGGCGCCGAACTCGAGCTGCCCGTGGGCGACCTGAAGGACCGGGGCGTGCACATCCACTTCCCGGCGGGCGCCGTGCCCAAGGACGGACCGAGCGCGGGCGTCACGATGACGACGGCTCTCGCGTCGCTGCTCAGCGGACGGCTGGTCCGTACGGATGTGGCGATGACCGGTGAGGTCTCGCTGACCGGGCGGGTGCTGCCGATCGGCGGCGTCAAGCAGAAGCTGCTTGCTGCCCACCGGGCCGGTGTCAACACCGTCGTCATTCCCAAGCGGAACGAGCCCGATCTGGACGATGTGCCCGCCGAGGTTCTGGAGAAGCTCGACGTTCACGCCGTCACGGATGTTCGGCAGGTGCTGGAGCTGGCGTTGTCGCCTGCGGCGAGCGGTGCGGTGTCGGAGGTTCCGGTGGCGGCGTGACGGACGCCATCGGGAATGAAGACCCGGGTCCCCTCGCGGGGTCCGGGTCTTCGGCATGCGGCCGGGCGGGGTGGGGGTG
>NZ_JAAKZY010000365.1 GCF_011045015.1 Streptomyces scabichelini | reverse complement strand
GAATTCAGCCCGTCCGGCGTTTGAGGACGAGGCCGCCAGGCCGACAACGGGGGTCCGGGGGCGGAGCCCCAGGGGACGGGAAGCGTAGGCGAGATCCCTTGACAGCTCCGATGTATGGCGGGATCTTGTGCGAGTCCAGGGGGTGAGCGGGTCAACCGTGGTGCCCCCAACGGGAATTCGTCGGATGGGTGACCGTATGAGACACCGTAGAGCACTCGCCTTGTGGGCCGCCGTACTCTCCCTGTTAGCGGGACTGGTTCTCACGTCCAGCCCTGTCGCAGCCGCGGAGACGGAAAGGGAGACGCCACCCCGTCAGAACACCCTCCGCAACGCCACCGCCGGACTCTTCCTCCACTGGGGCATGTTCACCGCCCCCAAGCACTACGACTGCGCGGAGTGGGAGAAGGCGGTCACCGACGGCGGCTGGACGCCTGACTACTGGGTCGACGAGGCCCGCAAGCTCAAGGCGAGTTACATCGTGCTCGCCACCTTCCACTCACGGCTCGGCTACGCCCGCCCCTGGCCGTCCAAGATCCCCGGCTCCTGCTCGACGGAACGCGACATCCTCGGGGAACTGATCAAGGCCGCGAACGCCAAGGGCCTCAAGGTCATCCTCTACATGACCGACGACCCCAAGTGGCACAACGAGCAGGGCATCGAGACCCTCGACTCGGCCGCGTACTCCGCCTACAAGGGCCGCGACGTCGACCTCACCACCCGCCCCGGCTTCGGCGAGTTCAGCTACGAGAACTTCTTCGAGGTCATGGCCAACTACCCGAAACTCTCCGGGTTCTGGATCGACAACGACAACGAGTACTGGGAGCAGAACCAGCTCTACGAACAGATCCGGCAACGGCGCCCGGACATGACGCTGAGCAACAACAACGAGGACACCCCGGCCATGGACATGGTGTCCCACGAACAGAAGACCGGGATGACCCCGCCGTACGACCAGCCCTCGGCGATCTGGACCCCGATGCCCCGCCTCACCGAGTCCTGCTACAAGGTCCCGGACACGGGCGCGTGGTGGTACGACGGCCAGGACCGCCCCGTCTCCACCGGCCTCAACGTCGGGCGTTACGCCGCCAACGCCGGCACGTCCATCAAGTCCCTCATGAACCTCACCGCGATGGTCAACGGCAGATTCCCGCCCCAGCAGCAGAAGTTCACCGACTTCATGAAGGACTATCTGCCGCCCGTCTGGGAGTCCCTGCACGGAGTCGACGGCGGCGGCTACATGTACGGCGGCATGCAGCCCGGCGCCTGGAACGACGGCGCATACGGCTACATCACCGTCAGCCGGGCCAACCCCACCACCAAGCAGTACGTACACGTCACCACCAAGCCCACCACCAGCGACGAGGTCCGCATCCGCGACAACGGCTACAAGGTGAAGCGGATCACCGATCTGCGTACCGGCAAGCGCCTGCCGTTCGACCAGCGCGACGGCACGCTCACCATCGACTCGATCGCCGACTGGGACGCGTACGACACGGTGTTCAAGGTGGAGACCGCCCCCGCGCGGCAGGGCGTGTACCCGGCCGGCGCGGTCAAGGCGAGTGAACCCGCCCTCACCGATGGGGACTTCACCTCGTACACGGACAACAAGGGCGTACTTCCCGCGAGTTACACCCTCGACCTCGGCAAGGCCCGCAAGGCCACGTACCTCGGCATCAACCAGAGCGAGTGGTCGCCCACGTACAACAGGGAGACCTTCGGCAGGGCGGAGGACTCCGCGCGGATCAAGGACTACACGGTGTCCGTGAGCGATGACGGGTCGACCTGGCGCGAGGTGAAGGCCGGGGTGCTGGAGAGCGCCCGGGGCGTCCGGTTCATCGACCTCGGTGACGTACGCACCCGCTACCTCAGGCTGGATGTGGCCACGACCTGGGCGGCGGCGACCGTGCCGCGGTTCTATCAGCAACTCCGGATCGACGAGATCCAGGTGGGTCACGGCCACCCCCGGGGCCACGGCTGACCCCGATGTCACCAGCGCCGCCCGGAGGCCCCCGCCATCGGGCGGCGTCGCCCATTTTCGCCAGGTACAGTGCGGGGAATCAGCAGATCCCAGGGTGAGGCCCCCGCACGTGTTGACGCAGACCACCACCAGGGTCCTCGAACCGAGTGACCTGGACGCCGCGCTCGCCGTCCTCGACCGCGAGCCGGTAGTGAACGCCTTCGTGACATCCCGGGTGCATGTCGCGGGCCTCGACCCGTGGCGGCTCGGCGGCGAGATGTGGGGCTGGTACGAGGACGGCATGCTGACGTCCCTCTGTTACGCGGGCGCCAACCTGGTCCCGATCTGCGCGACTCCCCGCGCCGTACGCGCCTTCGCGGACCGGGCCCGTCGCGCGGGCCGCCGCTGCTCCTCCATAGTCGGCCCCGCCGAGGCCACCGCCCAGCTGTGGCACCTGCTCGAACCGAACTGGGGCCCCGCCCGCGAGGTCCGCCCCCAACAGCCCCTGATGGTCACCGACCGGGTGCCCTCCGACATCGCCCCGGATCCGTACGTCCGCCGCATCCGCAAGGACGAGATGGAGACGATCATGCCCGCGTGCGTGGCGATGTTCACCGAGGAGGTCGGCGTCTCGCCGCTCGCCGGTGACGGCGGGCTCCTCTATCAGGCCCGGGTCGCCGAACTCGTCGGCTCCGGGCGCTCGTTCGCCCGCCTCGGCCCGGACGGCCGGGTGATCTTCAAGGCGGAGATCGGCGCCGCGACCCCACAGGCCTGCCAGATCCAGGGCGTCTGGGTCGCCCCCGAGTACCGAGGCCAGGGCCTCGCGGCACCCGGCATGGCGGCCGTCCTCCGCTACGCCCTCGCGGACGTCGCACCAGTCGCCAGCCTGTACGTCAACGACTTCAACACGGCGGCCCGCCGCACGTACCAGAGGGTGGGCTTCCAGGAGATCGGCGCATTCATGAGCGTGCTGTTCTGAGGTTCGCCCCTTTAAGTTCGGGGGGCTGAGCGCCCCTTTAGGGGCGCGGGGAACTGCGCGACCAGCCACAAACGACCCGCACCCAACAAGACAACCCGCAGTCCCCAGCGCAACCCAGGGCAGCGCACAGGTAGTCTCCCCGACATGCTTCGCATCCCCGGCCAGGGCCCCCGTACGCCCGACGACGTCGTCATCGGCCCGCTGGATCTGGCCGCACGGATCGACGAGGCGCTCGCCGTGCAGGCCGTGGCCTTCGGGCTCGGCTCGGACGAGATCGCCGTACGGCGGCAGATCGTGCTGCGGCATCTCACCTACCCCGGCGCCCGCGCACTCGGCGCCACCACACCCGACGGCCGGCTCGTCGGGTTCGTCTACGGCATGCCCAACGACCGCGCGCACTGGTGGTCCACCGTCGTCGAGCCCTATCTGCGCGCCCAGGGCCACGAATCCTGGCTCGACGACTCTTTCGTGATCACCGAGCTGCACGTGCACCCGCACTACCAGAACCGCGGCATCGGCCGCGCCCTGATCACCACCATCACGGAAGGGGCCACCGAGCCCCGCTCGATCCTCTCGGCCATCGACACGGACAGCCCGGCCCGCGGCCTGTACCACTCCCTCGGCTACCAGGACCTGGCCCGCAACGTCCTGTTCCCCAGCGCCCCGAAGCCGTACGCGGTGATGGGCGCCCCCTTGCCCCTCCGCAGGCGCTGAGTGCCCGGGGTGCCGACCGCCTGAAGCGCCGACCGATTTCCACCCGGATGGCACGCCCGGCTAACCTCCTAGCCATCACCCTTACCCCGCAGGAGTTAAGAATCATGGCCCAGGTCCAGCGCATGTCCCGGTTGATGGTCAAGACACTGCGCGACGACCCGGCGGACGCCGAGACGCTCAGCCACAAGCTGCTCGTCCGCGCCGGCTACGTGCGCCGCACGTCGGCCGGTATCTGGACGTGGCTGCCGCTGGGCAAGAAGGTCCTCGAGAACGTCTCGCGCGTGGTGCGCGAGGAGATGGACGCCATCGGCGGCCAGGAGGTCCTGCTGCCCGCTCTGCTGCCGCGCGAGCCGTACGAGGCGTCGGGCCGCTGGGAGGAGTACGGCGACCTCCTCTTCCGCGTCAAGGACCGCAAGGGCGCCGACTATCTGCTGGGCCCGACGCACGAGGAGATCTTCACCCAGATCGTCAAGGACCAGTGCTCGTCCTACAAGGACCTGCCGGTGATCCTCTACCAGATCCAGACCAAGTACCGGGACGAGGCCCGCCCCCGCTCCGGCGTGCTGCGCGGCCGCGAGTTCCAGATGAAGGACTCGTACTCCTTCGACACCACGGACGAGGGGCTCGCCGAGTCGTACGCGCTGCACCGCGAGGCGTACCAGAAGATCTTCGCGCGCCTGGGTCTGGATTACCGCATCGTCTCCGCCGTCTCCGGCGCGATGGGCGGCTCGGCCTCGGAGGAGTTCCTGGCGCCCGCCGCGGCCGGTGAGGACACCTTCGTGGACTGCCCGGCCTGCGACTACGCGGCGAACACGGAGGCGGTCACCTTCGCGCTGACGCCGGTCGAGGGCGTCGAGCACGGCCCGGTCGAGGAGCTGGACACCCCCGACACCCCGACCATCGAGACCCTCGCCGAGCACCTCGGTGTGCCGGCCTCCGCCACCCTCAAGAACCTCCTGGTCAAGGTGGACGGCGAGATCGTCGCCGTCGGCGTCCCCGGCGACCGGGAGGTCGACCTCGGCAAGCTGGGCGAACACCTCGCGCCCGCCGTCGTGGAGCTGGTGACGGCCGAGGACTTCGTGGGCCGTGAGGATCTCGTACGCGGTTACGTGGGCCCGCAGGGCCTGGACAAGGTCCGCTACATCGCCGACCCGCGCGTGGCGCCGGGCACGGCCTGGATCACGGGCGCGAACAAGCCGGACAAGCACGCGCGCAACGTGGTCTGCGGCCGGGACTTCGAGGTGGACGACTACCTCGACGTGGTCGTCGTCGAGGCGGGCGACCCGTGCCCCGCCTGCGGCACCGGCCTCAAGATGGACCGCGCCATCGAGATCGGCCACATCTTCCAGCTGGGGCGCAAGTACGCGGACACCTTCCAGCTCGACGTCCTCGGCCAGAACGGCAAGCCGGTCCGCGTGACCATGGGCTCGTACGGCATCGGCGTCTCCCGCGCGGTGGCCGCCCTCGCCGAGCAGTCGGCGGACGAGCAGGGTCTGTGCTGGTCCCGCGAGGTGGCCCCGGCCGACGTGCACGTCGTCGCCGCCGGCAAGGCCCTCCAGACCGAGCTGGCGCTCGACGTCTCTCAGAAGCTGGGCGCGGCGGGCGTACGCGTCCTGGTGGACGACCGGGCCGGGGTCTCGCCCGGCGTGAAGTTCACGGACGCCGAGCTGATCGGCGTCCCCAAGATCCTGGTCGCCGGCCGCCGCTCGGCCGAGGGCGTCCTCGAGCTCAAGGACCGCCGCACGGGCGAGCGCGAGGAGCTGCCGCTCGAGGAGGCCATCGCCCGCCTGACGGCGTAACGGCGCCTCCACCGGGTGGGTTTTTCGCCCCCGCCGCCCCTACCCGTTCC
>NZ_JAAKZY010000364.1 GCF_011045015.1 Streptomyces scabichelini | reverse complement strand
CCCCAGCTCGCTCCCCGGAATCTCGATCACCTCGATGCCCTGCTTCCGCAAATGCGTATTGGTCGTCGCGTTCCGCTCATACGCGATCACCACCCCCGGCTCGACCGCGAGGACGTTGCAGCCGTCGTCCCACTGCTCCCGCTCCGCCGCGTGCACGTCCTGCGTCGCGGTCAGCACGCGGATCTCGCTCAGCCCGAGTGCCGCGGCGATCGCGCGGTGCATGTGCTCCGGCGGGTGGTCGGTGACCTTCAGCTCCTTGTCCCCCACACCCGGTTCGATGGTGTACGAGCGGAGCATGCCGAGTCCCGCGTACTGCGTGAAGATGTCGCCGTCGACCATCGTCATCACGGTGTCGAGGTGCATGAGGGCCCGTCTCTTGGGCATGTCGAGCGCCACGATCGTCGTCGCCGAACCGGCGGCGAACAGCTTGTGGGCGAGCATCTCCACGGCCTGGGGCGTCGTCCGCTCACTCATGCCTATGAGCACGGCGCCGTTGCCGATGACGAGAACGTCGCCGCCCTCGATCGTCGACGGATAGTCCGCCTGCCCCTCCGACCAGATGTTGAAGCTCTCGTCCCGGAACAGCGGATGGTGCCGGTAGATCGCCTCGAAGTGCACGGTCTCGCGCTGCCGCGCCGGCCAGCGCATGGCGTTGATGGAGACCCCGTCGTATATCCAGGCGGAGGTGTCCCGGGTGAAGAGGTGGTTGGGCAGCGGCCGGAGCAGGAAGTCGTCGAGTTCCATGACGTGGAAGCGCACGGACGTCGGCTCCGCGTGCGTGTCCAGGAACTCCCGCTTGGTCATCCCGCCGACCAGGACCTCGGCCAGCTCGCCCGCCGACATGGCTTCGAAGGCCTCCCGGATGTGGTCGGTGGCGAGCGGCCCGTACTCCTTCTCGTCGAAGACGCGGTCCAATACGAGTTCCCGGGCGGCCGGAATGCCCAGGACGTCCGTGAGCAGGTCGCCGAAGAGGTGGACGGTGACCCCGCGGTCGCGCAGCACGTCCGCGAATCCGTCGTGCTCCGCGCGCGCCCGGCGCACCCACAGCACGTCGTCGAAGAGCAGAGCGTCCTTGTTGCTGGGGGTGAGCCTTTTGAGCTCGAGATCAGGCCGGTGCAGGATGACGCGGCGGAGCCGCCCGGCCTCGGAGTCGACATGGAATCCCATGCCTCCATCTTGACCACCCGGACACCTGTTCACCCACCGATCGCCTCCGGCGGTTGCCCCTGAAAAACTCCTCTCCTTGCGCCGAGCCGCCCTACAGCCGCGGATCCACCGGCTCCGACTCCAGGGCCAGCACCCCGAACACCGCCTCGTGCACCCGCCACAGCGGTTCGCCCTCGGCCAGCCGGTCCAGCGCCTCCAGGCCGAGTGCGTACTCCCGGATCGCCAGCGAGCGCTTGTGGTTCAGGGAGCGGCCGCGGAGGCGTTCGAGGTTCTCGGGCCGGGTGTACTCCGGGCCGTAGATGATCCGGAGGTACTCGCGGCCACGGCACTTGATGCCGGGCTGTACGAGCCGTCCCTCTCCGGTGCGCCCCACCGCCTCGACCGGCTTGACGACCATGCCCTCGCCGCCGCGCCCGGTCATCTCCAGCCACCAGTCGACGCCGGCCCGTACCGAGTCCGGGTCACCCGTGTCGACGAAGAGCCGCCGCGTGGTCTGCAGCAGCCCGGACGCGTCGCTCGACACGAAGCGGTCGATCAGCGCGAGCTGTTCGTCGTGCGGCAGCCCGGCCAGGCTCCGCCCCTGGACGGCGAGGATCTGGAAGGGCGCGAGCCGCACACCGTCCAGACCGGACGTGGTCCAGCAGTACCGCCGGTACGCATCGGTGAACGCGGCGGCGTCGGCGGCCCGCTCCCGCTGCTTCACGAGCAGATCCTGTACGTCGACACCACGCGCCGCCGCCCCTTCGAGCGCGGCGATCGCACCCGGGAACGCGGCCCCCGAGGCGGCCCCGACAGCGGCGTACTGCGTCCGGAGCAGCCCGGCGGCCTTGAGCGACCACGGCATCAACTCGGCGTCCAGCAGCACCCAGTCGGTGGCCAGCTCCTCCCACAGCCCGGCCTCGGTGACAGCACTCCTTATCCGCCCGAGGACCTCCTCCGTGACGGCGAGATCATCGAAGAAGGGCCGTCCGGTACGGGTGTAGAGCGAACCGGTCGGTCCCTCCACCCCGAACCGCTCGCGCGCGGCCTCCGCGTCCCGGCACACCAGCGCGACCGCCCGCGAGCCCATGTGCTTCTCCTCGCACACGACGCGCGCGACCCCGTCCGCCGCGTACTGGGCGAAGGCTTCGGCCGGGTGCTCCAGGAAGTGTCCATCAGCGGCTCCGCCGCGGGCCTCGATGTGCGAGGTCGCGGTGGGCGCCATGGTCGGCGGCAGATACGGCAGCAGCCGCGGGTCCACGGCGAAGCGGCTCATGACCTCCAGGGCCGCGGCCGCGTTCTCCTCACGGACCGACACCCGCCCCGCGTACCGGGTCTCCACGACCCGACGGCCGTGCACGTCCGCCAGGTCGAGCGGCCGCCCGTCGTGGCCGCCGGGCGCCTCCGTCCTGAGCGGCCTGGCCGGCTCGTACCAGACCCGCTCGGCCGGTACGTCGACGAGCTCGCGCTCCGGCCAGCGCAGCGCGGTCAGCTTGCCGCCGAAGACGGCACCGGTGTCGACGCAGATCGTGTTGTTCAGCCAGGTCGCGGTGGGGACGGGCGTGTGGCCGTACACCACGGCCGCGCGGCCCCGGTACTCCTCCGCCCACGGGTAGCGCACGGGCAGCCCGAACTCGTCCGTCTCACCGGTCGTGTCGCCGTACAGCGCGTGCGAGCGCACCCGTCCCGACGTACGGCCGTGGTACTTCTCGGGCAGACCGGCGTGGCAGACGACGAGCCGTCCGCCGTCGAGGACGTAGTGGCTGACGAGCCCGTCAACGAACTCCCGTACTCGCTGCCTGAACTCCTCGCTCTCCCCCTCCATCTGCTCGATCGTCTCGGCGAGACCGTGCGTGTGCTGGACCTTGCGGCCCTTGAGGTAACGCCCGTACTTGTTCTCGTGGTTGCCGGGCACGCACAGCGCGTCGCCCGACGCGACCATGGACATCACGCGGCGCAGGACGCCCGGGGTGTCGGGGCCGCGGTCCACAAGGTCGCCGACGAAGACGGCGGTACGGCCCTCGGGGTGGACTCCGTCCAGGTAGCCCAACTTGCCGAGCAGCGACTCCAGTTCGGAGGCGCAGCCGTGGATGTCGCCGATGATGTCGAAGGGCCCGGTGAGGTGGGTCAGGTCGTTGAACCGCTTCTCCGTGCGGATCTGCGCACTCTCGGCCTCCTCCACACCGCGCAGGACGTGCACCTTGCGGAAGCCCTCACGCTCCAAGTGGCGTACGGAACGGCGCAGTTCGCGGATGTGCCGCTGGATGACGCGGCGCGGCATGCCGGCCCGGTCGGAGCGCGCGGCGTTGCGCTCGGCGCACACGTCCTCCGGTACGTCGAGCACGATGGCGATGGGCAGCACGTCGTGCTTCTTGGCCAGTTCGACCAGCTGCCTGCGGCTCTCCTGCTGCACGCTGGTCGCGTCGACCACGGTGCGCCGGCCCGCCGCGAGCCGCTTGCCCGCGATGTAGTGGAGGACGTCGAAGGCGTCGCCGCTGGCGCTCTGGTCGTTCTCGTCGTCGGCGACGAGTCCACGGCAGAAGTCGCTGGAGATGACCTCGGTCGGCTTGAAGTGCCGCCGCGCGAAGGTGGACTTGCCCGAACCGGACGCGCCGATCAGCACGACGAGGGAGAGGTCGGTGACGGGCAGAGTGCGCCCCTCGGTCTCGCGGGTTTCGCTGGTCTCGCTGTTCTCGCTGTTCGTCATGCGGCCTTCGCCTCCTTCGCTGCTGTCATCCTGAACACGGCCATCTGAGTCGGCGGACCCACTTCCGGGTCGTCCGGTCCGACAGGCGCGAACTCCACGTCGTATCCGTGCCGTTCGGCCACCGACCGCGCCCAGGCGCGGAACTCCTCGCGCGTCCACTCGAAGCGGTGGTCGCCGTGTCGGGTGTGCCCGGCGGGGAGGGTCTCCCAGCGGACGTTGTACTCGACGTTCGGCGTCGTCACGAGGACGGTCCTCGGGCGTGCGGAACCGAACACGGCGTACTCCAGGGCGGGCAGCCGCGGCAGGTCGACATGCTCGATGACCTCGCTGAGCACGGCGGCGTCGTACCCCTTGAGCCGGTTGTCGGTGTACGCGAGAGAGCCCTGCACCAGCTTGACGCGCTCGGCCTGCCGCTCCCCCATCCGCTCCAGCCTGAGCCGGCGCGAGGCGATGGTGAGCGCGCGCATCGACACATCGACGCCGACGATCTCGGTGAACCGTGTGTCCTTCAGCAGTTCCTGCACCAACTGGCCCTGCCCGCACCCGAGATCGAGCACCCGCCCGGCCCCGGCGGCGCGCAGCGCCTCGACGATCGCGTCCCGCCGCCGCACGGCGAGCGGTACCGGCTTCTCGTCCGTGTCCTGCGTCTCGTCGACGGCGTTGTCGATCTCCTCGACCTCGCTGTCGTCCGCCTCCGCGAGCCGTACGAGTTCAAGCCGCTCCATGGCCTGCCGGGTCAGCGACCAACGGCGGGACAGATACCGGCTGGTGATCAGCTTCTGCTCCGGGTGCTCTGCCAGCCAGCCCTCGCCCGCCCGCAGCAGCTTGTCGACCTCGTCGGTCGCGACCCAGTAGTGCTTGGCGTCGTCGAGGACGGGGAGGAGGACGTACAGGTGACGCAGGGCCTCGGCCAGCCGCAGTTCGCCTTCGAGTACGAGGCTCACGTACCGGGAGTCGCCCCACTCGGGGAACTCGGCGTCCAGCGCGACGGGTTCCGCCGTCACCGTCCAGCCGAGCGGCTCGAAGAGCGTCCGTACCAGCTCGGCGCCGCCTCGGGCGGGCAGTGCGGGCACCTCGATGCGCAGGGGCATGGGCTGCCCGGGCAGTTCGGGCCGGGCGGTGCACGTGCCCTTCATCGCGCTGGAGAACACGCTGCTCAGCGCGACGGCGAGCAGCGACGAGGCGGCGTACGGCCGGTCGTTGACGTACTGCGCGAGCGCGGCGTCCGGCGCGCCGCCACGGCCCTTGCCCTTGCCGCGCCGGACCAGCGCCACCGCGTCGACCTCCAGCAGCAGCGCCGCCGTGCAGCGCTCCGCGCTCGCCTCCGGGTAGAGGACGTGCGCCGTGCCGTAGGAGGTCGAGAACGCCTGCGCGTTGTCGGGATGCTTGTGCAGCAGGAAACCGAGGTCGGTCGCGGGGCGCTCTGGAGTACCGGTGGTGCTGATCGTCAGGAACATCCGGCGGACCTCTCTGACCTGGGTCGTGGGAATGCGGAGGCATGGTCTGCGTGCCGCACGCACAAAAGCCCCCAGGACGGTGATCCTGGAGGCCTGGCAGGACGACGCTCTCACCATGCCACAGCGCGGCCGACCGGCGCCTTCGTATATTCCGGCCGGGTGCCTCCGGCGGTTGGGCGGGGCGCCTGCGGGGGTGGTG
>NZ_JAAKZY010000363.1 GCF_011045015.1 Streptomyces scabichelini | reverse complement strand
CAGCCACGGTCGGCCGGGAAACCCGAGATCACATCACGCTGCTGGGCGACGACCTGCCACAGCGCCTCGGGCGAGTCCACCCCGCCCGGAAAACGGCACCCCATACCGACGATCACGATCGGATCGTTGGTGCCCGCCTCCAGTTCCTGGACCCGCTGACGGGACTGGTGGAGGTCGACGGTGAGGCGTTTGAGGTATTCGACCAGCTTGTCATTGTCCGTTGTTGTCATGGTGAAGATGCCCCCGTAGGCGTCGTGAAACTGTGCGTGCGCGCGGTCCGGGCATGGCTGCTCGTGAGACGTGCCCGAGCGTGCCGCGCGCAGCGAAAAGGGTGAGAAGGGTGAGGGTCCGGGCGAGCGGACGTGGGGTCAGAGTTCGGAGTCGATGAACGCGAGGAGTTCGTCGACCGACGCCGACTGGACCCGCGCGGTCAGATCGTTGTCGTCGGCCTGTGACCGCCTGGCCGGTACACGGGCCACCAGTGTCTGGAGTCGCTGGACGATCTCGGCTCTGAGGTCGTCCTGGGTGTCGTCGTCCGGCAGTTCGGCAAGGGCCGCTTCCAGCCGGTCGAGTTCGATCAGGCCGGGTACGGCCTTCGAGTCGGTCTTCGAGTCGATTCCGTCGACGGCTTCCGCATCGGCCGGGGCCAGTTCGGTGTGCAGGTGGGCCACGACCGCCAGGGGCGTCGGGCAGTTGAAGAGGAAGGTGGCGGGCAGCCGCAGACCGGCGCTGGTCTGCAGCCTGTTGCGCAGCTCAACGAGAGTGAGCGAGTCGCAGCCCATGTCCTTGAAGGGCCGGTCGGCGGGAATGCCGGCCGCGGAGGACCGGCCGAGTACGGCGGCGGTCTGAATCCGGACGAGATCCAGCAGCAGTTCCTCCCGCTCGGCCGGGCTCAGCGCGGCCAGCCGGTCGCGCAGGGTCTCGGTCGTCGGGGTCGCGGCGGTGGTCGGTGCCCGGTCCGTTCGGGGTGAGGCCGGGGCCAGGTTCCGTAGCACGGTGGGCAGTTGCGGTCCGAGCGCGCCGAGTGCGGCACGGTCGAGGGGCGCGGGCACGAGCGCGGCGGTGTCCATGCGTAGTGCCGCGTCGAGCAGGGCCAGGCCCTCCGCCCGGCCGATGGGTGCGAGGCCGGTTCTGGCGATCCGTGCCTGGTCGGCTTCGGACAGGGCACCCGCCATTCCGGCGGCACCCGGCTTTCCCGCGGTGTCGGCCCACATCCCCCAGGCCAGGGAGAGCGCGGGGAGGCGCCGCGCTCTGCGGTGCTGGGCCAGGGCGTCCAGGTAGGCGTTGGCGGCGGCGTAGTTGCCCTGGCCGGCGCCGCCGATGACGCCCATGACGGAGGAGAAGAGGACGAACGCCGCGAGGTCCTGGTCCACGGTCAGTTCGTGCAGGTTACGGGCCGCGGTGGCCTTGGCGGCGAGCACCGTGTCGAGGCGTTCGGGGGTGAGCGCGGTGATCACGCCGTCGTCGAGCACCCCTGCGGCATGGACGACGGCGGTGAGCCGCACGCCGGTCAGCAGCCGCGCGAGCGCGTCGCGGTCGGCCGTGTCGCAGGCGGCGAGGACGGCCTCGGCACCCAACTCGGTGAGTTCGGCGGCGAGTTCCGCGGCGCCCGGCGCGTCGGGGCCGCGACGGCTGACCAGCAGCAGACGGCGAGCACCGTGCTCGGTGACCAGGTGCCGCGCGACCAGTCTGCCGAGGGCACCGGTGGCGCCGGTGACCAGGACCGTACCGTCAGGGTCGAGGACCCCGGGCAGGGTGAGGACGACCTTGCCGATGTGCCGGGCCTGGCTGACGTGGCGGAACGCCTCCGGTGCCCGGCGGACATCCCACGCGCTCAGCGGCAGCGGGGTCAGCGCCCCGGACGACAGCAACCGCAGGACGGCCGTGAGCAGTTCGGCGATCCGCTCGGGCGGTTCCTGGAGCAGGTCGAAGAAGCGGTAGTCCACCCCCGGGTGGTCGGCCGTGACCAGTCCCGGGTCGCGCAGATCGGTCTTGCCCATCTCCACGAAGCGGCCGCCGCGCGGCAGCAGCCTCAGGGAGGCGTCCACGAACTCACCGGCGAGGGAGTTCAATACGACATCCATGCCGCGGTCTGCGGTGGCCGCGCCGAACGCGGACTCGAAGTCCAGGGTGCGGGACGACGCCAGGTTCGCCCCGTCCAGGCCGAGGTCACGCAGGGCGTCCCATTTGCCGGGGCTCGCCGTGCCGTAGACCTCCGCCCCCAGATGACGGGCCAGTTGGACGGCGGCCATCCCGACGCCGCCGGCGGCAGCGTGGATCAGGACGCGCTCGCCCGCGGCCAGGCCTGCGAGGTCCACCAGGGCGTGGTAGGCGGTCAGGAACACGATGGGCGCGGACGCCGCCTGGGCGTACGTCCAGGCGACGGGCATGAGGGCGACCCGCCGGTGGTCGGCGACGGCCACCGGGCCGAACGCCCCGGAGAACAGGCCCATGACCCGGTCGCCGACGCCGAGGCCGGTGACGCCGGGCCCGACCTCGGTGACCACACCGGCCCCTTCCAGGCCGAGCAGACCGGGATCGCCGGGGTAGAGACCGAGCGTGTTCAGTACGTCGCGGAAGTTGACGCCCGCGGCGCGCACCGCGATGCGTATCTCGCCGTCGCCCAACGGGACCAGGGCCTCCGGGCAGGGTTCGAGCGCCAGGTGGTCCAGTGTCCCGCGGTCGCGCACCCCGAGCCGCCAGGCGGTCACCCCGGCAGGGGGAACCAAGGCACTGCCGGCCGTCGCCCGGCCGAGCCTGGGCACCAGCAACGCCCCGTTCCGTACCGCGAGTTGAGGCTCCGCACCGATCAGCGGCAGCGCGATACGGCAGTCGGCCGCCGACGCCACGTCAAGGAGGCCGACCCGCCCGGGGTTCTCGGTCTGCGCCGAGCGTGCCAGACCCCATGCGGCCGCGCCGTCGGGGTCCACGTCGGCGTCCGGAGCCGTGGCCACGGCGGCCCGGGTGACGAGCACCAGCCGGGAGCCGGCGAGCCGGTCGTCGGCCAGCCATGCCTGGAGCAGAGCGAGCGCCCGGTGCACGGCGGACCGCGTGCCGGCCGTCGGACCGTCGGCGAGGTCCGCGAAGCCCGCGGAGCCCGCTGGATCCGTGACGTCCGTGACGTCTGCGAGGTCCGCGAGCGGTGCGAAGACCACCGCGGGGGCGGGGAGTCCCGCGTCGACGGCCTGGCCCAGGGCCGCGAGACCGGCGTACAGCGGGCCGACGCCCAGGTCGGCGGAGCCGAGTGCGGCGGCCGACGGGGACGGTCCTTGGTCCGCCATGGCCGGTTCCCAGTCCAGGCGGTGGAGCGACCGCGGGACGGCCACCTCGTCGCTCACGGGGCGCAGGACCAGCTCCTCGACTTCGGCGATCACCGCGTGGGACTCGTCCAGCAGGGTCAGCGACACCGTGTCCGGTCCGGTGGTGGTGATCAGGGCGCGGGCGGTACGGGCGCCGGGCTGGTGGATGGTCAGGCCGCGCCAGGAGAAGGGCAGGAGGCGGCGGTCGCCGTCGTCCAGTGCGGTCATGACGATCGGGTGCAGGGCCGCGTCGAGCAGCGCCGGGTGGAGCCCGTAGGAGGCGGCGTCGGTGACGGAGGCCGGCAGGGTGACCTCGGCGAGCAGGTCCGCGCCCTGTCGCCACACGGCGCGCAGGCCCTGGAAGACCGGGCCGTAGGCGTACCCCGCGGCAGCCAGTTCGTCGTAGCGGCCGTCGACGGTCACGGGCTCGGCCTCGGCGGCGGGCCGGCCCACGGTGGTCGCGGGGGCTCCGTCGTGCGGGGCCAGACTGCCGGTGGCGTGCAGGGTCCACGGCTCGGTGGTGCCGTCCGGCGTCTCGGTGCGGGCGTGCACGGTCAGCGCGCGCTGTCCGTCGTCGCCGGGTGCGGCCACGACGACCTGTACCTCGGTGCGGCCTTCCTCGGGGATCACCAGGGGGGCGATCAGGGTGAGTTCGGCGACACGCGGCGTGCCGGTCTGCGAGCCCGCGCGGGCGGCGAGTTCGAGGAAGGCGGTGCCGGGCAGCAGGACCGAGCCGAGGACGGCGTGGTCGCAGAGCCAGGGGTGGGTACGGCGGCCGAGCCGGGCGGTCAGCACGGTCTGCCCGGATTCGGCGAGTTCGACGGCGGGGCCGAGCAGCGGGTGGCCGGCCGATCCTTCGGTACCGTGCGCGGTCAGCCAGTAGCGTTCCCGCTGGAAGGCGTACGTGGGCAGGCCGGGCGTCCGCCCCGGGCCGAACACGGCGTGCCAGTCCGGGCTTCGGCCACGGACGTGCAGGGCGCCGAGTGCGGCGGCCAGGGTGTGGCGCTCGGACCGGCCGCGGCGCAGCACCGGGACGAACGCGAGCGCGTGGTCGTCCAGACAGTCCTGGCCCAGTGCCGACAGCACACCGTCCGGGCCGAGTTCGAGGAAGGTCCGCATCCCGAGGTCGTGGAGTGCGGCCAGCCCGTCGGACATCCGTACTTCCCGGCGTACTTGCCGGACCCAGTAGTCGGCGGTGACGTCGACGGGGCGGCCGGTGACGGTGGACACCATGGTGAAGAGCGGCTCCGCATACCGGATTCCCGCGGTGACGGCGGCGAACGCGTCGAGCATCCCGTCCATGCGGTGGGAGTGGAAGGCGTGACTGACGGCGAGTCGGCGCGTCTTGCGGCCGGCGTCGGCGAACGTGGCGGCGACTTGTTCGACGGCCTCGACGTCTCCGGAGAGGACGACGGCCGTGGGGCCGTTGACGGCGGCGATGCTCACCTCGTGCTCGCGGCCTTCCACCAGGGCGCGGACCTCGTCGTGCGACGCCTGGACGGCCAGCATCGCGCCGCCGGGCGGCAGGGCCTGCATGAGCCGACCGCGCGCGGTGACCAGGGCACAGGCGTCGGGCAGGGTGAGGATCCCGGCGACGTGGGCGGCGGCGAACTCGCCGATGGAGTGGCCGAGTACGGCGTCCGGCGCCAGGCCCCGGTGCTCGAGCAGCCGGAACAGCGCGACCTGGAGGGCGAAGAGAGCGCTCTGGGTGTTCTCGGTCCGGTCGAGTGCCTCCGCGTCGTGGAACATCACCTCGCGGATCGGCGGTGTGCCGGGCACGGAGGCCCGGCAGGCGTCGAGTTCACCGCACACGGTGTCGAGGGCGGCGGCGAAGACCGGCTCGGTCTCGTACAACTCCCGCCCCATGCCGACGCGTTGGCTGCCCTGCCCGGTGAAGAGGTAGGCGAGGCCGTCGTCGGGGCGTGCCGTGCCGAGGGTCAGAGCCGAGTGCGGTTCGCCGCGGCCGAGCGCGGCCAGCGCCGCGACGGCCTCGGCGCGATCCTCGGCGGTGACGGCAGCGCGGTGGTCGAGGGCGGTACGGGTGGTGGCCAGGGCGCGGCCGAGGTCACGGCTGGACACGTCGTCGAGGGCGTCCAGCGCGTCGACGAGCACGGTGGCCTGAGCGCGCAGCGCCGGTTCGGTACGGCCGGACAGCACCCACAAGGGGGCGGAGACGTCGTCCCGGGGATCGGTCCCGGGCGGCGTGCGATGCTCGGTGGGAGCCTCGGAAGGGGTTTCGGCGGGGGCTTCGGCGAGGATGACGTGGGCGTTGGTGCCGCTGATGCCGAAGGACGACACACCGGCTCGTCGGGTCCTGTCGTCCGTGGCGGGCCACGG
>NZ_JAAKZY010000362.1 GCF_011045015.1 Streptomyces scabichelini | reverse complement strand
CCCCCGACACCCCCGACATCCCCGACGTCCTACTCGCCGATCTCGACCGAGCCCTGGCCCGGACCACCGACGCCCTGTTCACCCTGCAACGCCCGGACGGCAGTTGGGAGGGCCGGCTGTCACCGAGCGCGCCGGCCACCGCCGACGTACTGATCGCGATGCACCTGGCCGACCCGGAGGGGTGCCGCGACCTCATCGAGCGCGGGGTCTCCTGGCTGCTGCGGACCCAGCAGGAGGACGGCGGCTGGGGCGACGACGCCGACACCGAGTCCACCCTCAACGGCACCGCGCTCACCGTTGCCGCACTGGCACTGGTGGCGCCGGACCGGGCAGCCGGGAACATCCGCCGCGGCTGGCGGCGGGTGGAGGAGTTCGGTGGCGCGGAGGCCGTACGGGACGTCGAGAAGTGCTCGCTGACCGTGCTCGTCCACTTCTACCTGGTGCTCGCCGGACTGATGAGCGAGGAGGGCCTGCTCAGGGTGCCGATCGAGCTTTCCCTGCTGCCCGGGCCGCTGCGCCGGAAGCTGACCTTCGCGATGCCGACCGCCATGGCCTGGGGCCTGATGTGCGCCGCGCCGGCGGAGGGCGGCGCGGGGCACCGGCGCTGGGCGCGGACGGCCGTCAACCGGGCGGCGACGCCCAGGGCCATCGAGTACCTGGACGGTCTGGTCGGCTTCGAGGGGCCGGACGGCGGATTCGTCGAGTCGCCGATGATGTCCGCCAACGTGGTGATCGGTCTTGCGCTGGCCCGGCAGCGGCCGGACATCGTCCGGCACTGTCTGAAGTACTTCCGCGCGACCGTGAAGCCCGAGGGGGCGTGGTCGGTGACCCGGGATCTGGAGGTGGATGCCACCAATTTCATCACCGTGGGTATGCAGCACGCCGGTCTGGCCGACGACCCCCGGGTGGGGAACGCCGTCGCGTGGATCCGCCGCGCCCAGCGGGACGAGGAGTTCATCTGGACGGGCGCGCCGTCCGGCGGCTGGGGCTGGGGGCTGCCCTCGGGCTGGCCCAACAGCGGCAATACGGCCGACGCGGTGCTGGCGCTTTCGGGAGCCGGCCACGACGTACGGGACCCGCAGGTGCGCCGCGGCGCGGACTGGCTGCTGAGACAGCAGAACCACGACGGCTCGTGGAGTTGCTTCGCCCGCGTCGGCCGGATCGCAAGCCTGGACCCCTCGTTCGCGATGGTCGGCAAGGCCCGCTCGCCCAAGGTGCTCTACGGGCCCTGCGCGGTGATGTCCGCCGAGGCGGTCTCCGCCCTCGGGCTCTCCGGCGCCTGCCCGCCGGGCGACCCGCGCCTGGTCAGGGCGTATGAGTGGTTCAAGAGGGTGCAGCGCGCAGATGGCGGGATCGACAACAAGTGGTACGTCGGACGGGTCACCGGTACCGGGTCGGTGCTGCGCGCCCTCGGCGACGTCGGCCTGGGCCACACCGAGGTCGCGCGTCGCTGCGTCTCCTGGCTCCGCCTCCACCAGAACCCGGACGGGGGTTGGGGCCGGACGGCCCCGCCTGACGGACCGTCAACCGTCGAGGAGACGTCCATGGCGCTGCTCGGCCTGGTCGCGGCCGGCACCGACCCGGCCGATCCCCTGCTGGTCCGCGGCGCACGCTGGCTGATCGAACACCGCAACGCCGACGGTCTGTGGAGCCCCAGCCTGGTCGGCGTCTACTTCCTGGAGCTCCTCTACCGCCACGACCACACGGCCAACGGCTATGCCCTCCAGGCCCTGGCCCGCTACCGCGAGTCCGCACGCCGCGCGCTGTGACGTGCACGCGACGCTGGTCGACGGGGTTTGCCACGTCTCCCGTGAAGTACGGCAAGTACGGCGGTGACCGGTCGGCGGTGACCGGTGGCCGGTGGCCAGTGACCGGTCACCCGAGGTCCTCCAGGAGCAGATCGAGCGCCGCCTCCTCGTGCAAGGCGATTCCGAGAGCGTTCATGGTCGGGGACAGTTCCGGGTCCCATGTGGCCTCGATCCGCGGGCCGGTGAGAAGGAGCTGCGGTGTGCCGTGCACCTGTGTGCGCGTCGCGAGGTACTCGTAGTCCTCCGCCCGCATACGCCAGGGCTCCGCCCCGTACCGATTCACGACACGGTTGGCCAGCGCGATGCCCGGCCAGTCGAAGTCACCGTGGTACGCGAAGGCACATCCGGCGGCGGCCAGTGCGTCCAGCAGCGTGAGGACGACCGTCGTCGCGCTGCCGGAGGTGCAGATCAGGGCCGCGGTGCAGCCGGCGTCGGCCGCGGCTTCGACCACGCGCGGGTTCTCGCAGACGTGGACCCGGGTGTGGGCCGGCAACTCCAGGTGCAGCGCGCGCAGTTCGCGCAGGGTGAGGTGGGTTTCCAGGCCGTGGTCCGCCCGCTCGCGCAGGACTCTCTCGCCCCAGGTCCCGCCCCTCGGCCGCAGTCCGTACGTGAGCACCGTGCTGGACACCTCGTCCGGAGTGACCGAGGCCAGGCGCCACAGGGCCCGGCGGCCCGGTGCGTCGACGGGGAAGTCGGCACCGGACGCCAGGGCGATGCCGCGCAGGACCAGGCGGGAGAGCAGGGTGCCGTCGTCCAGGCCGTGGGCCGAACCGGTGGTACGGGTGGCCAGTTCGCCGCGGCCCCAGAGGGCGGGGGTGGGCTCCGCGTCCGCGCCGGGGAAGAGCGTTGCCAGGGTCTGGATCGCCTGGGTGAGGATCGTGGCCGCGGTGTGCCGGTCCTGGCGGGCGACCGTACCGGCGCGTCGTGTCTCCTCCAGCCACCGGCCCGCCCAGGGCTGGGACGACAGTGAGGTGGCGGCGAGGGTCGCCTCCGCCGTGGACCACAGCCCTTCCCGTTGCGTCGCCGCCGCGTCGCGGGCCGCACGGCGGTCGGTCAGGGGTGGGCCCAGTTCGGCCAGCGTCGCGGCCAGGCTTCGGCCGATCGCGCTGGTGCGCAGGCGGCTGTCCAGGTCCGTCAGGCGGATGGTGGCGGTGGTGACGGTGGGGGCGGTGAGCGGTTTCGCGAGGAGGAGGGACAGGGCCTCGCGCTCCTGCGCGTCCAGGTTCTGGAGCCTGACCGTGCCGGTCGGCTGGAGGCCGTTGCGTTCCAGGCGCGCTCGTGCGGCCGTCCAGAGGCGGGTGAGCCCTGGGCGGGTGAGGAACGCCAGGGCGTCAGCCTCGGCGTCGGCGTCGGGTCCCTGCTGCGTCACATGGGGTTCCGTCATACCGACACCAGGCGCCGCTGCCGTCCGTTCCACGTGTAGTGGAGGGTCGCCACGCCTCGTACGTGGGGGTCGCGCAGGCACTCGTAAATGTGCAGCGACGGCACGTCGGGCCAGTTGCCGATCAGGCGTTCGCTGGTGAGGACGAAGTCCAGGTCCAGGTCGACCAGGATGCGGCCGAGTCGGGCATGGGTGGGCTCGTCGACCTTGGCGAAAGCGTCGTCCAACAGAATCAACCGGGGTGCGTGCGGGGCCGTTCCCGCCAGGCTCGTGAAGTGGGCGGCAGCAGCGGCGAAGAGGGCCAGGTAGGAGAGGACGCGCTGCTCGCCCTGGCTGAGCCCCGTGCGGCCGGAGAGTTTGCGGCGGCTGCCAGGGGCGGCGTCGTTCACGACCCAGGGCGTGAAGGTGAACCAGTCGCGGTAGTCGAGGGCGGTGCGCAGGTGGGCCGCGTAGCCCGCGCCCGGGTCGGCGCGGCGGGCGTCCTCGATGCGGCGCTGGAGTACGTCACGGAGTTGCTCGGACTGTTCGCGGGTGCGCAGGCCCGACGGGCTGCGCAGGAGGTCGACGGCTGCCTTGACGTCCGCTTCCACTCCGTCGGCCAGCTTCCAGTCGAGCGTGACGCCCAGGCCGTGCGACGTACGGACCGTGGACAGGGTGGCGTTCAGGGCGGCCACCAGGGCGCCTGCGGCCAGGACCTGGGAGGACAGGTGGTCGCCCAACTCCCCCGTCAGGAAACGCTGGAACACTTCGCGCTCGCGGTCCGTCAGCCGTTCGCGGGCCTCGGCCGCCTGGGCGGCGATGCGCTCGCCCACCACGGCGATGTCGTGCGGGCCGTGGTCGTCGACGAGGCGGCAGACCTTGATGCCGTCGTGTTCCTCGAGCGTGGCGTCGTAGCCTCCGGAGAGCTGGTCGCGCAGCTCCGTATGACGGTTGAGGAGGGTGGTGTCAGAGATGTCGCGCCGCTCCCCGTCCAGGAGGCTCCGTACGGACTCGACCAGTCCGCGCAGCGCCTTTGTACGGTCGCGTGCGTCGGCCGTCCGTTCGCGTGCGTCGTCCGTCCGTTCACGTGCGTCGTCCGTCCGTTCACGTGCGTCGTCCGTCCGGTCGCGTGCGTCGTCCGTCCGGTCGCGTGCGTCGTCCGTCCGGTCGTGTGCGTCGGCCGTCCGGTCGTGTGCGTCGTCCTCCTTGGAGTCCGACTCGTCCTCCGTGGAGTTCGCCTCGCCCTCCGCCAGCACGTCGAGGCCCGCTCCCCTGCTCACGCCCGGCAGGGAAAGCGCCGTACGCAGTCGCCTGCCGCTCGCGAGCGCCTCGCCCTCCTGCGTGGCCAGCGCCTCGCGCCGTACCCTCTCGTCCTCCTCCGCGCGCACGCGTTCGTCGTGTGCGGCGCTCATGTCCCGCTGGATGCCGGGGAGTTGGCGCCCTGCCGCGTCCAGGCGGCGCTTGGCCTCGTCCTCGCGGGCGAGGATCTCCTGCTCCGACGCTCCCAGGGCCTCCTCCAGGCCCCGGACCGTGCGGCGGGCGGCGTCCAGGCGGGCGAGCGGCTCGGCGTAGTCGGACTCCGCTTCCCGGCAGGACGTCAGAGCGCGCTCGTAGCCTTCGCGGCCCTGGCGGTGGCCGTCCGCGGAGGAAGCGATCGCGCGCAGCCGTCCGCGCAGTCGCTGCGTGCCTGTGCCGAGGCGGTCCAGGGCGAGACGTACGGAGTCGAGGGCGGTCGGGTCGACCGGGAGGTCGTTCGCGCTCGCGGTCGCCTCGGTCTCGCGCCGGGCAGCGACCGCGTGGGCGCGCGCCTGCTCCGCCTCGCGGGCGGCCGCGGACGCCTGGCCGGCCAGCACCTGTGCGGTGCGCTCGGCCTCGGCCGCGCGGGCCCATGCGTCGGTCAGCCGGCGTGCCGTGGGCGGATGGCTCAGGGTGTCGGCCACCTTCGTGCGGTGCTCCGTCAGGATCCGCAGGTTGCTCTCCTGCTCGGCCAACTTCCCCTGTACGTCGGTGAGTTGCTGATCGAGTTCGGCCAGCGCCCGGCGGCGGGTCTCGGCGCGCACCTCGGCACCGACGTACTCGGCGGTCTGCTTGGTGTGACGACCGTGGGCGACGCCCAACTTCCATGAGCCGTCGGTGCCGATCACGGAGTCCGCCGCCGTGCCCGTGACTCCCCCCACAACCAGGGCTACCGCCCCCAGCACGCTTTCGACCTGCTCGGTCGTCACCCCGCTGTCCGGCGCCGCGACGGGGCGCAGCACCTCGGCGAGCGTGGGTCCGGCAGGCGGCGTACCCGTGGGGACGAGGAGGGTGTCCCGCGTGGCCGGGTCGAGGACGGTGCCGTCGGCGCACACCCAGGCGTCGAGCAGGCCGCTCGCTTCCAGTGCGGCTTCCAGGCCGGGCCGTACCGCCGACTTCAGCCCTTCGGCGAAGTCCACGAGGCGGTACAGGGGTGCGCCGGTGCCGGGCGTGCGGGGCGCCCAGCGGTGGGGCGGGGGC
>NZ_JAAKZY010000361.1 GCF_011045015.1 Streptomyces scabichelini | reverse complement strand
CGGCCGGGAAACGGCCGTACCCGGTGCCGACGTCCAGCCAGCTCTCGGGCTCGGGATACGGGAGCATCGCGCGAGCCGACCCCGGACCTGCTCCAGCGCATGCCCGGCACCTTCGTCGTCGACGAGTGCGAGGACTGCGCGCACGCCTTCCAGAACCCCCGCCCCGCACCCGCCGACCACGACCTGCTCCGGCAACGCCCGCACGCCCACCGACCCAGCCCACACACCCGAACTGTCCCGGCCCCAGCACACCAGCCGACAACTCGCCATACCCATAGGCGCACCAACCACCCCGCGCAAAAACCGCTGCCCCACCCAGCACACTGCGCAACACCAAACAGCCAGCTCAGCCCACATATCCTCCGGCGCCGGACACCCAACTCCGCCTAAACCCCACCCACGGAACACACCTACCGCTCAGCACAACTGAGCAACACCAGGCCACAACCAAGATCAATAAGCAAACGCGTCAGCTACGCCACAACTCCGCCCAACTCATCGGCATGACTGCCTGGCCGTGGCCTGCCGAACCCATCCAGCGGCCGTTTTTGACTCAGCCGCCGCTTTTGCGCCGGAACGACCGCTGGTTCGCAGCCGGGCCGTGCGCGCCGCGGATTTTTGACGCGTCGGTGTTCGCGGCGATGTCGGCGGCGGCCGCCTGCATACCGCGCTTACGCGCCAGGGCCTCCCGGAACTTGCGCTTCAGGTCGTCTGGGCCGTCATCGTCGGGCGAGAAGACAGGGCTCTCGGCGTCAGCTGACTCCGAACCTTCTTGTGATCGAGACTCTGCGGCCATGGTGACCTCCTGGGTTCGGGCAGTGCCAAGCACAGCTTGTCATGCCAGGCACCGCATGAGACGCCCGCGGCCCGCATCAGCCAGCAGCCGTCGCTCGTAGCTGTCACGCAGGCCTTGGCCGCGGGCAGGGCGCCGCGGCGTTCCAGGTAGGCGCGGATGTGCTCAACCGGGTGGGTGGTGGCGCCGGCCCCCGTGGTGGCCAGGTCTGCCGTGGTCTGCTCGGCCGGGGACATCACGGGCAGGTCGGAGGCGGGCGCCAGGGCGCCGGGGCGGGGAGGTAGGGCTGGTGACTTCGGGGGAAGGCGCCGGCCGTCCACAGGGCGGTGCGCCGGTGCTCGCCGAAGCCGTCGAACGCCCCGGCTGCGGCGAAGGGTTCCATCAGCCGCGCGGGCAGTCGGGTGCGGCGGGCCACATCCTCCAGGTCCTGGAAAGGCCGCTCGGTGCGGGCGGCGACTGCGCCGAGACCGGTGACGCTGGTCAGGCCGCGCCGAATAGCGGGCTGCCCGGAGTGGGTGGCCGGAGGGGGTGACCGGATCGGGGACGAGCGTCGCGTGTACGCCGGAGGCCTGGATGTCGACGCCGTGCACGGTGATGCCGCGGCGTTTCGCGTCCTGGACCAAGGTCTGGGAGTCGTACAAGCCCATGAGCAAATGCACCATGATCCAGGGCGAGCAGCGCGGCCGGGTAATAGTGCTTGATCCAGGCGCTGGCGTATCTGATGCCGGCCATCGACTGGGCGTGAGACTGCGGGAACCCGTAGCCGCTGAACGCCTCCATCATGCCGGTGATGCGCTCCGCGCCCGCAGGCGGAATCCCCTTGTGGGCCATCCCGCCCAGGAGGCAGCCGCGCAGCTCGGCGACCTTCTCGGGGGGGGCGTGCTCGGTGGCCATCGCCTTGCGCAGCCGGTCCGCCCCCCGGGAGAGAGCCCGGCGCAGTCGATCGCCGGCATCATGGCCCGCTCCTGCCACAGGGCGACCCCCATCATCGCTTCCAGGGCGCGCTCGGCGAGCGGACGCGGAGAGGTCACCGGCTCTTCGCCGCGCCGACGCCGCAGCAGCGGGTGCTGGGAGCCGGCCCGGGACGGGGCCCGGCCGGATGACCGATACGGCAATGGCGAGGTCATCGAAGGTCTCCCCGGACTGCGTCTTCGCCGCCACGCCGCTCCCCAGCGGGACCGCCGACGCCGGCTCCAGGCCCGTGTGAGGCGTGGAACCGGAGCAGCCGCGGGTGCTGGCGGCCCCGCCGGAGAACGGCATCGGGTCGTCGGACAGTCTTCCGCGCAACGCGACGGGGCGGGCACTTCGTTCAACTACTTACTGATTTCGGCTCGTCGGGGTGAACTTTCGTGAAGTCCCTGGGGCTACACCTGGCGGGACCCCGTTCCGGGCTGCTGGCCGGGCTGGTGTTTCCGCTCCTTACCCAGGTACAGAAGTACGCGCAGGAAGGCCGCTCGTACGCCATGGTCTGTGCCCTGGTCACCTGGGCCACCTACGCGCTCGTGGACAACGTCCCGCAACGCGCCCGGTGGCGGTGGGCGGTCTACGGCTCCACCATGCTGCTGGCCTGTCTGCCCCATGAGTTCGCGGTCCTCGCCCTGGTTGCACTCGGCGTCACACTGGTCGTCTCCCGTGTTCCACGACCGGTGCTGAGGTCGTGGAGTGTGGCTGCCGCGGGCGTTGTGGCCGGGCTGTTGCCGCTGGCGATCTGTAGTGCGGGGCAGTCGGGGCAGGTGTCCTGGATCGGCGGACCGGTGCGGCTTCGTTACTTTCTGGTTGCGGCGGTCGTCGGCGTGGCGTGTGCCCGAGCGCCTCTGGGGGTGGTGAGGGGGCCTGTACGGCTCTCCGTGCTGGCTGTGCCGATTCTTGTGCTTCCGGGCCTCCTGCTGCTGGTCGCCTCACTGGTCAAGCCGCTTTTCGTCGACCGGTATGTGCTCTACAGCAATATCGGAATCGCGTTGCTGCTGGGCGCCTTGATGGATTACTTCCACCAGCGGCAGCATTCTTCCCGCAACGCGTGGATCGCGGCGGTTGCCGTACTGGCCGTACTGGCCGCGCTCGTCCCGCCGAGCCTGTCGCTGCGGACGCTCCAGAGCCGAAGCGATAATGTCACCGCAATCGGCGCCACCGTACACAAGGAAGACCGTCCCGCGACGGGCTGCTCTATCTCTCCGGCCGGCACCGGATCTTGACTGCGGCCAACCCCGAGGACACCCGTTTCCTGACGGATCTGGCCCTGGCACAGGATCCCGTTTCGTCGAACACACTTGCAGGTATCGAGCTTCCCGCCCGGGATATTGCGGCACGCATGCTGGAATTCGACCGGATCGTCGCGGTCCGCGCCGCGGGTGCGCACTCGCCGACCAACCGCAGGAGGAAGCGAAAAGAAGCACCCTGCGGCGCCACTTCCGCGAGTCCGGAACACCCCATGTCAACGAGGCGCGAGTCACCGTCTATGTCCGAGACCACGACCCGTCTCCGAAAGCCGGTCCTGGATCCAACAGACCGGGAGCGAGCGCTGAGGTGATGAGGTGACTGCGACTGGTGCCGGCCCGGCCTGCTCCACCGCCGTCACGCTGTCTCGACCCGGAAGCCACGGACCTTGACTTGCCGGTCGCTGCTGCCGCGGGAGGCTGCGGCAGTGCTGCGCCTCTGCCGAACTCATCGCGACCGCACGCCAACGGCGCCTGCGATTCGCCCGCCCCTGGCCATGGACGGAAAAGATCACCGACACGATCAGTCGGCTCGGCACCTTCCCGGACCCAGGCTGATCGACAACAACCCGGAGAGGATCGGGGACGTCAGGGATGTATGTCGGCGATGTCGATCTCCTCGAACCCCGACGAGCAGCAGAGCCACCGACCCGTCCGTGGCAACCGGCGCCCACCCGATGCAACGAGCGGGCCGCCTGCGTGCCCGCACACGCACCTCGACCTCGGCGTGGTGTGATCCCGGTATCCATGAGCGTGAGTGTGCCGTTGCGGCACAGTATTGACTCCGACCATGGCTGATCAACATCGCTACGCAGTGCCTGACCCGGTCGTGACCAGCCGGCCGAGACCTGCGCGAGGTCGTGGGCCGCGACGCCAACGACCGAGGCCGTGATGGTGGACATGCCGCGGACCGGCCCCCTGTATCGCTCTGATGGGAGCCCTCGTATGGGGATCGCTTGGGAAGAGTACCGGGAGCACGACGCCGTCGGGCTGGCCGCGCTGGTGAAGTCCAGGGCGGTGAGCCCGGTTGAACTGCTCCAGGCGGCGA
Source organism: Streptomyces scabichelini (assembly GCF_011045015.1). Lineage (GTDB taxonomy): Bacteria > Actinomycetota > Actinomycetes > Streptomycetales > Streptomycetaceae > Streptomyces > Streptomyces scabichelini. Next base: position 1,647 of record NZ_JAAKZY010000361.1, on the reverse strand, counting down.
TCGCCCGTGCCGACGCCGTCGAAACGACGATCAACGCGATCCGCCACCGACTCGACGACGACGCCCGTGCCGCGCTCGCAGCCCGCTGTCCGGGCCGTTCGCCGGCGTCCCGTTCCTGATCGAAGACTTGAGCCAGCATCTCGCCGGGGTTCCTCCAGGACAGTGCCTGTGCCGTTGAGGTATGCGGTGACAGTCAAGTTGATGACGGCTTTTCCAGCTTTTGATGTATCAACAGTCCACGACCATGAGGCGTTATCTTGGGTGCGCAGTACCGGCTTCTTCTCGGAAGAGTTGCTCACGCATTTAACGCTTGCTCCTGAACAGTGGAGCTTTGCGCCCATCATGGCGCCACTGGTAGCGGGCTTGTCGCCTTTTCCGTCTGAGGTAATAGGCTTGCGCCCCCCGCTGCCGTAGAGGGTCGCTTCGAATGGTAGCGAGCCGCCTGCTTTTGAGTCGCTGAGCGCGGTGTAGACGAGTGCCCCTTCTGAGAGGTCGTCCCGAGCCTCGATTATTTTGGTTTTGCGCTGCAAGCCGTCAGACGCCGGTTCGCCCCGGGGGGTGCGGGTCGAGCATATCTGCATTGATCCCGATCGTGATTCATGTCGCGAGCCCGGCGAGAAGAAATCCGGCAGCGGTCCATGAAATTTGGGCGCGAAATTCGCTGAGGTTCTTCTTCTCGGTGTTTATTCGATCGTCTCGTGCACGATCGCGGCCAGGACGTCGGGAGGGAGTGTCCTCAGCTGGCGTTGCGACCTGTCGTCTGCCGTCGGCGTGGTGCCTCTCGGAGGCTCCGGCTCCGGGTCAGACACGGGTTGCCTCCCTGAGGCACTGGTCGGCCAGCATCTCCGCCAACTGCCCGCCGTCCTCGCAGACGGCCAGCAGCAGACACCCGAGGTCCTGCGCCTCCTCCACCGCCTGCCAGGGGAGATCTCCAGGGTGGTGCCGCATCCGGGAGAGCGACGAGGACACGCCCCGTCACATCCACCGGCACCTGGACCAGGTACCCGAACTCAGCGAGAGACCGGCACACGGACAGCAGCTTCCGGGTCTCGACAGCGTCCGGGGTGCCGAAGCCGTCGCCGACTCCGAGCAGCCGGTCGACTCGCTCGACCTGACCGAAAGCCAGGACAACGGTCCGATCAGCAGTCATGACCGATTCACGACCGACGCTGCAGTGCGTACCGGCACGCAGCGGAAGGGCGAGAGCGGGCCGGGGTGAAACAGTACCGTCGAGTCAGCCGGTTGGTGCCGCGCCGGGAGCCCACGCAGACCACCGTGCCACCGCATGAGGCGTCCTGGTTGCGTATAGCCCTCGTTGTCAGTGGCGTGCGCAACCATGTCGTCGCCGCACCTGGATGCGCATGCGCACCGGCCACGGACTGAAGGGGGACCGGCACTGCGACTAGGCCATGCTCGGCATACGCCTCCGCGATGACACCCCCGACGACCAGGCACCCGGACATGCGCACCTGCTGGTGAGGCGTCGTCACCGCTACACCGGTGAACTCTCCTTCTGCCGCTGCCACTCCGCCGCCCCGGTGGCCCTGGCCGCCCTGGTCGACACGGAGCGCTCGGCAGCGACCAAGCCACGTCACACCGCCGGGCTGGGCCCCATCCCCCGAGGGGCCCAACCCGGCCGTGTCACCC
>NZ_JAAKZY010000360.1 GCF_011045015.1 Streptomyces scabichelini | reverse complement strand
GCGGGGAGCCGCGGCCTGGGGGTGGCGCGGGCCGGCCGCGTCGATGGGGACGCCCGCGAGATGAGTGTGCCGACGCACGCCGCGTATCCGCTATTTTTCGAGACGGCCCGCATGAAAGTTGCAAACAAGCCATCTGCTCGGCACGATTCTCGCCATGTTCGACACCATGGACTTCGCAATCGTCAACGCGCTGCAGATCAATCCGCGTATCTCATGGGCGCAGCTGGGGCAGCTCCTGACCGTCGACCCCTCCACGCTCTCGCGCCGGTGGAGCCGGGTGACGCGCGAAGGGCGGGCCTGGTCCAGCTGTTTCCACGTCGTCAACGTCCAGATGAAGGACCTGGCGACCGCGGTGGTCCAGATCGGCTGTGAGCCGGGGCGCCGGGAGAGCGTCATCGAGCAACTGTCCGGCGAGGCGCCGGTGGTGACCATCCACTGCACGTCGGGTGCACGCGACCTCGTACTCACGGTCAGCCTGCCGGGCCGGACCGCCGTGGATCGTTACGTGGACCAGGTCATCGCGGCGGTGCCGGGCGTACGGCGGATGGAGACGAGCTACATGCGCCGCGTCTTCAAACAAGGAACGGACTGGCGTCCGTACGCCCTGACGACGGCTCAGGCGCGGGCGGTGGCCGCCACGCTGCCGTCCGCCCCGGCCGACCCGAAACCGAACGCCTTCCTGCTGGAGCTGATCGCCGCGATCGGCGACGACGTGCGCCGCCCGATCTCCGAGCTGCAACGACGGGTGGGCCGCTCATTGTCGGCGGTCTCCCGCGGAGTGGACACCCTGCTGATGGCGAGCTGGGCGAACTGGCGCATCGACTTCAGCCACGCCCTCGGAGGATGGGAGGAGGTCATGCTCTGGCTTGACGTGCCGCAGAACGAGCTGGAGAACGTCGCCGGCACACTGCGTCGCCTTCCCCAACTGCGGTGGTGCTCGAGCATCACGGGCACAGCGAACATGATCGCGACGGTGTGCCTGCGTGACCTCGCGGAGCTGGACGAGATCGAGGGCAGGCTCGCGGTGGGGTTCCCCATGGCGCGGGTGACGGACCGGTGCGTGGTGCCGCGGATCGCGAAGCGGATGGGGCACGTCATCGGGTACGACAGCCGACTGGAGCGGTACGTGCCATTCGGCGCCGGTCAGGAAGACGGTCGGCGTCCCGTAGGAGCAGGTGGGGTGGCCTGACGCATCAGGCCACCCCACCTCGGATCACTGTTTGGTGGCAGCAGCCCGAACTTCCACCGCATCCCACATCAGAGGCGTGTCGTCGAAGACCACGGCGATCTTGTACTTCCCGGCCTTCATCGTCTTCGGAAGCGTCACGCTGCCCTTCTGGTCCTCGTCGAAGGAGACCGGGCCGAGATCCGTGACGCCCCCGTCGGCCGCGAACGCGTAGACGTGGCCGGTCTTGTTCGCGTGCAGCGCCGTGCCCGCGGGATCCGACGCCGCGGCGTCCAGCGACACAGCGGCCCCCTTCACGCCCCCGCGCTCGATGAGAGCCTTCGACCGCTTGTCCTTCGTCAGGTCCGCGGAGGTCGGCGCCTGCTGGACGAGCCGCCATTCCTGCGAGCCGTCCTCGACCGCGTTCTGCAAGGTCAGCGGTGCCCCTTGGGACGCACCGGTGAGGTACACGCTCGTGTTCTTGACCGCCTGGAACCGGTAGTAGCCGTCGGCGGTCCTGATGACCTTCCAGCTGCCTGTGGGGCTGTTGTCGACCCACTGGCCGATCCGCTGGCCCACCGTGGCGTTCCCCGTCCAAATGGCTGCCGCGCGGCCGCCCGACTTGTTCAGCAGCGTCACGCCGCCGTTCGGCGCGTTCACCACGTGCCAGTACTGGGTGTCCTTGTTCGCCGTTGAGCCGGGGCTCTCCAGGCGTACGTCGGGAACGTCCCCGTTGCCGATGTTGGCGTCGTTGGTCTTGCCACCGGTGCCGATGACCTGCCCGGTCTTGCGGTTCACGAGCTGGTAGTAGGCGCCCTCCGAGCGGCCGAGGTCGACCTCGGCGTAGGCGATCGTCGAGGTGCCCTGGTGGTTGAGGATCGCGATGCGGCCGGTGCCCTCGACGTACTGCAGGTTGCGGCTGTAGCCGGCCGGCGAGGTCGTCTGATACTCCTTCCACACGCCGTCGCCGCGTCCGCTCTCGTTGACCCAGACGTTGCCGCTGCCTGCGGCGTTGTACACCAGGCGCCCGTCGGGAAGCCTGATGACGACCGGGCTGCCACCGGTCGCGAGCGGGCGGGAACCGGCGTCGACCGGCAGTGAGGTGACGGGGTTGTCCGTGGAGCCGCGGTAGAACTTCAGCGGGTCGTCGGCGATCACATACCGGGTGTTGGTTCCGCCGCCCCAGAACTCGTACGGGAGCAGCCACTTGCCGTCCGTCGTCGGGACGACGGTCGTCATGCCCGGCCGGCCGCCTCCGATCTGCGTCTTGCCGCCGCCCATGTCCTGGGTCAGCCCCGCCACGTCGACGACGGGCTCGCTCCACTGCGCGCTGCGGCCGTTCCAGGTCTTGTGGACGAGGATCTGGCCGTGCGAGTCCCGGGCGGTGTCGTTGTCCGGATCCAGCTTCGGCACACCGGTGATGGGGTCGAAGCCGAGGTAGTCGTTCTCGTCGGAGTAGTAGCAGACGAGCTGGCCGTCGTGGACCATCAGATACGGCTCCCAAAGGGGATCGACCTGCTGGTACGTGTTCGCCTTGGCGACGTTCTTGCCGACCGCGCCCGCGCTGCCGCCCTGCCAGCCGCCCGTCGCAATGACGTTGAGGACCTTCCAGCTCTCGCCGTCGTCCGTGCTGGAGTACAGGGCGAGCGCCAGGTCACTGCGGTCTCCGTCGTTGGACGGCGTCCAGTTCGGGTCGGCCGCCTTGTGCTCGAGGTAGTAGTGGTCGTCGCCCGAGACGACGCTCGCGAGGAGCAGCGTGCCCTTCCTCAGGTTCCCGACGTTCTGCGGAAGCACGTAGAGATATGGGTTCGTCCAGTTGCTCGTGTACTTCCCGTACCGGGGATCGTCGGAGAGGTACGCCGGAGCCTTCACCTCGGACAGCGGCTGCCACGACGTGCCGTGGTCGTCGCTCTTGTAGACCGGAAGGGTCTCCCCGTCGGCACTCCCCGTCTCCGGCACGACGGTGGCCTTCTCGAACGACGCGACGAGGCGTCCGCTCGGCAGCTGCGCCGATTTCGGGTAGACCGCGCAGTTGCCCCGCCCCTTCAGACACAGTTCATCGCCGAGCTGGTACAGGATCCCGCCCGTCGGGTTGTACGCCTGCGCACTGGTCATGGGTATCGCCAGCATCGCGGACGCTGCGACGAAGCCGCCCAGCGCATGTCCCAGTCTTCTTCTCTGCATGGCCTCTCCTGCGGGTGTCGAACGATGAGGTGACGCATACGGGTGTCGATCACGGGGTGACGCACGGGGACGACTACGCGGTGACGACTACGTGGTGGCGACTAGGCGGAGACGACTACGCGGTGATGAACACCCGCACGTCCCACGCGCCGAGTTCCAGCGCGGTGCCCGCGGGGGTGCTGCTGCCGTTCACGACGTCGGACAGTTCCACCGGAGCCACGACGCGGGCCGGCTCCCAGCACCAGTTATGGAGCACATGGACGCGGTGTCCCTCGGGGGACGTCCCGGTGGTCGCGGTGACCGTCTCAGGCAGGTCGTGCCAGCCGCTGACCGCGGAGGGCGCGAGCCACTCGGCCAGCGCCCGGGCGAGGCCACGGCCCGGGACCGTGCCGACGTACGTGATACGCCCCGTGCCGTGCCGACGGGTGGTGAGGGCGGGCCAGCGGCCGAAGTGCGGGTGGTCGTACGCGGCGAGGATCTCGGCGTCGACGACGGTGAGACCGTCCGCCCAGTGCGTGGCCGTCGCGTCCTCCGGCAGCTCGAGCGGACTGCCTTCCGCGGCGCGGACCGGGAGTTCGCCCGCCAGGTTGCTGAACTCGTCGTACGTCACACCCGCCGCGTCGACGAGCCGCCCGGGGGCGGGTTCGAGCCGTGCCCGGGCCTCGTGGTCGGCGTACGCGGTGCGCGGGCCGACGACCAGATGGCCGCCCGCGTGGGCGTAGGCGGCGAGCCAGTCGATCGTCGCGTCATCGACGACGTACAGCGCCGGGGCAACCAGGACCGGGTGGCGCCGTACGGCCTCCTCGGGTGTCATGCCCTCACTGCCTCCGGCCGGCGGGACCCCCGTGCCGCGCGGGTCGTGCAGCTGCCGGGCGTGGATGATGCGTACCTGGCGGTCGGCGTCGAAAGCACCTCGGTAGAACGGGTCGAAGACGCGGTGGTAGGCGGCGGGGTCCGGTTCGCCGTCGGCGGTCGCCAGCGGCGGGTACTTCTGCATCAGCCACTTGCTCGGCGTCGAGTAGACCATCGCGATGTCGGCGTCGGGTTCGAGCCCGGCGACGAGCGGGCCGGCCTTCTCGAACTCGGCACCCAGCCGCGTCAGTTCGGCATATGTACGTCCCGGTCGGCCGCTGTGCGGCAGGACCCCGCCCCAGTACGTCTCCGCCCCGAAGCGCAGGGTCTGCCACTGCCAGTACTCGATCATGCGGGCGCCGCGTGCCACGTGCGCCCACGCGGCCTGGCGCCACTGGCCGTCGTATCCGGGCCGGTTGTCCCAGGGGAAGCCGATGGAGCTCGCGTTGGTCTCGGTGACCAGGAACGGCTCCTGGCGTGAGGAGTACATCCAGTCGGCGGTCTGGTACATGGACCAGACGCCGGTGGTCTTCCAGATCTGCTCGTGTGTGTCGGGTGTGGGATCGGGCAGCAGCAGGCCGTCCTGCATGTCGTAGTACGGGTTGCCCGAGGCGATGTCGAGCCGGGCGGACAGCTCGTCGTCCGCCACGCCTCGGCGCGTGTAGGAGATGCAGGTCGTGACGAACTGGCCGGGGCGGGCGTACTCGCGGACGATGTCGGCCTGCCAGCCGATGAACTCGGTGACCTGGCGGGCCTGGAACTCCCGCCACGCCACGTCGTACTGAGGCTGGTTGTTGCCGTCCGGTGTCCACAGGTCGGCCCAGGTGGACAGGCGGTGGGACCAATACACCAGTCCCCATTCGCGGTTGAGGGTCTCGACGTCGCCGTACTCCTCTCTCAGGTGGTCGACGAAGCGCTGGAAGACGCCATGGTTGTGGAAGAGGTGCAGGCCCGGTTCGTTGTCCACCTGCCAGCCGATGACCGCCGGATGGCCGGCGTACCGGGCGACGATCTTGCGGATCACCCGCTCGGCATGGAACCGGAAGGCGGGATGGGTGAAGTCGGCCTCCTGGCGGCCGCCCCAGCCGAAGCGCTGACCGGTGGCGTGCTCGCCGGCGATCTCCGGGTACTGGCGGGCCAGCCACGGCGGCACCGCGTACGTCGGCGTGCCGATGATGACGGAGATGCCGCGCTCGTGGGCGCCGTCGAGCACCGGCTGGAGCCAGTCGAGGTCGAACGTTCCGTTCTCCGGCTCCCAGGTCGACCAGACGGACTCGCCGACCCGGATCACGGTGAAGTGCGCCTCGGCCATCAGGTCGAGGTCGGTCTTCAGCCGTTCGTCGGGCCGCAGTTCGGGGTCGTACGCAGGGGTGTACTCGTGGTAGTACGCGGCGCCGAACAGGACGCGGGCGGGCAGATCCGCCATGAAGGGAACCTCCGGAGAAGTAGGGGGAGTTACTGCTTGACGCTTCCGGTGGCCAGACCGCTCTGCCAGTAGCGCTGGAGCATGAGGAAGGCGATGACGAGGGGGATGATCGAGATCAGGGAGCCGGTCACGACGAGCGGGAGCATGTCGCTGCTGGCGC
>NZ_JAAKZY010000035.1 GCF_011045015.1 Streptomyces scabichelini | reverse complement strand
CCGGTGGGGTCACCGGGGCGTGCCGGACCGGCGGGCCGGGGTCCGCGGGGATGCGGTCGGCCAGGAAGCCGTACGCCCGCCGCAGTTCCGGGTCCTGGACCGACTGCCACCACTGGTGGACGCCGTACCAGCCGGGCGCGGCCAGGGCCCCGCCGTGATGGCGTACGGAGAGTCCGGCGGCCAGCACCGCGAAGCGCAGCCGCTCCTCGAGGGGCCAGCCGCCGAGTGAGGCCGCGACGAAACTCGCGCCGAAGACGTCTCCCGCACCCGTGGCGTCCAGGACGTCGAGGTCGAGGGCGGGTACATCGGCGTACTCGCCCGTGGTCTGGTCGACGGCGACCGCACCGTCTCGGCCACGCGTGACCACGGCCACCGGCACCAGCTCGGAGAGCTTGCCGAGCGCGGCGGCGGCGGTGTCGGTGCGCGTGTAGGCGGTCGCCTCGGTGTCGTTGGGCAGGAAGGCGTGGCACAGGGAGAGCTGGTCGAGGAGGTCGGAGGACCACTGCTGGGTGGGGTCCCAGCCGACGTCCGCGTAGATCTGCGTGCCGTTCGCCGCCGCCTTGGCGAGCCAGGCACGGGGCTCGGCCTCGATGTGCACGAGGGCCGTGCGCGCCTCGGGCGGGTCGCCCATCAGCGCGTCCTGCGAGTACGGGGGTTCCTGGCCGTGGGTGACCAGGGCACGGTCGTGGCCGTACGCGAGGGCGACGGTGACCGGGGTGTGCCAGCCGTCCGCCGTGCGGGAGAGCGAGAGGTCGACGTGCTCCCGGTCCGCGAGGACGTCACGGCAGTAGGCGCCGTAGTAGTCGTCCCCGAAGACCGTGGCCAGGGAGGTTTTCAGGCCATACCGGGCCGCCGCAACGGCCAGGTTCGCGATCCCGCCCGGGCCGGCGCCCATCCCTTGGGTCCAGATCTCCTCGCCGGGAGTCGGTGGCTTGCCCAGACCGGTCAGGACGAGGTCGTAGAAGAGCAGCCCGGTCAGCAGGACATCGGGCCGTTCGTCACCCACGCGTGCTTCCTCTCGTCAAAAGTCTTCATTTTCGGTGCACAGGATCGTGCGCGCATCCAGCCAATTTGGCAAGAGTTGAGCAGAACTGAGCATGGAATTGATCGCGAATGACGAGTACTGTTCACGACGTGCTGGCAGAACGACGACACCAACTCATCCTGCGGTCCCTGCGCTCCGGAGGGCCCGCGGCCGTGACCGACCTCTCGGAGGAACTGGGCGTGAGCCCGGCCACAATCCGCCGTGACCTGCTCAAACTCGAGGAGGACGGCCTGCTCACGCGGGTCCACGGCGGTGCGGTCGCCGAGGAGGGGGACCAGCCGTTCGACGAGGTCGCGGAGGTGCGCGTGGCCGAGAAGGACGCCATCGCCGAGCGGGCCGCGGCGATGATCGAGGACGGCCAGTCCGTGCTGCTCGACATCGGCACCACCGCGTACCGCCTGGCCCGGCAGCTGCACGGCCGCCGGATCACCGTGATCACCAGCAACCTGGTGGTGTACGAGGAACTGGTGGACGACGAGGGCATCGAGCTGGTGCTGCTCGGCGGCATGGTCCGCCGCGAGTACCGCTCCCTGGTCGGCTTCCTCACCGAGGACAACCTGCGCCAGCTGCACGCGGACTGGCTCTTCCTGGGCACCAGTGGAGTGCGTCCTGGTGGGCAGGTGATGGACACGACGGTCGTCGAGGTACCGGTGAAGCGCGCCATGATCGCGGCGGCCGACCGGGTCGTGCTGCTGGCGGACCGGGCCAAGTTCCCGGGTACGGGGATGGCGAAGGTCTGCGGGCCCCAGGACCTGGACGTGGTGGTGACCAACGGGCCTGCGGACGCCGGAACCAGGTCGGCGCTGGAGGAGGCGGGCGTACGCGTGGTCCAGACATGAGCTGTGTGGTGCGGACATGAACGTGGAAAGGGTTGTTGCGTGAAGCTGACGATTCTGGGTGGCGGCGGATTCCGCGTGCCACTCGTGTACGGGGCGCTCCTCGGAGACCGCGCCGAGGGCCGCGTCACCGACGTCGTGCTGCACGACCTGGACGCGGGGCGGCTGTCGGCCGTCGCCCGGGTCCTCGCCGAGCAGGCGGCCGGTGTCCCGGACGCGCCCGCCGTGACCGCCACCACCGACCTCGACGAAGCGCTGCGCGGCGCCGACTTCATCTTCTCCGCGATCCGCGTCGGCGGCCTCGAAGGACGCGCGGCCGACGAGCGGGTCGCCCTCGACCAGGGCGTCCTCGGCCAGGAGACGGTCGGCGCGGGCGGCATCGCGTACGGACTGCGCACGGTGCCCGTCGCCGTCGACATCGCCCGGCGGGTGGCCCGGCTCGCCCCCGACGCCTGGGTGATCAACTTCACCAACCCGGCAGGGCTGGTCACCGAGGCCATGTCACGGCACCTCGGCAACCGCGTCATCGGCATCTGTGACTCGCCGGTGGGCCTGGGCCGCCGTATCGCCCGCGTCCTCGGCGCGAACCCGCGCGAGGCCTGGATCGACTACGTCGGCCTCAACCACCTCGGCTGGGTCCGCGGCCTGCGCGTCGCCGGGCGCGACGAACTGCCGCGCCTGCTCGCCGACCCGGACCTCATCGGCTCCTTCGAGGAGGGCAAGCTCTTCGGCACCGAATGGCTCCAGTCCCTCGGCGCGATCCCGAACGAATACCTGCACTACTACTACTTCAACCGGGAAGCCGTCCGCGCCTACCAGGAGGCCGAGAAGACCCGCGGCGCCTTCCTGCGCGACCAGCAGGCCCGTTTCTACGAGACCATGAAGCGCCCCGACGCGGCCGCGCTGGCGACCTGGGACAGCACCCGGGCCGAGCGCGAGGCCACGTACATGTCCGAGAACCGGGATGCGGCGGGCGCCGGCGAACGCGACGCCGACGACCTCTCCGGCGGCTACGAGAAGGTGGCCCTCGCCCTGATGCGGGCCATCGCCCGCGACGAGCGCACCACGCTGATCCTCAACGTCCGCAACCAGAGCACCCTGTCGGTGCTCGACACGGACGCCGTGATCGAGGTGCCCTGCCTCGTCGACGCCAACGGTGCGCATCCCGTCGCCGTCGATCCGCTGCCGGACCACGCGACCGGCCTGGTGTGCGCGGTGAAGGCGGTCGAGCGCGAGGTGCTCGCCGCGGCCGGGTCCGGCTCCCGTACGACCGCGGTGAAGGCCTTCGCGCTGCACCCGCTGGTCGACTCCGTGAACGTCGCCCGTCGCCTCGTCGAGGGCTACACCACCGAGCACCCCGGCCTCGCGTACCTGAAGTAGAGAACCCGAGGCTTGGGTAGAGCCCTGAGGCCTGAAGCAGAGCCCCCCGAGGAGACCCGCACATGCATGACGAACGCCGCCGGATCGAGGAGCGCGTCCAGCGCGTCCACGACCAGCGCATCAAGACCGCGATCTACGCCGCCTCCGTGCCCTTCGAGGTCGAGGCCTGGCAGGCGCCGGGGGAGCCCGTCCCCTTCGAGGAGGCCGCGGCGGCCTCGTACGAGCCCTTCGCGATGGACACCCCCTGGGGCCCGCCGTGGGGGACGACCTGGTTCCGGATGCGCGGGCAGGTGCCCGCCGAGTGGGCCGGCAGGCGCGTCGAGGCCGTCGTCGACCTCGGGTTCATCGGCGACTGGCCCGGCAACCAGGCCGAGGCGCTCGTCCACCTCGCCGACGGCACTCCGCTCAAGGCCGTCAACCCGCTCAACCAGTACGTGCCCATCGCCAACCCGGCAACGGGCGGCGAGGAGATCCACTACCTCGTCGAGGCCGCCTCCAACCCGGACATCCTCGCCGACAACTTCTCGCGCCCGACCGCCATGGGCGATGTGCTGACCGCAGGCGACAAGCCGATCTACACCTTCCAGCGCGCAGACCTCGCCGTCCTCGACGAGGACGTGTTCCACCTCGACCTGGACCTCCAGGTGCTGCGCGAACTGATGGTCCATCTCGAAGAGCACGACCCGCGCCGCCACGAGATCCTGCACACCCTGGACCGGGCCATGGACACCGTGGACCTGGACGACGTCTCCGGCAGCGCCGCCGCCGTCCGCGCGGTGCTCGCGCCCGCCCTGGCCAAGCCCGCGCACGCCAGCGCCCACACCGTCTCCGGCGTCGGCCACGCGCACATCGACTCCGCCTGGCTGTGGCCCATCCGCGAGACCAAGCGCAAGACGTCCCGCACCTTCTCGAACGTCACGGCACTGGCCGACGAGTACGAGGACTTCATCTTCGCCTGCTCGCAGGCCCAGCAGTACGAGTGGGTGCGCGACAACTACCCGCAGGTGTGGGAGCGGATCAAGAAGTCCGTCGAGAAGGGCCAGTGGGCCCCGGTCGGCGGCATGTGGGTCGAGGCCGACGGAAACCTGCCCGGCGGTGAGGCGATCGCCCGCCAGCTCGTGCACGGCAAGAAGTTCTTCATGGAGCACTTCGGCGTGGAGACCAAGGGCGTGTGGCTGCCGGACTCCTTCGGCTACACCGCCGCCTATCCGCAGCTCGCCAAGCTCGCGGGCAACGACTGGTTCCTGACCCAGAAGATCTCCTGGAACCAGACGAACAAGTTCCCCCACCACACCTTCTGGTGGGAGGGCATCGACGGCACCCGCATCTTCACCCACTTCCCGCCGGTCGACACCTACAACGCCCGGTTCAGCGGCGAGGAGATGGACCGCGCCGTACGCAACTACCAGGAGAAGGGCGGCGGTACGCGTTCCCTGGCGCCGTTCGGCTGGGGCGACGGCGGCGGCGGCCCCACCCGCGAGATCATGGAGCGGGCCCGGCGGCTCGCAGACCTGGAGGGCTCCGCGAAGGTCGTCGTCGAGCACCCCGACAAGTTCTTCGCGGACGCCCGCGAGGAGTACCCCGACGCCCCCGTCTGGGTCGGCGAGCTCTACCTGGAGCTGCACCGCGCCACCTACACCTCCCAGGCCCGCACCAAGCAGGGCAACCGGCGCAGCGAACACCTGCTGCGCGAGGCCGAGTTGTGGGCGACCACGGCGGCGTTGCACGCGCCGGGCTACTCCTACCCGTACGAGAAGCTCGACCGGCTCTGGAAGACCGTCCTGCTGCACCAGTTCCACGACATCCTGCCGGGCTCGTCGATCGCCTGGGTGCACCGGGAGGCGGAGGCGGAGTACGCGCGGGTCGCTCAGGAGGTCCAGGCCCTCACGGCCGAGGCCGTGGCGGCACTCGGCTCGGGGGAGCCGCGGGTGTTCAACACCAGCCCGTGCGACCGCGCCGAGGTCGTGCGCACCTCGGTCGGCGTCCCGATGTACACCGAGGTCCCCGCGAACGGCAGCGCACCGCTCGCAGCGGGCGAACCCCCACAGCCGGTGACGGTCACCGGTCGCGTCCTCGACAACGGCCTCGTACGCGTCGAGGTCGCCGAGGACGGCACCCTGTCCTCCGTACGGGATCTGCGAGCCGACCGCGAAGTCCTCGCCGACCAGGGCAACCTGCTCCGGCTGCACACCGACCTCCCGAACTACTGGGACGCCTGGGACATCGACAAGCACTACAAGAACCGCTACACGGACCTGCTCGACGCCGAAGCCGTCACGGTCGTCGAGGAGGACCCGCTCCTCGGCGCGATCCGCGTCGAGCGCGCCTTCGGCAAGGGGTCGCGCATCACGCAGACCATCACCGTCCGCGCGGGCAGCCCCCGTATCGACATCGAGACGGAGATCGACTGGCACGAGACGGAGAAGATCCTCAAGGCGGCGTTCCCGGTGGACATCAGGGCCGCGCACTCCTCCGCCGAGATCCAGTTCGGCCACATCCAGCGCCCCACCCACACCAACACCAGCTGGGAGTCGGCCCGCTTCGAGGTCTGCAACCACCGCTGGGTGCACATCGGCGAGCCCGGCTACGGAGTCGCGGTGATCAACGACTCCACGTACGGCCACGACGTCTCCCGCACGGTCCGCGAGGACGGCGGTACCACCACCACGGTCCGCCTCAGCCTGGTCCGCGCCCCGCGCATCCCCGACCCGGAGGCCGACCAGGGCAAGCACCGCTTCACCTACGCGCTGCTGCCGGGCGCGACGATCGAGGACACGGTTGCGGAGGGCTACGCGCTCAACCTGCCGCTGCGGGTGGCGGATTCGGCCGGCGCGGCCGAGCCGGTGGTGAGCGTCGAGGGCGCGGGTGTGACCGTCGAGGCGGTCAAGCTCGCCGACGACGAGTCCGGCGACGTCGTCGTACGCCTCTACGAGTGCCGTGGCGGCCGCGCCGAGGGCACCCTGCGCACCGGCTTCCCGCTGGCCGGGGCCCAGGTCACCGACCTCCTGGAGCGACCCCTCACGGAGGCCGGCGTGGACGGCGACGCGGTGACGGTGTCGCTGCGCCCCTTCGAGGTGCAGACGCTGCGGTTGACGCGGCGGAACGCCTGATCCCGTTTGCACGAAGAATTAAGGAAGCGGTAAGAGGCCTGGTCACGGCGGGTTTTCGGCCCGCCGTGACTACGGCCCGTTGCCTTCACGACACCTGAAGTTCGCCCGGTACCCCTGGGATGGCGCGGCAAGGCGAAGGTAAGAGAAAAAGAGGGGTGTCACCGTGCGGGACCCACGTATCGCCGCGATCCGCAAAGGGCTGAAGCGCCGCGGCAGACTGATGGCCCAGGCGGTGAGCCCGCCCCGCCGGAGCCTCGACGCCATGCCGGCGCAACGGGCCTCGAAGGACGTGTACGTCGCCCCGCGCGCCCCGCGCCTGGTCGACTCGCCGGTCTTCGTCCTCTCCTCGGTGCGCTCCGGCTCGACCCTGCTGCGGGTCCTGCTCAACAGCCACTCCCGGATCCGCGCCCCGCACGAGATGCATCTGCGCACCCTCCACGTCCATCTGGCCCGTGACTTCACCTCGGACGCCATGAAGGCGCTGGAACTGGACAAGGAGGAGCTGGAACACGTCCTGTGGGACCGCGTGCTCCATCTGGAGCTCTCCCGCAGCGGCAAGGAGATCATCGTCGACAAGACCCCGCCGAACACCCTCATCTGGCCCCGGCTGCAACGATGTTGGCCCAACGCGCGCTACGTCATCCTGCTCCGCCACCCGGGCGCGGTCGTCACCTCCCTCACCAACCGCCGCGCCGAGCCCGACCACGAACAGATCCGTGCCGAGGTCCTCGACTACAGCGAGAAGCTGGACGAGGCCCGCCAGAGCCTCACCGACGCCCACGTGATCACGTACGAGGACCTCACCGCCGATCCCGAGGCGACCACCCGGGGCCTGTGCGACTACCTCAAGGTTCCCTGGGAGCCGGCGATGCTCGACTACGGCAAGAAGGACCACGGCACCTTCCGCCCCCAGCTCGGCGACTGGAGCGAGACCATCAAGTCGGGCCGCATCCAGTCGGCCCGCCCGGCCGACCCACAGGCCGAACTGCCGCCCCGACTGGTCGAGTTGGCGCAGGCCTGGGGATATCCGGCCGGCTGACCGGACGCGACGGCCGTCCTGGCGAAAGGGATCAGGCAGGGCTGGCGGCCGTCTCCTCTCCCACCCTCGGCTTGGCCCGAGCGGTGGGACCCCCGTCGGGGGCGGGGACGGCCGGCAGGGTGGGCGGAAGGCCGTCCAGGCGCGGCTGAGGCAGCGACACCGCACGCAGCGCCCGCGGACCCGCGACCACCGCGTAGTCCGGACCCAGGAACGCCGGAACCAGCTCGCCCGGGTCCTCGCCCAGCGCCAACCGCACCGCCGCCCAAGGGGCGTTGAGGCCGCACAGGGAGAGCTGGTGCAGTCCGCCGGCCGGGCGCGTATTGACGTCCATGAGCACCGGCTCGTCCTCGTACATGCGGAACTGGATGTTGGTGAGGTAGTGCAGACCGAAGGCCTGGGCGATGAGCCGCGACGGCTCGATCCACGACGCGTGCAGGGTGAAACCGCGCCGGCGCCCGTTCTTGGTCCGGCCCACCGCCATCCGCACCCGGCCGTCCGGACCGGTGAGACAGTCGACGGACACCTCGGGCTCTTCGAGGCGCGGCATCACCAGCCAGTCGACGGGTCCCTCGGCGTGCCGCAGCGCGTCGACGACGAGGTTCAGCGGCACATACGGGCTGGGGAATCCGTTGAGGTGCATGAGCGAGAAGGGGGCGCGCGTGATGATCCGGAAGCCGACTCCGCCCGCACCCGACGCCGGCTTGAAGCACGCCTTGTGGCCGTCCGCCTCCAACGCGTCGACCGCCGCGAGCAGTTCGTCCTCGGTCCGCACCCGCCACCACGGCGGCACCGGGACTCCGAGCGCCTGGACCGACTCGTACGCGATGACCTTGTCCTGGAAGGTCGTCACGGCCTCGGCGGGCGGCGCGAGCAGGGCCGTACCGGCCGCGGCGAACTCCTCGCGGTGCGCGGCGACCGCCGCCTGGTGCAGCACCGGCACGAAAACGTCGATCGAGTGCCGGGCGCACTGATCGAGCGCGTACTCGACGTACGCGGCCGGGGACAGCCCCCTCGGCTCCAGCTCCGCGGTGTCGGCGGCGGCCAGGATGGGAGAGTCGGGGTCTCCGTGCGTCGCATGGATCTCGACGGGACGGCCGCTGGGATTCTCCCGCAGCTGATCCATGAAGAACACGTTCTCCGCGTACGTGCGGTTGAGCCAGACGCGTACGCGAGAGACCATTCAGGCCGTCCTTTCATGGTTCGCGGGCACGGCGAAGCAGGCCGAGCCCGGCCAAGGAGTTTGGAGGTACACAAAACCGCCGTTCGGAAACGGTGAGCGGGCGGTTGTGTTGGGCCGATCATAGGGCTTCCGTGGCGACTGTGCTGCTACGTCCGTGTTACGGATTCTCCTTTTCGTACGGCTGCTGAAGCCGCTTGTACGGTGTCGGGCGGATGTGTTCTTGTGTTCCCATCCGGGGCGCGTCAGGGACGTCCCGGTTCGCGGAAGGGGCGAGGGTGACGTCGACGGCGAGCCGTGCGGGGCGGCTGCTGGCCATCAGCGATCTGCACATCGGATACGCCGAGAACCGCGCCCTCGTCGAGAAGATGCGCCCCGAGTCCGACGACGACTGGCTCCTGGTGGCCGGCGATGTCGCGGAGACCGTGGCCGACATCCGCTGGGCCCTCGAAACGCTCAGCGGCCGCTTCCGCAAGGTGATCTGGGCACCCGGCAACCACGAACTGTGGACCCACCCCAGCGACACCGTCACCCTGCGCGGCGTGGCCCGCTACGAACACCTCGTCGCCCTCTGCCGTGAGATCGGCGTGACGACCCCCGAGGACCCGTACCCGGTGTGGGAGGGCGCGGGCGGACCCGTCGCCGTCGCACCGCTCTTCCTCCTCTACGACTACTCGTATCTGCCCGAGGGCTGCACCACCAAGGACGAGGGCCTCACCTACGCCCACGGGACCGGCGTCGTCTGCACCGACGAGCATCTGCTGCACCCCGACCCGTACCCGAGCCGCGAAGACTGGTGCCGGGCCCGCGTCGCCGAGACCGAGCGCAGGCTCGCGGACATCCCCGGCGAACTGCCCACGGTCCTCGTCAACCACTACCCGCTGGACCGGCACCCGACGGAAGTCCTCTGGTACCCGGAGTTCGCGATGTGGTGCGGCACCCTGCGCACCGCGGACTGGCACCGCAGGTTCCGCGTCACCGCCATGGTGTACGGGCACCTGCACATTCCCCGCACCACCTGGCTCGACGGCGTCCGCTTCGAGGAGGTGTCGGTGGGTTACCCCCGCGAGTGGCGCAAGCGCCCGGGACCACCGGATACGCTGCGCCGCATTCTGCCGATGGAGGTCGGATCCAGTGATCGAGGAGTTGCTCCCGGACCCGGTCGTGGCCGTGGAGGCACACGGTGACGAGCAGCTCGAGGGCGCGACGCTGTATCCCGACGAACAGGCGCTGATCGCACGGGCCGTGGAGAAGCGGCGCCGCGAGTTCACCGTCGTACGCACCTGTGCCCGGCGTGCGATGGAAAAGCTCGGCGTCGCTCCGCAGGCCGTGCTGACCGGCCACCGCGGCGCCCCGCAGTGGCCGGCCGGCCTGATCGGCAGCATGACGCACTGCGAGGGCTACGGCGCCGCGGCGCTGGCCCGCGTCAGCGACCTGGCCTCGCTCGGCATCGACGCGGAGCCCCATCTGCCGCTCCCGGAGGGCGTGTTGTCCTCCGTGGCCCTGCCCGCCGAGGACGGCCGGCTGCGCGAGCTCTCCGCCGAGCATCCGACAGTCCACTGGGACCGGCTCCTGTTCAGCGCCAAGGAGTCGGTCTACAAGGCGTGGTTCCCCCTCACCGGGAAGTGGCTGGACTTCACGGAGGCGGACATAGAGGTCGGCATGGCCCCCGGGCACGCCACCTCGGGCTTCTTCCGTGCCCAACTCCTCGTGGCAGGCCCGGTGGTGGACGGTCGCCGCCTCGATCACTTCGACGGCCGCTGGACGGTGGACCGGGGTCTTGTGGCGACCGCGGTGACGGTGGCCTACGACCGTGGGTGATCCGGCCTCCGGTTGTCGTACGGCCGGGGCTGACCAGGCGCCCGGGCAGCGGCTGGGCGAGGCTCACGGCTCCGGGCACCAGGCGTGCAGCAGCCGGAAGAACGCCTCCTCGTTGCCCGCAAGTCCCGCCGCGGCCAGCGCCCGCTCGGCCTCCGCGAGGGCGGCGGGCGGTACGACGACGGGCCGGGGGCCCGTGCCGGGCGGGTCGTCCAGCGCGGCTCGTACCGTGTGCAACAGGCGCAGATAGGCCTGCACGGCGGTGCGTTCGTGGTCGGTCAGTACGGCGGTCGGCATGGGACGACTCTCCCGGTTCGGCTCGGCTCCTGTGTGCACGCGCCGTCGCACAGCGGTGGCGCTGAGTCCAGCTTGCCGTCCACCACTGACAATCCCGTTCGGGTGGATGCGGTCCGCGGCCGCGCACACCTGAACGGTGCACGGCCGCAGACCGCGTTGCTCGGTGCACCCTCCCCCGTGGGGGCACACACGAGCCTCACGCCCGCGACACGCTGATGCAGCCGTGACCGCGGCGCGAAGACCGGTCTTCACGTCGTGTCATGATCCTGCAACCCACCGAGACGGATGTCAACTGGAGTAGTCATCTGTGGCTATTGCGGTATCGTCTTCGTGGCCCACCACTCGACTTCAGGAGACGTGCCGGTGAGAGATCCGCTCAGTGCGCTCGCCGAGACCCTGAGCCACATCGACGCCCTCCTCGGGGAGGGACAAAGCCGTGAGGACGTACTCGACCTGGAACGGCTCTGGGCCGAGAGCGGCGTCCCCAAGGACGTCATCGAGACGCTCCTGGACGGCAGGGAACCTCCTGCGGAGGATGTCACCGACCGGATCATCCGCCGCTTCGAGCATCTGCGGGAGACGCGGCTTCGCGACGACGGGCACCGGCACTCGTACGGGGAGATCGCCGCATCCTTCGGGGCGTCCCGGGCCTCCCTGTCGAACCTCGTCAACGGCCGGAAGAAAACACACGTCGAGCAGGGGGCGGAAGGGGCGGAGCCGCGCGCGGTGCGTTCCGGTGGTCCGCTGGCGGCCACCCAGGCCGGGATCGAGGAGTTCTTCTTCGGCGCGCCCAACGGCTGGTTGTCCGCCGAGCCGGCGTCCGCCCTCGACGACGCCCTCCAGCCCGTCCTGGCCGAACTGCGCGAGGCCGCGGGGCAGGACCCGCTCGCCAGGCTGCGCAACGCGCACGGGCTGCGCCGGATCGCGCATCGTGCCGCGGAGCTGAGCGACGCGGAACAGGAACTGGTCGCCGACTGGATCGACACCATCCTGCGGCGCCGAGACCGCGACAGGAGCTGAGCGCTCCGCGGGAGGTGCGGTACGAAAGCTGCGGGTTCGTTGTGGCTTGTCGCGCCCACGCGGCGGAGCCGCAAATTTGATACAGCCCCGCGCCCCTAAGGAAGGCCTGCGGCCTCCTTAATGGGGCGCGGTACAGCACCGGACTTCGTCAAATCCGCCTAGCCCTGGCAGTGGGCTCGGAGGTCTGGAATATTTGCCGGGCGGAGTCCGGCATGTGAGGAGTAGTCAGGGAGATGCGTCGCCTTGTCACGCGGCTGGTCGGAGAATTCCAGGCCGAGAAGGAGATGCGTCAATTCATCGACCGTCTTGTCGGCGAACTGCGGGCCGGCGGGCGGGAGCTGAGCATTCCCACGGACCCTGATGAGCTGTTCGCCGCGCTGATCGAAGTCGTCAGTGAGATCCGGGGCCGTAACGTCGTGCTCCTCAAGGAGGAGTTCCCGCACCGGACCGCGACCGGTCTGTGGCTCGACCTGCCGGAAGAGGATCTCATCCTCGTCGACAAGCGTGCGACGCCGCTTCACCAGCTCGCGATCCTCTTCCACGAGATCTGGCACATGATCAAGGGCGACTGCGGTCACCATGTGGCCGGTGCCGCGGTAGCGGCCCGGATGCTGGACAAGCGGGCCGATCTGCGACATCTCCAGTCGACTGTCGTGCGGGTGGCTGCCCGGTCCGTGTTCGACGAACAGGTCGAGCAGGACGCCGAGACCTTCGCGTTGAAGGCGGTGACCCACTTCCGGGTCTGGCTGGAGGGGAAGCCGGACAACACGGACCGCACCCAGATCGCGGGACGGATCGGCGCATCACTGGGCAGCCGCCGACCACAGGCGTGAGCATGGACGCCTCCGCCTACTACTACATACCCGCGTTCGTACTCTGGGCCGCTCTGGGACTGAAGCTGCCCGGCCTGCTGAAATCGTGGCGCGACCCACTGGTGCGATCGGTCTGCTGGGTGATCCTGTTCGGAGGCGCCGGCTTGTTCTTCGCCGCTCCGCGCACTGTCACCGCGATCAACGAAGCAACCGGCATCGCGAACTTCTCCGGCCCGCTGGTGTACGCCATGGTGAGTTCCTACAGCGCCAGTTGCCTGCTGCTGATCATCCACTGGCGTGGCGGGTCCGACGCATACGTACGCTCCCTCACGCGGCGCTGGAAGGCCGGCTACGCCGTCGTGATCGCCCTGCTGATCACCCTGTTCGCCATAGGTGACGCGCCCACCGAGCGGCCCACCGATTTCGACACCTACTACGCCACGACCCCGTGGATCGGGCAGATGATCCTGCTGTACCTGCTCGGCCACATGACGGCCGCCGTCGCCACCACCGTCCTGTGCCGGCGCTGGGCGCGGGAGGTCCACGGATGGCTTCGGGCCGGACTGCGGCTGCTGGTCCTCGGCTGGCTGCTCAACCTGTCCTTCAGTGGCCTCAAGCTCACCGCGGTGATCGCGCGGTGGACGGGCCGGGACTGGGACGTGCTGAGCACGATTCTGGCGCCCCGCCTCGTCGGCCTGGCGGCGGCCGCCGCCACCGCAGGCTTCGCGGTGCCGTTACTCGGCCCTTGGCTGGCCGCCGTCTGGCGTGCCGTGACGATGTGGAGGCGGCTCGGCCCTCTGTGGCGAGAACTCGACAGCATCCACCCCGGCAGTCCGCTCGCCGCGTCGATCCCCTGGTACTCGTCGTCGTTCGTCCGCCTCACCCGACGCGAGGCCGGAATCGAGGACGGGCTGCGGCTGATCCGCCCCTACCTCGACGACCAGATCCGCTCACGCGCGCAGACAGCGGCCCGAGCCGGGGGCCACGGCGCCGAGAGTGCCGCCTGCGTCGGCCACGCGGCGATGATCGCCGCAGCTGTGCACGCCTGCCGGCGTGGCGGGCCGGCCGCACCGGCGGCCCTCCTGGAAAGCACCGAGAACGCAGGAAACTCCGTGATCCCTGTGACGCGAGCGTCGCTCATCGGTGTCGCGCGTGCCCTGCGCACATCCCCGATCGTCGCGGCAGCCCGGGCCGCCGCTGCGGCCACCGCAGCGGCAGACGAGGAAAGAACCCCCATATGAGCCCCTCATCCCCTCACCAGGCCCCTCTGTCCCCTCACCAGTCCCCTCACCACGACGGGCCGATGCGACGGTGAGCAGCGGAACAGTCTTCTACGTCCCCGGCTTCCTCCTCCTGCTCGCCGCCGTGCTGAAGCTCTCGGCCGGAAGGACGCTGTGGCGTGACCCTCTCGTCGCGTCGACCGGCGTGATCCTGCTGATCGGCTCGCTCGTGTGCCTCCTGTCCGCCCCGCCCACCATCCGGTTCGTCAACGACGTCACCGGCGTCGCCAACTTCAGCGCCCCCCTGGTGTACGCGGGCTTGACGGCACTGAGCGCGGGCTACCTGGTCCTGATGATCAACTGGGAGGGCGGACCGCCCGAGCGGCAACGGCGTGCCTCCCTGCTCGTGATGGGCTTCTACGGGCTGGTCATCGCCGGCATCTGGGTCCTGTTCGCCCTGGCCGACGTCCCCGTGGAACGAACCCGGGACCTGGACACGTACTACGCCAACACGCCCTACATGCGCGAAATGATCCTGCTGTACCTGGTCGCGCACACGGCTGCCACCGTCGCCCTCATGGTCATGAGCGTGCGCTGGCTGCGGGAGGTGCGCGGCGTGATCCGCACCGGGCTGACGCTGATCGTCGTCGGCCTGGTTTTCGACGGGTGCTACCAGATCGTGAAGTACGCGGCCATGGCGGCCCGTTGGCAGGGGATCAACTGGGACGTCCTGTCCACCGACGTCTCGCCTCCGCTGGTCATGCTGGCCGGCACCACCTGTGCCTGCGGCTTCGCCCTTCCCCGGGTCGGACCCCCGTTGGTGGACAACGCCCGCGCCTGGCGGCGCTACCGGCTTCTGAAGCCCCTGTCGGCGGAACTGCGGACGCTGCGCGCCCCGGCCACGGGCGTCATCCGCTGGTGGGATCCTCCCGTGCGGCGTCTGGCACGACAGGAGATCTCCATCTGGGACGGCGTCCTCGCCTGCTCGCCCCACCTCGACGACCAGGTGCGGGCGACGGCCTACGACGCTGCCGTGGCCGCGGGCTCCGATCCCGTACGGGCGCAGGCGGAGGCCGAAGCGGCGATGCTCGCGGCGGCCCGCGTACAGGCGTCCCACCGACACGGCACAGGCATGCCGTCGACCATGGGAACGTTGCAGTCCATCTCGACACCCCATCAGATGGTGGGCCTCTCACAGGCGTTGTCGTCCTCGCCCGTCGTGGCGGAGGTCCGACGACAGGCCGCCCTGCAAGCGGCCACCAGCCATGACTGACGTATCGGGAGCAACAGAAATCGGGGGCAATTGAAATCGGGAGCGACAGAAAGAGCGTCCGCCATGTCTGACAGAACGGCCTCTCGTCCTACCGCGGTGGTTGTCGGAGGGGGTATGACGGGCATGCTCGCCGCCGCCGTACTCGCCGACCACGCCGACGTCACCATCGTCGAACGCGACCTGCTGCCGGACGGCCCCCAGCCACGCAAGGGGCTGCCGCAGGCCCGTCACGCCCATCTGTTCTGGTCCGGCGGCGTCAAGGCCCTCGAGGAGATTCTGCCCGGCATCACCGGCCGGCTCGTCGACCGTGGCGCCCGCAGAGCCCGCGTCATGACCGACCTGGTGTCCAGGGCTCCGTCGGGCCACTGGTTCCGGCGGTTCACCCAGGCCCGGCACACCATCCTCCTGGGCAGCCGTGATCTCCTCGATGCCGTGATCCGCGCCGACGTGCTGGAGGACCGGCGGATCACGCTGCTTCAGCGGACCGAACTCCTTGGCCTGGAAGGTGACGCGGACCGCGTGACGGGGGTGCGGACACGCTCGGCGGACTCGGAGCGGACCCTGCCCGCCGACCTGGTCATCGATGCGAGCGGGCGCGCCAGCCGTACCCCCTTCTGGCTCCAGGACCTGGGACTGCCGCCCGTCCGCGAGCGCACGGTCGACCCCGGGATCGGCTACGCCAGCCGGATCTACCGCCCACCGAGCGGTGCTGTCGACTTTCCGATCGTCAACGTCCAGGCCGAGCCCTTCCGAAACCCCGGCAGGGGCGGCGTCATCCTCCCGATAGAGGGCGGCCGGTGGCTGGTGACGCTGGCGGGAACCCGCGGCGGGCAGCCCAGCAACAGCAACGACGAGTTCGTGCCCTTCGCCCGGAAGCTGTCCCACCCCGTCATCGGCGAACTCCTCACCCACGCCGAACCCGAAACCGACGTCGTCACCACGCGCAGCACCGCCAACAAGCGCCGCTACTACGAGAAGGCCACCCGCTGGCCCGAGGGCTTCGCCGTCCTCGGCGACGCCATCGCCGGCTACAACCCCGTCTACGGGCACGGACTGAGCGCCGCGGCCCAGAGTGTCCTCGCACTGCGCGGTGTCCTGCTCCAGCAGGAGCTCACCGCACCCGGCACGGCACGGCGCATCCAGAAGACCGCGGCACGGCCCGTCGACAACGCCTGGAACCTGGCCGTCGGCCAGGACGTGTTCCGCCCGGGAGCCAGCGACCAGCCTCCCACCCGGCTGGAGAAGACCCTCGCCGCCTTCGTCGACAAAGCCGTCGACGCCGGCTCCCGCAATCCCCATGCCCTGCGGATACTGCTGGACGTGATGAGCATGGAAAGGCCCCCGGCACGGCTGCTCATGCCCGACATGCTCGCCCTGGTCTATCTGGGCCGGAAGAAGCCGCTGTTGAGCGGGCCTCCGCTGACCGAGAAGGAACGGGCGGCCGCGACGACGGGGGACTGACGCAGGGCGAGGGACATCCGCACGAGGTCGCGGGGCCCCTCGGTGGACGTGGGCGGCGCCGCGGTCGCGGACGCCGAGCTGATGACCCTGCCCTCCGGGTCGGCGGCCCTGGCCCGTATCGCCGCCGTCACCATCGCCGCGTCGGCCTCCGCCTGCGCCTGGACGGGATCGGAACCGGCGGCCACGGCCGCGTCGTAGGCGTGCGCACGGACCTCGGCGTCGAAATAGGGGTACAGGCTGAGCATGCCGTCGTGGATGTCGGACTCCCGCTGGGTCACCTGGAGTTCGGCGGGCGACCACCACGAGATGCGTGCGGCTCGGTCCTCGTGCGGCGAGAGCGGCCTCAACTCGCGCCACAGCGGCCCGAGCCGGCGGTAGGTGGACCAGGTGTTCCAGCTGTCCCCGATGCGCTGGCAGAGCAGCGGAAGACAGAAGCCGACCGCGCTGATCTGCAGCCCGGCGGAGGCCAGCGCGGGCGCCGCGTAGGTGCTCAGATCGTCCAGGTTCCCGCCGTTCCACCGGGCGATCACGGCGATGAACTTCGTCACGGCGTAGGGGATGTTGAACGAGAAGCCCAACGCGATGATCAGCAGCCCGGCCCGCAGCCAGCCGCGTACCTGAAGCGCCCAGCGCCAGCACATGACGTCCATCGCGACGCCCGCGACGGTGAATGCCACGAGATACAGCACGATCATCTCGCGGACGAACGGCGTGTTGGCGTAGTACGTGTCGAGGTCCCGCAGCCGTTCGACGGGCGCGTCCCCCAGTGCGAAGAACACGATCAGTGCCACGATCACCACGCCGTACCCGGCGACCCACCGGCGGGAGGCACGCCGGGTCGCCTCCGGAGGACCACCGCGCCAGTTGATGAGCAGCACCAGACAGGCGGCGCTGAAGGCGCTCAGCAGGCAGTAGACGAGCGGCGCGGAGAAGTTCGCGATGCCGGTGAGGCGGTTGACCTCGGTGATCGTCGGCGGTGCGGCGAAGAAGAACGCGAGGCCCGACAGGACGAGCAGCGTGCACACGGACCGCAGCAGCGGATCGCGCCAGGAACGCAGCAGCGCGGGCGCCTTGAAGGCGAACGCGACCGCCATCGCGACGGCGGGTATGTAGTAGCCGGAGTCGTCCATGGTCCCGGGCTTCAGCCCCGCGGTCCGCGATAGCCGAGGGACGCCTCGATCCGGCCCGCGACCCCGTCCCGCCGCGCGGGGCCGCGCATGGCCGAACCCGCCAGCCACACACGGCACTTGCTCGCCAGCAGCAGACCGAAGCTCTCCGCATCCTGCTCGTCCGCGAGGTCGAACCGGGTCCGCGCGGCCACCTTCATGACGGTCGCCTGGAGATCGGCGTCGTCCGACAGTAAGCGGGCGGCGACGGCGGCACCCTCGACATGGTGGGCACAGTGCCCCGCCTTCATGTGCCACAGCTCATGGCCGAGGATCACCAACTGGTGGTCGGGCGCGGTCCGTTCCTCGATGACCACCAGGTCCTGGTCGGCCATGTCGAGCCAGAGCCCGCTGGCGGTGCCCGGCGGGAACGCGGCCGTGCGGAACTGCACCGGGCGGCCGCGGCGTCTGCTCATGGCGTCGCACAGCGCGGCATAGAGGTCGGCGGGCTCCGCCGGTGCCGTGAGCGAGAGCTCGCCCACCAACTCGCCGCACAGGCGGCGCATGTCCTTTCCGATGCCCACTGTTCTCCCCCGGGTCACGACTCGGGCCGTTTGACGCTCTCCAAGAGCATGTCCAGCCATTCCGCGACCTTGTCCCGGTGCTGGTCCGTCGGCAGCTGCGCGGCGCGCCAGGCGATTCCCCGGACACCGTGGTCCTGGAGCAGCTGCTCGAACGGGTCGGTGGCGGCCGCGGCTCTCTCGCGGTCGGCGAGCTGCTGGAGCAGCTCCTGCTCACGGCGCTGGAGGGCACCGGCCAACGCCTCGGGGTCCTCGGCCGTGAGGAACCCGGCGTGCACTCTGAAGAAGCGCTGGATGGCGTCGCAGTGCTCCATGGTGGGGCGGCGGTCCCCGTTGATGAGGGCTCCCGCCTGCTGACGCGACATGCCCGCGCCGTCGGCGATCTCCTGCTGGGTGTACCGGCGGCCGTTCGGCTTCAGCCGCGTACGGCGCAGCAGGTCGAGGCGTTGCAGAAAACGGGTCTGCAGATCCGGCTCACCGGCGGGCCGGCCGCTCAGCAGCGACTTGACCACGACCTCCGGCACACCGGACGCGACAGACAGCCGCCGGACGTCGAACACCTCGCTGTGCGGCACACCGAGCCGGTCGGCGAGGGCGGTGACGCGAGCCACGACGGCCGGCAGCAGACCCGTCGCCGTGGCGCCCGGAACCTCGAAGCCATCCGTCACCGACAGATCTCCCACGCTCTCTCGACCGTCCGTGAACTGCGAAGTCCACGGTGAACTGCCCGGAGATTAGCCCCTGCTTCGAACTCACATCCAGCTCTCGCCACAACTGTGGCGTGATTCGATCGTCAACGAGCGGCAAATGCCACGATAGTTGACACGCCTCCGCCGGGGATAGCAGGATCGCGACGCCGCGTGTAAGGCCGCATAGGCAAGAGGGGTGACCTCCCGATGGAGTACCAGGCAGGAGGGCAGCGGTCGCGGCCGCGACCCGTCCCCGAGAGTCTCCGGGCTCAGGCGTATTTGCAGGATTACGCCGCACTCCTGGAGGCCGTCCCTTTCCCGTCCGTCGTCTTCGACCACCGCTGGGACGTCGTCCTCACCAACGACGCGTTCGAGACACTTTTCCGCGGCGTCGGCCCGCATCCCACGGCCATGCCGGGGGACAACTTCCTCCGGTTCGTCCTGTTCCATCCGGACGCCGGCACGGTCCTCGCCGAGCACGAGTCGAGCTGGTGCCTGCCGATGCTGGCGCACTTCGCCGCCGCGGTGGAGCGGCACGGCCAGGACGGGGTGCTGCGGTCCATCCTCCGGGACATCGCCCAGGACCCGATCATGGACGCCGCGTACCGGCACGGGCTGCCGCACTGGATCCGCTCGGTGGGCCCCGACGCCCTCGAACACGACGGCGCGGTACGGCCGTTGTGGCACCCGGACCCACGGTGGGGCCGCACGGACTGCCGGATCGTCGGCGAGACTCCCAAGACCCTTCAGGACATGGGCTATACGCGGATGACGCTGGTCCTGCGGGACGCTCGCCGCTCGGCCGGCCCGGTACGAACTGCTGCGCGCGTGCGGCGGGCGACGAGTCACCTCAGCGTGGTGCCTGCCGCCGAGGCGTGAGCGCTCCGCTGGGTGAGGTGGTTTCAACGCTGCGGGTACGTTGTGGCTGGTCGCGCAGTTCCCCGCGCCCCTAAAGGGGCGCTGGTCGCGCCCGCGCGGCGGAGCCGCATATGGATACTGCCCCGCGCCCCTAAAGGGGCGCTTGTCCCGCGCCCTTACGGGGCGCCGTAGCGTCCGGCACCCTGCCGCGTTTCGCCGTCTGGATCTGTTCGTACACGTGCGTTCTCAGCTCGGCGAAGCGTGGGGCCACCCGGGTGTGCAGCTGGTCGCGTTCGGTGGGCAGGTCGACCTTGAGCTGCTCCTGGACGACGGTCGGGGACGCGGAGAGGATCAGTACCCGCTCGCCCAGATAGACCGCCTCGTCGATGTCGTGCGTCACGAAGAGGATCGTGATGCCCCGCTGCCGCCACAGCCCGCGCACCAGGTCCTCCAGATCGGCGCGCGTCTGGGCGTCGACCGCCGCGAACGGCTCGTCCATCAGCAGCACATCGGGCTCGTACGCGAGCGCGCGGGCGATCGCCACCCGTTGCTGCATGCCGCCCGACAGCTGCCACGGGTAGGCGCCCGCGGCGTCGGAGAGGCCGACCGACTCCAGGGCGTCGGCGACGAGCTCGCGCCGCCTGGAACTGGTCAACTTCTTCTGCTTGAGGGGGAGTTCGACGTTGTCGCGCACCCGCATCCAGGGGAAGAGACTGCGCCCGTACTCCTGGAAGACGAAGGCCATCCCGGGCGGCGGCCCGCTCACCGTACGCCCGTCAAGGAGGACTTCGCCCGATGTGGGGTTGAGCAGTCCGCCCATGCACTTCAGCAGCGTCGTCTTGCCGCAGCCCGACGGCCCGACGAGACAGACGAGTTCGCCCGCGTCGACGGTGAAGGTGAGGTCGCGTACCGCCTCGACGCGGCGGCCGGAACCCTCGTAGACCTTCTTGAGGCCTCGTACGTCGAGCATGGACCGCCCCTTTTCAAGCTTCTTCTCGAGCTTCACGACGACCGCCGGGAGGAGGCGCGCAGACCGTGGTACCAGCCGAGCACCCGCCGCTCGACCAGCTGGAAGACGACCGACAGCAGGAACCCGAGCAGACCGAGGACCAGGATGCCGGTCCACATGTCGGGGATCGCGAAATTGCGCTGGAACTGGACGATGGTGAATCCGAGACCGTTGCTGGCCGCGAACATCTCGCTGATCACCATCAGGATGATGCCGATCGACAGGGCCTGCCGCAGCCCCGCGAAGATCTGCGGGCTCGCCGACCGCAGGACCACGTGCCGCAG
Organism: Streptomyces scabichelini; assembly: GCF_011045015.1. Classification (GTDB taxonomy): domain Bacteria; phylum Actinomycetota; class Actinomycetes; order Streptomycetales; family Streptomycetaceae; genus Streptomyces; species Streptomyces scabichelini. The sequence goes on along the minus strand of NZ_JAAKZY010000035.1, from coordinate 41,014 downwards.
CCGTGCGGCGCCCGTGATGCCGTACGAGCGGGCCGTCTCCGACATCACCGAGTCCACCGCCCGAACGCCCTCGACCGTGTTGAGCAGGATCGGCCACACGCAGCCGCTCGCGATCACGGCGATCTTCATCGTGTCGCCGATGCCCGCGAACAGCACGATGACCGGCACGAGGACGGGCGGCGGCACCGCGCGCAGGAACTCCAGGACCGGTTCGCACACGGCCCGTACACGGCGGTACGAGCCGATGACCGTGCCAAGGGCGACACCCACGAGAGCCGCAGAGACGTAACCGGCCAGCAGCCGCAGCACACTGGGCAGGACGTCGGCGCGCAACCGCTCACCCGTCCACACGTCGGGGAACGTGGTGAGGATCGTGCGCAGCGGCGGCCAGTACACGTCCGTGCTGCCGTCGGAGGTGAACCACCAGGCGATCACCAGGAGCACGGGGAGCGCGAGGACGAAGCACACCCGCAGGGCCAGGCGCTTCACACCGCCACCTCCCCGCGCACCGACTGGTGCCAGGCCAGCGCCCGGCGCTCCACCGTGCGCGCGCCCAGGTTGATCAGCAGCCCGAGCACCCCGGTGACCACCACCAGGGCGTACATCTCCGGCACGGCCTGCGAGGTCTGGGCGACGGCGATGCGCCGGCCCAACCCCGGGGCGCCGATGACGAGTTCGGCGGTCACCGCCAGGATCAGCGCCACTGCCGCGGCCAGCCGGACGCCCGTCATGACGTACGGCAGGGCCGAGGGCCACAGGACGTGACGGACCCGCGCCCAGGTGCCGAGTCCGTAACTGCGGGCCGTCTCCTCGGCGACCGGGTCGACGTCCTGGACGCCGTACAGCGTCTGGATCAGCACCTGCCAGAACGAGGCGTACACCACCAGCAGGAGCACCGACTGGAGTTCCGTGCCGTAGAGCAGCACCGCGAGCGGGATCAGTGCGACCGACGGGATCGGGCGCAGGAACTCGATCGTGGAGGCGGTCGCCTCGCGCAGGTACGGCGTGACCGCGATCAGCACACCCGCGAGAATTCCCGCGGTCACCGCGATCGCGAGACCCAGCGCCCAGCCGGTGAGCGTGTCCCCCAGCGCGGTCCAGAACGCCTGGTCGCCGAGCTCGGTGACGAGCGCGTCGGCGATGCGGCTGAGCGGCGGGAAGTAGTCCTCGGAGACGATGCCGAACCGCGGGACCGCCTCGCACAGGGCGAGGAATCCCGCGAATCCGGCCGTGCCCAGCAGGGCGTTCTCGGCCTTCACGGCAGCAGCGCGTCCAGGTCGGGGGACTCCTTCAACTGGCCGTCGTCCTTGGCAAGTTCGGCCAGCCGCTCGATGGAGGCGCGGTTCGGCTCGGCCGGCCAGTGAGGGAGGGTCAGCTTCTCCAGCAGGGTCGGGGGGATCTTCGTGTACGTGGCGACGATCTCGCGGACCTCGTCCGGGTGGCTGTCGGCGTACTTGAGGGACTCGGCGGTCGCCTCCTGGAACTTCTTCACCAGCTCCGGGTTCTGCTTGGCGTACTGCTGGGAGGTGAAGTACATGGCCACGGTGAGGTTCGGATCCACGTCGTAGAAGCTCGACGCGATGGACGTGCCGCCTGCGGCCTTGACGGTGGAGAGCGCGGGCTCCGGTGTGCAGGCGGCGTCGACCTGGTCGTTCTCGAGCGCGGCGGCCATCTGGTCGAAGGGCATCTCGACGAACTTGAGCGTGGAGGCGTCGCCGCCGTCCTTGCGGACCGACTCCTTGATCGAGGTGTCACAGATGTTGTTCAGCGAGTTGACCGCGACCTTCTTGCCCTCCAACTGCTTGGGGGACTTGATCGGGCTGCCCTTCTTCACCGTGGTGCCCATGAAGTCGGCACCTTCCTCGGCGGTGGAGGCGACACCGTTCGCCACGACCTTGACGGGCACCTTCTTGGACTGGGCGACCAGCAGGGACGTCGTGTTGCTGAAACCGAACTGGAACTGGTTGTTGAGGACACCGGGCACGATCGCGGCCCCGCCCTGTGCGGGCGTCAGTTCCAGCTTGAGACCGCGCTTGGAGTAGAAGCCCTTCTTCTGGCCCAGATAGACGGGGGCGACGTCCAGGATGGGAATGATCCCGACCTTGACGGTGGTGGTGCCGTCGGACGCGGTGTCCCCGGCCGGTTCGGTGGAGCTGGACGAGCCACAGGCCGACGCGGTGACGAACACCGCTGAGACCGTCAGGCCGATGAGCAGACGACGCATGACTCCCCCTAATGGGACAGTGCCTGAAGGCGGGCTGTGCGCAGAGCGCACAGTAGTGCTCAGCGGGAACGTAGAACGCCGCCATGAAGATGGTCAATGCCCATGACGCGCACGTCGTTGACAGTTGTCGAAGTGTGCTCCTAGCGTGCGCAGAACGCACCCTCGTGCGTACTGAGCGCACGCCCGTGCGTCCTCGTGGAGGCGACAATGTCCGCTGAAGCCCGCGCAGCGCACTTCGTGCAGTCCTTCGAGCGTGGCCTCGCGGTCATCCGCGCCTTCGACGCCGACCATCCCGAACTGACCCTGAGCGACGTGGCCCGCTCCTGCGAACTGACCCGCGCCGCCGCCCGCCGTTTCCTGCTCACCCTCGTCGACCTGGGATACGTACACACGGACGGGCGGATGTTCCGGCTCACCCCGCGCGTCCTGGAACTCGGCTACTCGTACCTGTCCAGTTTCACCCTGCCCGAGATCGCCGAACCCCATCTCGAGCAACTCGTCGCGCAGATACGGGAGTCGTCGTCCCTGTGCGTTCTCGACGGCGACGACATCGTGTACGTGGCGCGCGTACCCACGCGCCGCATCATGACCGCGACGATCACCGTCGGCACCCGCTTCCCGGCGCATGCGACCTCCGTGGGCCGGGTGATCCTCGCGCATCTGCCGGACGAGGAGATCGACGCCCGGCTCGCCCGCGCCGACCTGCGGCCCCTGACCGCCCGGACGATCGCCTCGGCAGCGGCGCTGCGCGCCGAACTGCGCCGCGTACGCCGTCAGGGGTACGCGATCGTCGACCAGGAACTGGAGGAGGGGCTGCGCTCGGTCGCCGTCCCGGTGCGCGACCGGGACGGCGAGGTCGTGGCGGCCGTCAACATCCCCGTGCACGCCGCCCGCAACTCCGTCGAGTCCGTACGCCGTGACCTGCTGCCCCATCTGCTGGCCACGGTCGCCCGGATCGAGGCCGACCTGCGGGTCACGGGTCTCACAGGTCCAGCACGAGGCGCTTCCCGCGACACCGGGACACACAGATGAGCATGGTCTCCCCGGCCTCCCGTTCCTCATCGGTGAGGATGGAGTCCCGGTGGTCGGGGGTGCCTTCGAGGACATCGGTCTCGCACGTTCCGCAGGTGCCCTCGGTGCAGGAGAAGAGGACCTCGACGCCGGCGGCCCGTACGGTGTCGAGCACGGAGGCGTCCGGGGGAACGGTCACCGTGCGCCCCGACCGCTCCAGTACGACCTCGAACTCGGTGTTCTCACCCACCTCTTGGGCCTTGGGCTCGAAGCGCTCGACGTGCAGGGCCCCCTTCGGCCACCCCGCGCACCGCACCTCGACCGCGTCGAGCAGTGGGCCGGGTCCACAGCAGTAGACGAGCGTGTCCCCGGCCGGGTCGGCGAGAGCCGTGTCCAGGTCGAGCAGTCCCGTCTCGTCCTGCGGCGCGATCCGCACCTTGTCCCCGTACCGCTCCAACTCCCCGGTGAACGCCATGGAGTCGCGGGTGCGCCCGCCGTACAGCAGCGTCCACTCCGCGCCCGCCGCCTCGGCCGCCGCCAGCATCGGCAGGATCGGGGTGATGCCGATCCCGCCCGCGACGAAGCGGTAGCGAGGGGCGGCCTCCAGGGCGAAGTGGTTGCGCGGACCGCGCACCCTGACCTTGTCCCCCTGCCTCAACTCCCCGTGGACGTAGGCGGATCCGCCGCGCCCGTCGGGTTCCCGGAGGACGGCGATCCGCCACACGTGCCGGTCCGCCGGATCGCCGCACAGCGAGTACTGCCGTTCCAGGTCCGGGCCGAGCAGGACGTCGATGTGCGCGCCCGGCTCCCAGGCGGGGAGTTCCTCGCCCAGCGGATGGCGGAGGGCGAGGGCGAGCACGCCGTCGGCCGCCACGTCCCGGCGGCCGACGACGAGTTCGGCTTCGTACGAGGTCATGAGCTGGTTCCTTGCGGCTCGTGTCCTTGTGGGTGGGCGAGCATCCACTCCCACATCTCGACGGGGTCCTGCGCGGTGTGCTCGCGGCCGCAGTGACAGGTGCCGTGCAGGATGTCGGTGCCCGGCAGCCAGTCGATGCGGTAGATCTCGCCGGTGGGACTGCTCACTGAACCTTCTCCATGGGCTTCTCACCCTGCTCGACCAGGCGGGCGAGGATACGGCGGGCGGCCAGGCCTCCGGTGTCGATGTTGATGCTCAGCTCCTGGTACCCCGTACGCTCCGAGCCCAACGTCTTCTGCAGCAGGTTCAGCGCGTCGACGTCCTGCATCACGACCGTGTGGTTGTTGCCCCGCAGGAACTCGGTGACCTCGTCGTCTTCCGTCGCCCAGTCGCGCGAGACGGCCCAGAAGTCGTACACCTTGCCGTCGGCGGACGGCGTGATGGCGTACGTGATCTCGGTGTGGAAGCCGTTCGGGTCGCTGCCGTCGGCCTCGGGCAGCACGCCCACCGGGGCGATCCTGCTGTGCAGCAGGTACAGGCACGGCGCGTGGTACTCGATGTCCTGCCAGCGGGTGATACGGCCCTCTATGCCGGTCGACTTCGCGTAGAACGGCGGGCACGCGGCGTCGTCCATGTGGCGGCTCACGCGCACGATGCCCGCGCCCTCGTCGACCTCGGTGGTGATGGGCGTCTCGGCGACCTCCGGGGTGCCGATGTACCCGCCGTGCAGATAGGTCTCGTGGGAGAGGTCGAGGAGGTTGTCGACAAGGAGGCCGTAGTCGGCGTCGATCGGCTCCATGCCGCGGACGGTGGTCCAGCCGGGGGAGTCGAGGTGCTTCGCCCGCGGGATGGTCTCCGGGTCGGCCAGGGCCGGGTCGCCGATCCACACCCAGATCAGGGAGTCCTGCTCGACGACGGGGTACGAGGTGACGCGCGCGGTGCGCGGTACGCGCTTCTGCCCGGGCACGTACACACAGGCGCCGGTGGTGTCGTACGTGAAGCCGTGGTAGCCGCACACGATCCGGTCGCCGTCGAGGCGCGTCGGGGCCTCGGACAGCGGGTACCGGCGGTGCACGCACCGGTCGTGCAGGACGACGGGAGTCCCGTCCTCCTCGGTCCGGTAGAAGACGAGCGGCTCGCCGAGAATCGTCCGGCCGAGCAACTCACGCCCCACCTCGTGGGAGTAGGCGGCGACGTACCACTGGTTCCTGGCGAACGTGGTCATGTGCGGCATGGCTGCGGCTCCCGTCGTTGGGTGATGACGACATCTTCCGGAAGGGCGTCACTGCGCCGCAATACCTCTTCCGCCTCACGGAAGCAGATCGGTAAAAGGCCTGTTCAGGGTATGTAGTCCCTCGTGGGGTTGAGTCGGGATGGGCTCGGGCCAACACGCGGCACTGTGTCTGCATCGCTGGGCTGCGTGTCCGCTTCAGGGTTGTTGACTTACGAGATTGATCCTAATTGGGGCTCTTGTGGTGATTAAGTTTCCGCAATTCGTTGGTACACCGGCAGAAGTTGCGTCATCGCTGATCAGGCGTGCGCGTCGCCGTGAAATGAGGCCGTGGGGTCGAATCCGGGTCGAATTCGCCGCTCTTTGGGCCCTGTGGCACATAAGTGCAGGCCAAGGGGGTGGCGGACCTATGTATAGCGACTGTTTGAACCTGCCGGGCCAGGAGCAGCCCGGCTTGGGCTCGGGCCGTGTCCGATTGTGATGGAGTGTCAGGTGGGTCGCGACGCAGGCGAGAAGCCCCGTTCATCGCGGATTTGGGTGCCGTTTCAAGAGCGTGGGTCGGTCAAGCTGCCGTTCTCGGCGGGAGTCCAGTCGAGCGGGGCTCGGGTGACGCGTCGGCCCACCTCGTGGGCGCCGATGTCGACGCTGGTGAGGGAGAGGCGGCGGGTCTTGGCGAGGAAGCAGTTGTCGAAGCTCGCCAGCGACAGGTCCGCAGGGACGGGGGAGCGACATGACCTCCTCCATCCCGTTGGAAACGACCATCAACGGCCCCGTCCAGCAGGTGTTCGATATCGTCACCCAGGTCCGATTCTGGCCCAAGTGGCATGTGCTGACCAGGTCCGTCACCGGGACCATCGACCGTCCGTTCCTCCCTGGCGACGAGTTCACCGAGTTCATCCGGACCGCGGACGGCACGGTGGAACTCGCCTGGAGGGTGGCGGAGCACGAGCGTGGCAAGCGAGTCACGATCGAGCTCGTGGACCTGCCCGGCTCCATCTCGTACACCTTCGCGGAGGTCCCCGAAGGCACCCTCTTCCGCCGAGTCTTCAACAACACGGACGAGGCGCCGAGCGGGGTGGTGACCGCAGACACGGAGACCGCTTCCGTGGCGAACCTGAAGGCCCTCGTGGAGGGCATCCTGGCTCAGGACGTGTCGGTCCCGCGGCTGCCGCCAGCTGCTGCAATTCCGGGCTGCTCAGGGGAACTTCGGCGCTGGCCATGAGGCCGGCCATCGTGCGTACCAGCACGGAAAGGTGCCCGAAGGTCTCTGCCAGGATGCGTTCCTGGGCCGTGGGGGCGAGGTGGGTCTGCTCCTGCACCGCCGCGCAGAAGGCGGCACCGTCACCTGCGTAGAGAGTGCGGGTGAGCGCCGCGGAGTTGAGGACGTACAGCGGCAAACCAGCTGTGAGCGCCAAGACCCGCTGTGCGGTGGGGTAGTCCAGGGTGCAGTCTTCGGCAGCGAAGACGGCGGCCACGGTGTCGGTGTCCCAGCCGGGCAAGGACTCGGCGGAGACACCCAGATGCGCGGCGAGCGCGGTCTGCTCCGGGTGGGGGTGGCCCAGCAGCGTGATCCGGGCCGTCGGCAGCGCCTGGACAAGCAGCCGTGCGTCGTCGGATGGGAGGTCGTGCACGTTGTCGATGACGACCGCGATGGCTGCGCCGTCGTGGGCCAGTCGGCCGTGCACGGCCCGAAGGACGTCGATGCCGGCCCCGCTCGGCAGGCTCACGGCGTCGGGCCCGCTCAGGTGCCGGGCAGCAACCTCCCGGGCCAGCGCACCGGGCACCACCGCGGGCGGCATCTGGCCGGCATCGAAGTAGGTGACCGGGAGCGGGCACCGGGCGGCGGCGTGCGCCGCCCAGTGTGGATTCCCGGCCCCGGAGAAGCCCGTTACCAGCCGCACGCGCTGCTCGCCCGTCAGCTCCGGTTCGCCGCCATGCGGCCAGTAGACGTCGGGAACCAGGGGAAAGGCCTGCAACTCCTCGACGAACTGCTCGTACAGGGCGGGCAGTTCACTGGCATGGAAGGCTCGCCCATGGGCTCCGGCACTCGCGTACTGGATGCGGGCAGCCAGCTTCCACACCAGCGTCTGCGCTCCCAGGGACCCGAACGGGACCTGGGCGGGTGAGTAGCTTACTAAAAAGTGGCTACTTCCCAAGAGAGAGTTACGTCGGTGTACTGGCGGTGGAAACACCCAGTCCGAAGGAGACACCACATGTCCATCGCCGTTACCGGTGCTACTGGCCGCCTCGGCCGTCACGCCGTCGAGACGCTGCTGCGCCGCGGCGTACCGGCGTCGAAGATCATCGCCACCGGCCGCGACACTGAAAAGATCAAGGACTTGGCCGACCGCGGTGTCAGCGTGCGCCGCGCCGACTTCGCGGACACCGAGAGCCTCGCCGCGGCCTTCGACGGCGCGGAAAAGCTGCTGCTCGTCTCCACCACCACGCCCAGCGAGCGGATCGGCAACCATCGCCGCGCCATCGATGCCGCCAAGGCGGCAGGCGTGTCACACCTGGTGTACACGAGCACCGCCAACGCCGAATCCGCGCGCATGCTCCTAGCCGAGGCGCACCGGGAGACCGAGCGGTACCTGCGGGCCGCCACGATCCCGTTCACGATCCTGCGCAATGGCTGGTACCTGGAGAACTACACCTCCCAGCTGCCGCTGTACCAACAGCACGGCAGCATCGCCGGTGCCGCCGGCGAAGGACGGGTCAACGCCGCGACCATCGCTGACTACGCCGAGGCCGCCGCGACCGTCCTGACCGCTGACGGGCACCTCGGAGCGGTGTACGAGCTCGGCGGCGACGAAGCGTTCACGCTCACCGAGCTGGCCGCGCACGTGTCTGCCGCCACCGGCCAGAACATCGTCTACACCGACCTGCCCACAGACGAATTCATCGCCCTACTGGTCGGAGTGGGCGTGCCGGAGGGCCTCGCTCACGTCTTTGCCGACTCCGACCTCGGCCTGGGCCGCGGAGAACTGCTCGCCGACACAGGCGACCTGCGCGGCCTCCTCGGCCGGAGGACCACCACCCCTGCCGAGGCGATCGCGGCCGCGCTCGCCCAGTAACCTCTCCGCCACGGCCCGCGAACCCCACGAGGTTCGCGGGCCGGTGTTGTGGACGGCGCATTCCCTCCCAGTCGCCACCCTGATTGACTGGCACAACCGCGATACGAGGTGGCCCCGTCACGTCTCTTCAGTCGGCCATGACTGGCGATTCGGATGCCTCCTGTTCGCATCGGCACGGACGTCCCGCTTCGTGCCGACGCGTGCGCCCCCAAGGAGCGGGCAGCGTGAGTCACTTATCAAGCGTCAGGAGCGCGCCCTGCGCCCCGAGTTCCTGCCGAGTCCGGGCACCGAGGTCGTCCGCGGAGTCACTCATGAGCGCCGCGGCGATACCGGCGGCGTGGCCGGTCGCCAGTGCGGTGCCCATGACTCGGACGGACGCGCCGATGACACGGTCGCCGCCGAGCATCCGTCCGGCTGCGAAGAGGTTGGCTGTGTCGGCGCTTCGCAGGTTGTCCAAGGTGATGCCGAATACGCGGTCACCGCCGATCCCTACCCATTCGGACGGCTCACCTGTCCCGGGGTGGAACTCGCTCGGCCAGGCGCCGAGCGCGATGCTCTCTGGCTGCGTGATGCCGTTGTGGAGCGTGTTGTCGCGCAGGGGAGTGTGCGCGGTGAGGTGGCGTGACTGGCGGATGCCCAGTTCTGGACCGGTGGAGACGATGTATGCCGATGCACAGCCAGGAATGCGACGCAGCACCTCAAGATGGGCCCAGGCTTGCCTGCGGGCGTGTTGGGTCGCCGCGGTATAGGCGACCGGGTCGAGTGGGTTGAGGTCTTCGTCGGCCAGGTAGACGACCACGTCTGCGGAGAGGGGCAGCCGCATGACGAAGCCGCTCGAGGAGGTGAGGTCGGGAAGACCCTCGCGCTGGGCTTGGCGGACGGCTGCCGCGACGGTGTCGGGCGTGACGTCCGCGTCCGGGGCGATGCCGCTGTAGCGGGTGGCCATGGTGGCCGTCTGGAGGCGGCCGGCCGCGCCGATGGTGAATTCCGCGCCGGCCAGCGCGGTGGCGGTGGCGTCGCCGCTGGTATCGACGACGGCGGTGGCGGTGGCGATGATGTGGTTGCCCGCATAGTCGACGTAGGTGATCCCGCGAAGGGTATCGCCGTCGCGGTCGACCGCGATCAGGGTTGCGGAGAGTCGGACGTCGACGCCGCTGTCGGCGCAGAGTTGGTCGAGTGCGCGCTTGCCGGCTTCCGGATCGAGGAAGACGACTGCCCAGTAATCGCGGCCGACCACGGCCATCTCGCTGACCCCGCCCAGCCTGCGCAGCGCGGTGAGCAGGTCGTCGGCAACACCGCCGACGGCTTTTCGCGGGGTGGGCTCACATGTCCACAGCCCGCAGTAGCCCAGGACGTTTCGTATGGTCGCCGCACCGCCGAGGGCGGTGGAGCGTTCGAGCAGCAGGGTGCGCGCCCCGGATCGGGCGGCACCGCAGGCGGCTGCGACCCCTGCGGTGCCGCCGCCGACCACGACCACGTCGTAATGCGGGGCGGAACGACGGGGACGACCCGATTGACCACCTCGACCAGAACGGCCGTGGTGACCGGCAGGATCAGTGCGGTTGGCGTCGTCGGCCGGAGGGGTGCCGGCATTGGGCGCGGGTCTCTCGGGCGTCCTCACGCGGCAGCTCCGTCCATCGCGTCCGCACAGAGCGCGCCTCGGCCTGACCCGGCGACCGAGTCGGCAGCGACAGTTCCCGGGCCGACGAAGTGGAGGCGGCGCGCGCATGCCCCGCTCTCGTGGGTAAGTCCGACGCACCTCGTTGCGCTGCGGCCGCTAGCCACGATCCGATCCGCGGCCACGCCGGGTTCCAGCAACTGCCCGGTTCCCTGGCGGCCGGGGCGCCCGACAGCCCCTGTGAACAGTATCGGTATGCGCTTCCCCTTCTCTGGTCGATGAGACTCACTGGCCCCTACCTAACTTGCCTGACTTACCTGCGGGAAGTACCGACCTGGAAGTTAGCTGCTAACCGCTTATACTGGACGTCGTGACAAGCACCGAACCGTCCTGGGATCCGTATGCGCGGGAATGCCCCTCGCGTGATCTGCTCAATCGCATCGGCGGTAAATGGACCGTCCTGGTGCTGGGGCAGCTCGCCGACCGGCGTCCCCACCGCTTCGCCGCGATCCGCGACCAGATCGAGGGCGTCAGCGACAAGATGCTTACCCAGACGCTGCGTCATCTCGAAGAAGACGGCCTGGTCTCCAGGCAGGTATATCCCGAGGTCCCGCCCAGGGTCGAGTATCGGTTGACGGCCTTGGGGGCGACCCTGCGCGGTCCGCTCGCCGCCCTCCGGGACTGGTCGATCAGCCACACAGCTGATGTCATCGCGGCCCGGGAGTGCTACGCCAGGACCAACGTTCGGCGCAGCCCGTCCTGACGCCGCCATCGCTGTTGGCCACCTGCGGATGTGCCGTAGCGTTCTGATTCGCACCTTCCTTACAAAAAGGTAGGTACTTACTGCAGGAAAGCCCAAGTCGTAGTGTCGCTGCCGCCCGGGTTCCACCGGGGCTGAGTGAAAGGCGACGCATGGGCGCGCTCGGGGAAGTCGAAAGATGCGACGTGGTCGTGGTCGGTGGTGGCACCGCCGGTGCGGCGGCGGCGGTGGGCGCACTCTGCTGATCGAGCGGTCAAGCGCGCTCGGCGGCGCGGCGACGCTGCGCAACGTGCTCGGCTACTGCGGCCTGTTCACCTGCGACGGCCGTTCGAAGAAGGCGGTCGGCGGGGTCGCCGACCGCGCCCTCGCTCGGCTTTCCGAACTCGGGGGCGTGAGCCGGTACGGCGTCGTCGCCGGACAGTGGACGGTTCCGCTGTTCGACCCGGAAGCCCTGAAGCGGGCCATGGACGACCTCGTGGCACAGGCAGGTGCGGAGGTTGTCCTCGGCGCCGCCGTCATCGGTGCGCAACGCGACGACGACCAGGTCCGGACGGTCGAGTACGTCGACTTCGGCGGTCACCACCACACCGCGACGGCAGACGCCTAAGTCGACGCAAGCGGCGACGGCACCCTCTCGGCACTCGCGGGCGCCACGGTCGAAGTCGGCGCGGAAGGGCGGACGCAGACCGCGACGATGTCGATTCGGTTCTCCGGCTTCTCCGGGGACGCACGCCCCGAACTGGAAATGATCCGTAACGCCGTCCGGTCCGCGGCGGTGGACGGCACGCTTCCGATCACGTCGAGTTCCGGCTTCATCGGTGTTCTGCCGGTCTCCGGGGACGTCATCGCCTATCTCGCGGACGAGGATCTCGACCCGCTCCAGGCCTGGTCCTATACGGAGGCAACGCGCCACGCACGCAGGCAGGCGTGGGCGTACCTCGAGGTGCTGCGCGGACTGCCAGGCTGCGAGGACGCCTACATCGTCTCGACCGGACCGGAACTGGGCATCCGGCAGAGCCGTCATCTGGCGGCAACCACCCCGCTGAGCGACGAGCAACTCGTCGCCGGCGCGATCGGTCCCGCGAGTGTCGCACTCGGCGCCTGGCCGAGTGAATACCATCCTGGCAGCGGGAATCCGGCCGAGTGGCAACTCGAGCCCCGGCGGGCCGCCTACACCTTCACGCTGCTCGGACCGCGCGTCGTGTACGGCACCGGAGTGGCACAAGCCGAACTGGCCGCCGAACTCGACCGTCTTCAAGCTCGACGCGTCCTGCTGGTGGCCAGCCCGCGCGAGCGGAAGTCGCGGGAGGACCTGCTCGGCCTGATCGCCGACCGCATCGCCGGGCACGTCACCGATGTCCGCCGGCACGTGCCGGCGGATCCGCGAGGCCGGCCACCGCCCTGGCCCGGGAGATCGACGCGGACTGCCTGCTGAGCATCGGCGGCGGCTCGGCCGTGGGCACGGCCAAGGCCGTCGCCTTCGAGACCGGGCTGCCCTGCGTGCGGTCATCATCGCGGCGAACTTCCTGACATGGAGGGTGAGCCGGTCGAGCTCGGGATCCCGTTTGCGCAGGCGGTGGAGCTTGTCGGCGTCCTGGTCCCGGAGGGTCTCGGGATGGGTCGTGATCCAGGAGTTGACCTCGCAGACCGACGGCGGCTTGGGGGGTGCGTGTCCGCGCCCGGTTCGGTAGCGCCGCAGATGACGCTGGACGGCCAACTCGCCACCGTGATAGCCCAGTTGTTGGATCTCGCGGTAGAGCTGGACGGCGTTTCTGACACCTTCGTTCCAGCGCCGGTGCATGCCAGGCAGGTGATCGTCTTGTTCCGCTCCCGCGGCGCCAGCAACCCGGTCAGATACTCAACCGGCGAGCAGTCATCCTCAGCCCCCAGCACGGCAGTTGACTCGTACCACCGGCCTACGACCAGCCCGACCCGCCGTCAACCCACACCACCACCGGATTAACGAACTACCGGTATCTGCGGGAAGACTTCAGATCTCATGCGCTGCCGGTGCCCGATGCCCCGTCAGCCGACCACCCAGGGGCGACGAGGGCTTAGCGCTTCAGACCACCGCAGCCCACATTCGTGCGGCCACGGTGGCGCAACCGCGTCCCTGCTGCCGCGCGATGGTGTATCACCCCCGTATCACCCCCGTATCAGCGCAGGTCAGGCCTGCGGTGGCGGGCTCAAGGGCTCCCGGACCCCGCGGGGTTCCGCTGTCCCGTACGGCATGATGGAGCCCCGGCCCCGGCGCCTCTCACGATGGATGTACATGTCTGATTCCGCCCACGAGAACCCTGAGGCTCCGCAAACCGCTGCGCCTTCCGCGACCGCAGTGACCATCCTCCTCGTCGAGGACGACGCGGTGATCCGCAGATCCGTCGCGATGGCCCTGGAACGCTACGGCTACCACGTGACCGTGGCGGGCGACGGGCTGACTGGTCTGGAGCTCTTCCGGGAGGCCCACCATGACCTACTGCTGCTCGACGTGATGCTGCCGGGCCTGGACGGGATTGGACTGTGCCGCCGGATCAGGGAGACCAGCATGGACCCGATCCTGATGATGTCCGCGCGCGGCGATTCCCTCGACGTGGTCTCGGGCCTGGAATCCGGTGCCGACGACTACGTGGTCAAGCCCGTCGACACCGCCGTCCTGGTGGCCCGGATCCGCTCGCTGCTGCGCAGGGCCACCGCGGTCCCCGCCGCACAGGCCGGCGGGGCCGAGCGCCCCGCCGCGCCCCGCCTGCTGGTCTTCGGCGACCTGGTGATCGACCCCGCGGCTCTGGAAGTCCGCCTGGACGGCGAGGAAATCGCCCTGGCCCCGACCGAGCTGCGGCTGCTGCTGGAGTTCGCGGCGCACCCCGGCATCGTGCTGGACCGCCAGACCCTGCTGCGCAACGTCTGGGACTACGGCTGGGACGGTGACACGAGGGTCGTCGACCTGTGTGTGCAGCGGCTGCGCAGGAAGATCGGAGCTCACCGCGTGGAGACGGTCCGCGGCTTCGGGTACAAGCTGCGGCGCTGAACCGGAGAGCCGAGATGCCGATCGCACACGCGCTGAACCCCCGCTCGATACGCTGGAAGATCATTTTTCTGGTTGCCATGGCCTGTTCCGCGATGGCGCTCACGGTCGGTGTGCTGGTGCACGAGTCCACGCTGAAGTGGTCCCTGAACGAAGGCGAGTCCCAGGCCTGGCAACAGCTCGACGCGGAGGTACGGGACGCCCGGGCCTCCGGTCGGCAACCGCCCCTCGCGGACCCCAGCAGGCTTCCGGAATCCCTGCTGCGACAGATCGAGCTGCACGGCCGGGGCAGCGTCTACGAGAAGGAGCTGCCGGCCCCCACCTTCTGGGTGGCGAAGAAGCAGGGCGGCCGGCTCTACGCCACTGAGTTCGACATGACGGCCGACCTGCTCACCAGGCAGGCCCTGGACCGCCACATGTGGAAGTACTCACTGCTCGCCCTGGCCGTTGTGATCCCGGCCACAGCCCTCTCGATGGAACTTCCGACCAGGCGGCTGCGCCGGGTGGCCCGCACCGCCCGCCGTATCGCGGCGGGCGACCTGGACGCCCGCACGAACATGGGCAGCCGCACACGCGACGAGATCAACGCCATCTCGGCAACGGTCGACGCGATGGGCGACAGCCTGCGCGAGCGCATCGCCACCGAGCAGCGCTTCACCGCCGATGTCGCGCACGAGCTGCGCACGCCGCTGATGGGACTGGTCACCTCGGCCGGCCTGCTTCCCGAAGGGGAGGCCACCGATCTGGTCAGAGGCCGGGCCCGGGTACTGCGCGACCTGGTCGAGGACCTGCTGGAGATCTCCCGTCTCGACGCGGACGCCGAGCGGCCACAGTCACGGCCGGTGGACCTGGCCGAACTGGTCGAGGAGTCGGCGGTGAAGACCGGCGTGACGGCGCGGGTGAGCGCCCACGGCACACCGCTGGCCGAGACCGACCCGCGACGCCTGGACCGGATCATCGCCAACCTCGTCGTCAACGCCCATCGCCACGGCGCCGGCCCCGTGGAGATCACCGTCGCCAAAGCGACGATCACTGTACGGGACCACGGGCCCGGCTTCCCCGCCGACCTCCTGGCCCACGGCCCTCAGCGGTTTCGTACCGGCGTCGCCGAGCGGGGCCGCGGGCACGGCCTGGGCCTCACGATCGCATGTGGTCAGGCGAAGGTGATCGGGGCAACCCTGGACTTCGCCAACCACCCTGAGGACGGGGGAGCGGTGGTTGTGCTGCGCCTGCCCACGGACGTCCCCGCAGCTGCCCGGTGACCCGGACCATCCCGCCTCGCCCCGGCCCGGAAGCCTTTCCTTCCTCCCCCTTGCCGGCACTGATACACAGCTGACGGGTTCCTGAGCGCCCGTAGCGCTCCGCTGCCCGTCGTCCGGACGAACCGCCCCCGCAGCCTTGCGATGTATCGCTCACGTACGGCGCCCCCTGAGGTGGCTTTCCCGATGTTTCTTCACCCTGCCCCACGCCATCACGTCCGGATCGGTCTGCTGGCCCTGTTCCTACCGGTGGGCCTAGGTGCCACCGTGATCGTCGCTATGGCACCTGACGACACCTCCGGCCCTACGTCCGCCTCCCGCACCAGGCTGGACAGCGCCTGGCGAGCGGCCGTGGACGACGGAGCGATCCCCTGGCCGGAGGAAGGCCAGACCGCGGTCGGACTCCAGGGCATATCGGCCACAAAAACGCGGGGCGAACAGCTCCCGGTGCCGATCGCGAGCCTGACCAAGGTGATGACCGCCTACGTCATCCTCAAGGATCACCCCCTCGAACCGGGCGAACCACGAGTACCACGGCCGACCAACTGGAACTGACCCGGCAGGCGATGGAGATCCCCGTCTTCCGCGACATCGTGGCCAGCCCCACCGCCACCGTCCCCGGCATCGGTCTGATCCACAACTCCAATCCCCTGCTGGGCACTTCAGGTGTCGTCGGCATCAAGACCGGCTCCAGCACCCCGGCGGGCGGCAACCTCCTGTGGGCCGCCGAGGTCCGCGTCGGTGACCGTACCCGACGGTTCCTCGGCGCGGTCCTGCACCAGCGAGCGAACACCACGCCGGACGAAGGACTCCAGGCGGCGCTGGACAGCAGCCGCGCACTGATCGACGGGCTCCGCGACCAGCTGGCCTCGGCGCGAACAGAGAGCTGAAATGAGTATGACGCGAACACAGGCAGAGAGCGGCGGGCGAACCCAGGAGGCGGTACCCGAAGGTTCGACCAATGTGCCGGGGACGACCGCCGGGGCCTCTTCCCCACAGCCCCCGCTCCGACGGCTCCGGCCGCAGCGGTTGCGGCCGCGACGGTTCCGTCGGCGGGGCACGCTGACCACGGGCGGCTGCGTCCTTCTCGCGCTGGTCGTCCAAGGCCATCGCTTGATCCCCAACACCCCCGGCCGTCTGGGCAGCCTGGCCGACACCCTGCTTCCCTGGACGGCCCTCGCCCTTCCCGCCCTGCTGGCAGCGGCGCTGCTACGCAGATCGCCGGTGGCGACGGTGGCCTGCGTCCTGCCGATCGCCGTCTGGCTGGCCACCTTCGGCGCCTCACTCGCCGACAAGTCGTCACCGGGCGGTGACCTCACCGTGGTCAGCCATAACGTCAACCAGAACAACCCCGACCCGCGCGGCACCGCCCGCAGCCTGATCGCGTCCAAAGCACACATCCTGGCACTCGAGGAACTGAGCCCCGACACAGCACCCGTGTACGAGCGCGCCCTGGCCTCCTCGTACCCGTACCACTTCTACAACGGCACGGTCGGCCTCTGGAGCACCTACCCCCTGCGCCACGCCCGCGCGGTGCCGATCATGCCGTGGACCCGGGCCATGCGCGCCACGGTGGTCACCCCCAAGGGCCCGCTGGCCGTTTACGTCGTTCACCTGGCGTCAGTCCGCGTCCGCCCCGACGGCTTCGCCACACTCGCACGCAATGAGGCCCTCGACCGCCTCACGGCCCCTCTGCACGAGGAACGGGTTCAACGCGTCGTCGTCATGGGCGACTTCAACGGATCAACCGACGACCGCGCGCTGCGCCCGCTCACCAGGAGCATGACCTCAGCCCAGTCGACGGCGGGCCAGGGCTTCGGCTTCACCTGGCCATCGCGCTTTCCGGTCGTCCGGATCGACCAGATCCTCCTCAAGGGCGTGAAAGCCACCTCGTCCTGGAACCTGCCGGTGACGCCGAGCGACCACATCCCGGTGGCGGCCCGCATCGACCTCGGGGACGAGGAGCACACCGCAGTCCGGCAGCCGGCGTCTGCCCGCCGCAGCGGACCGCGGTGAGTCGTATGCCCGGAGCGTGCGGCCCGGACACAGTGATCGGCCCCGGACCGGCCGGCCCACCGCGACTGATACACGACAGATGCCTGCCGAAGTGGTGGCCGATGCCCGGGGGTTACGACGCGGAGACGGGGCCCGGCCAGAGTGCCCGTGCACGGCATCGAAGACAATCGGCTCAC
This sequence comes from Streptomyces scabichelini, assembly GCF_011045015.1. Classification (GTDB taxonomy): domain Bacteria; phylum Actinomycetota; class Actinomycetes; order Streptomycetales; family Streptomycetaceae; genus Streptomyces; species Streptomyces scabichelini. The sequence continues at coordinate 23,707 of NZ_JAAKZY010000035.1, read as the reverse complement.
TCTTGGAGGCCCCCTCTCATGCCACCAGCTGTCATGCTGCGCCGCGGGACACTGCTTGCCGCGACGGCGATGCTCAGCGGACTGATGCTCCCTTCGGCGTCCGCCGCGCCGAAGGACACCTCAGGCCTGGACTGGCGTCCTTGCACGACCGTGGCCAAAGACTGGCCCATACCGGGCGACACCCGAACGGAGTGCGCTGAACTGCGAGTTCCCCTGGACTACTCCAAACCGCAGGGCCGCAAGATCAGCCTCGCGGTCAGCCGGATCAAGGCCGACGGACCAGGACGCAAGGCCGAACCCCTGCTGTACGGCCCGGGCGGCCCAGGGGTGTCGAACCTGGCGTCACCGGCACGTGTCCTCGAGACCGGGCTGCGCCCGCTCGCCGCCAACCGCGACATCCTCGGCATCGACGACCGGGGCACCGGCTACAGCGACAGGATCGACTGCGACGGGGGGCCGGGCGTCGATGTTCCCGCCACCGCCGGACCACGGGAGCGCGCCAAGGCGGCCTTCGACGAGTACGCCGAGTTCAACAAGCGATGCGCGGCAAAGGACCCCGAGTTCGTACGACAGCTCACTCCGGCGAACGCTGCCCGCGACATCGACTCCTTCCGGCAGGCGCTCGGCGCCTCGAAGATCGACTTCTACGGTGTGTCGTTCAGCACCGCGGTCGGCATGGCCTACCGGTCCCTGTTCGACGACCGGGTCCACCGCATGTGGCTGGACTCGGTGATGCTGCCCGTGTTCGACCATTCCGTGATGGATGGAGACATAGAGGCAGCTGGAGGCGGCATCGACAACTTCGTCCGTTGGCTGGCCCGGCACGACGGGGAGTATCACCTGGGCACGGACAGGGCCGCCATTGCGAAGCGGCTGATCGGGCTGCGTGACGAACTGGACCGCCGGCCCCGTGCCGTCGGTGACGAGGTGATGAACGGCGACTGGGTCGCCTCCCTCCTCGCCTCCAGGCCCAGCGACTGGGTGACGTCTGCAATCAACCTGGTGAGCGTCCTGGAAGGCGGAACGCCGGGACCCGCAACGAAGGCCAGAGGGGCAGCGAAACGGCGGCCCTTCGCTTATGACGCTCCGTGGCGCGGCCTGAACGGCCTGCAGTACGACGCGATGATGTGCAACACCGACACCAGCGGGACCAGCTTCGCCGACATGTGGGGCGCCCTGCAAGCACGTCGCACCGCGGATCCTGGCCTCGGCGGACTCTACTTCACTGCCTGGTGTGCGGACTGGCCCTTGCACGCCCCACCCACACATGTGGTGCGGGGACACAGCCCGCTCCAGCTCTCCGGGCACAAGGACGAGGACATCACGCCCTACCGATGGGTTCAGGAGGCCCAGAAGGCGACAGGCGGCGCTCTGCTCACCGTTCAGGACGACGTACACGCCTCTCTTGCGCAGCTTCCCTGCGTTTCCAAGGTCCTGGCGTTCTTCCGGAGCGGCAAGACCACCAACGGCACCTGTCCCGGCGATCGGTGACCGACCCCTCACGGCATGGAGACACTATGAAACGTTCCTTCAGGACCGGTGCCCTGCTCGGCGCCGCACTGTTCGGCCTCGCGGTCCTGGCGCCCGCCGGATCTGCCGCGCCGGCCCTCCCCACCCCCCCTTCCAGCATCACGACAGCGGTCGCACCGGCCGATGCGACCGCCCCGGCGAAGCCGACGGGACCGGTCCATGCGGCCTCGCCGCGGGACAAGACCGACTTCACCGGTACGGTCGACGTCGATGGCTGTTCGGGCTCGGTCGTACGGATGCCTGACTCGACGGCCGGTGACCGGGCGTTGGTGATGACCAACGCCCACTGCTATGAGGGGGCCTGGCCCGTCCCGGGCGAGGTGCTGGTGAACCAGCCCTCCCACCGCCTGTTCAACGTGCTGGGCCGCTCCGGCGACACCGCGGTGCAGTTGCATGCGAGCAAGGCTCTGTACGTCACCCTGACCGGTACGGACCTCGCGCTGTACCAGGTCCGGAACACCTACCGGGAACTGGAACGGGACCACGGAGTCACTGCTCTGACGCTGTCCACACACATGCCTTCCCGGGGCACGGACATCCGGGTCGTGTCGGCAAGCCTGAAGGAGCAGTTCACCTGCAAGATCGACCAGCTCGCCTACCGCGTCCTGGAGTCGGGGAACGCCACCAAGGACGTCCTGCGCTACACGCCCGCATGCGACACCGGTTCCGGCACCTCGGGATCCCCCGTGCTCGCTGGCGGAAAGATCGTGGGAATCAACAACACCAGCAACCACGACGGTGGTCAGTGCACGCTGGACAACCCCTGCGAGATGGCCAGGAACGGAACGATCACCACACACAAGGGGATCGGCTACGCCACGCAGACGTACTGGCTGACCACGTGCATGGCACCGGGAAACCGCCTGGACCTCAACCGCACCGGCTGCCTGCTGCCCCGCCCAGACCCCCGACTCTAACTGAGCGCTTGGTCCCGGTGGTTCGTGTTTGGTCCTGGCTCAGGTTCCGCGCCAGTTCGGGGTGGCCTCGCCGGTGAGGCGGCGGGCCATGAGCGCCGACCGTGGGGCATGCGAGGCGTTACGACAACACTGGCGTGGCGCCCTGCGCTCACCGCGGAGTGTTGTCCGCGCGCTCGGCTCCGTCGAGCAACCCCCGGACGGCGTCGTTGAACCCCGCCGTGTCAGGCAAGCCGAAGGCCACACGCTGGAGCAAGAATCCGTGCAGCAGACCGATCAATACCCGTGCGCCGCTCTCCGGCTCCACGGTTTGGACAGCGCCTGCCGCCTGTCCGCGGCGCAGGGCGTCTGCGATGCTGCGACGGACCCTTTCCAAGCCCTCCAAGGCGCAGGCGTGCAGGCCGTCGTTGCGCAGCAGTTCCGACCAGGCCTGCACAACGCACTGCAGCAGTTACTCGACCGGCACCACCTGCCCTGCGGCATCCGTGACGGTCTCGACACTCAGTGCCTGAAGGGAGGCGGCGACCAGGTCGCCCAGGGAAGGGGCGTCAGCGACCACGGCCACCCGATCCATCGGCTCGAAGGTCAGCCGGAAGGCGTCCGCGGCGATGGCCAGGATGATCTCTCCTCTTGCTGTGAAGTAGCGGTACGGGGCACCCGCGGAAACACCGGCTGCGGCGGCGATGTCCGGCATCGAGGTCTGATGGAAGCCGCCCCGCGCGAAACAGCGGCGCGCCGCCGCCACGATCTCCGCACGCTTGGCTTTCTTGTCTCTGGGATACCACTCGAAGGCCTCGTCACGCCACAGACCGTTGAGGTGGTCACGGATGGCCATGGCGGGGGTGCCACTGGGGTTGCTCGCCTGGGCGACCCGCACACCCGCCATCTCCGAAGCCGTGATCCACATTGCCTCGATCGACAATCTCGCCAAGTGCAGAACGGACGAGACCACATCCACCTGGCAGGGAACCTACTACTGAACTTGAACTCGTGATGTCGGTCGGATCGTGGTGTCGTGAAGATCGGAAACCGCTGGGCGGCGCTGGCCGTCCAGGATCAAGAGCGTGGATGCAGCCAGTGACGCGCGGCGGCCAGTGTCACCTGGATGTCGTCGCTCCATGAACAGACTTCTAGCCACGACAAGTAGCCGCCCTGCGTGAAGGCCAGGACCTCGCCGGGGCACTCACCGGCCTCAGTGACGAGCTGCGCTTCGGCCGCCACGACAGTGCCGGAGCCGGTGGGCGCGGGCTCGACCTCGCTGGTGTCGAGTTCGAAGTAGGCGGTACCGCACCCGCATGTGCAGCGAGCTCGCACGCTGAGGTGCGGAACCTGCCGTCGGAGCGCGGCATGAACCGGATTGTCCGCGTTCAGGACTGCCGCAAGCACGTCGGCTACGTCGGCGGGCAGGCTCTGATCAGCGCGTCGATCAGCTGCCGGGCGCGGGTCTGTTCCCGCAGGAGGGTCTCGACCAGGGGGCCGGTGCCCGCTCTACTCATCAGGTTGTGGCCCGTGGCCTCGTCGACGTACTCCTCGGCGGACCGGGTATCGGCTGTCAGGTGAATGCGGTCGTCGGCGGTCAGCACACGGTGGACCGAGGTGTAGTTAATGCCCAGGCTGGCTAGTTGCTCGCCGCCCGCGTACCGGGTGTCCCGGCCGGTGGTGTTCTCCCCCACCAGGTGCGGGTACCGGAGCGCGACCTCGTGGGTGGCCAGGATCGCGAGCAGTACATGTTCAGTGCCCACCACCCGGTCGCCGAGACGGCGGGCCTGCTCGTAGGTCTCCAATCCAACCCAGCCGGCAGGCAAAGCCGCCCAGTTGACCCCACTGAGCTTGGTCAGCCACCGCATCCACAAGGGCATCCGGCGATAGTGGCTACGGCCGAGGAGTAGGTCGCGAGTGGCGTACAGCAGAGGGTCGAGACCGTCCTCCCGGCTCCCGGAGCCGCCGTCGAGGCGTGCGAGTACGGCCTGGGGCGAGATGCCGCACGCGCCCAGCAGCTCCACAGCCCGGTTGTCCTCCGCCAGCAGCCCCCTCAGCAGATGCCTGGCGCCGAACTTCCCCGCGTCCTCCCGCCGAGCGTGCTCCATGGCCGCGGTCAGCGCTCTGGCCGCGGCGCCGGTGAAAGTGGTGCGCCGGTCGCCGTCGTCCCCCAGGACGTCCTCCGAGGCAACGCTGGCCTCCGCGTCGTCGTCGGCACTCCACGCGCCGTTCTTCTCCGTCCTGTCCCGCAGCACCGCCAGCAGCGCGGTCGTGGTCGCCCCTTCAGCCACGAGCGCTTCGCGTGCCAGCCCCTTGGACGTGGTGATGCCGGCCAGGAGATGCTCGGTCCCCATGGCTCCCCCGGCGTCCGCCCGCGCGCCCCGAGCAGCCCCCAGGACCCTCACGATGTTCCAGTCGGGGGACTTAGTCGCTTCCATACGGCACTTCCTCTTCTCGCCGTTCCTGCCCAGCAGCCTCTCCGACCAGAGTGGGTGGGCGCGTCGCCCCGGAGGGGGATCCACTGCTGCACCTTTGGATATAGCTCCGGATACTCGGGCCGCGAGGACCCTATTTCCTGGCGCGGGACACCGAGTTCAGCCGAGCTGCGGTTTCGACCGCACCAGGCCTGTGTCGTACGCGAAGATCGTCGCTTGTGACCGGTCGCAATCAGGGAGAGGACCTCTCGTTCACGGGGAGTGAGGGCGTCGAGGGGCGCGGCGCGAGGGGAGGGAGCGGTGGCGGCGAACGTGTCGATGAGGCGGCGGGTGATCACGGGGGCCAGCATGGCCTCGCCGGCGACCACCACCCTCAGCGCTGCCAGGAGTTCGGCCGGTTCGGCGTCCTTGAGGAGGAATCCGGAAGCACCGGCTCGCAGGGCCTCGTAGACGTACGAGTCGAGGTCGAAGGTGGTCGGGACGAGCACCTTGGGTACGTGGCCTGACCCCGGTCCGGTGAGCAGGCCCGTCGCCGTCAGGCCGTCCATGTCGGGCATGCGGATGTCCATCAGGACCACGTCCGGGGTCAGCCGGCCGGCCAGCGTGACCGCTTCGGCGCCGTCACCCGCCTCACCAACCACCACGAAGTCGGGGTCCGCGTCAACGATGGCCGCGAACCCGGCGCGGACCACGGCCTGGTCATCGACGACCAGGACCCGAGCGGGAGTGGAGGGCGAGGTCATGGGACATCACTTTATCGATCCCTCGGCAGGGATCGTGAGCGGAGGATCGGCCGGGGTGCCGTCGCGTAGACTGCCCAGGAGTTCGCGCATCGCCGCCAGTGCCTCACGGGCCGCCGGGGGCACGTCGTCGAGGCGGCCCGCCTCAGCGGCGGTGACCACTTCGGCGGTCCGGTCGAGTACGGCGGCACGCAGTCCGGCGGCGATCCGCTGCCGTTCCCGGTGCGCCGCGGTGAGCGCCTCGTGGACAACCGCACCCAGTTCACCGTCGTCGCGGCGGACGATCCGCCCGCGCCGGAACCGTATGAGAAAGCCTGTCAGCCATGCGCAGCCAAACAGCGGCAGCAGCAGGACCGTGAGGGCGAAGACACTGATCCCCACGCCGAGGGCTCCAGCCGGCTGTCCGTGGATCGTGCCGTCGCGCCCCGCCGTCATCGACACCGCTGCCGCCAGCACCGGCGCGGCCAACGGCACCGATGCCCAAGTCGCCCACGGGTCACGGCCGTAGGCGGCCACCGCGTACACCCCGCCCACCAGGGCGCAGGCGCCCGCGGTCAGGGCCAGCCGGGGATCCGCGGAGGAGCCGGGCGCCAACGGCCACAGCCATGCCGCCACAAGCAAAGCAGTCAGCACCGGCCAGGGCGTCACCCGCCGCCACAGCAACGGCAGCAGTTGCACGACCGACAGCGCGCTCAGCAGGGCCAGATCGTGCACGTGCCGGGCCTCGGTGAACAGCAGCACCAAGGGGAGGATTCCGGCGGCCGGCAGCAGGGCGTGCGAGGCGAGGCGCCAGTCCAGCGCCGCCCGTCCAGCCCGGGGACGTGCAGTCCGTCCCGGGTGGACCGGCAATTCCGCCCGTACCGACCAGCCGACAGACGTACCCGCTCCCGGCCCGGCTGTCACTGTGCCGCCGATCGCGCCGCAGCGCGTTCCCGCATACCAGTCATGCCTCGCCCCGACCCGAGGCCGCGGCGGCCGACGTTGGCCTCCCCGTCCGTACGGAACCCTCCGTCGTCGTCGACGGTGAGGGCGAGCCATCCGTCGCCCAGTTCCCGCAGACCGACGCGTACGACCGCCCCTGGGGCGTAGCGCAGCGTATTGGTGAGGGCCTCCCTGGCGATGCCGAACACCGCATCCGTCACCTGGGCGCCGACTGCCGAGCCACCCTCAACGCCCGTGATCTCCACCCGCTGCCCGAGGCGGACAAAACCGCCGACGAGTTCTTCGATCCGGGTGCCCAGCGGGACGTCGTCGCTCTTTTCGGCGGTCCACAGGGAGGTGACCAGGCGCTGCACGGTGGCCAGAGTCTCGCGGCCCGTGCGGGCAGCGAAGTCGAGCGCCTCGGCGGCCAGTTTGGCACGGCTGGCGGCGAGATGCCGGGCGGCCTCGGCGGTGACGATCACGGAAGTGAGGTGGTGGGCGCTGACGTCGTGCAATTCCCGTGCCAGCCTCCGTCGTTCATTCACCCCCGCCTTCTGCGCCTCGGCCCGGACCCCGGCTAGGTGGGCAGCGGCCCGGGCGCGTGCAGCCGTCTGGTGGGCCCGGCCCCGGCCGATGCCGACGACACCAAGGTGCAGCGCGACAGTGACGGCCAGACCAACACCGACGGAAACACTCACACCGTCCACGGCGAAGTCGACCAGCGCCTGACAGCAGACGAGCGTACCGACGGACCGCAGCGTCACCGGCAGGGTAGTGCGGGCGGCGACGGAGTACACGGCCACCATGTCGCCCACGAAGACGAACGCCTGGACCGCGTCCGAAGCCGCCGCGGCCACAGCCACTCCGTGGCAGACGGCCACCCCGACCAACGCCACCAGCGGCACCCGCCGCCCAGCCCCAGCGCGACGATCACTCCGCCCGCCACGCCCAGGGTGACCCCAAGCCCCTCCCGAAAGCCGCCGTATCCGCCGTCCAGCACCTCCGGCCCCGGCCACATCAAGAGAAGGGCCGCAACGACCAGCGGCAGCAGCCAATTCCGCAAAGATCCCATGAGGGCATGAGCCTACGACGCGCTCGCTGGCCGGTACGTACTGCTCCGGGGGACCGACCCTGTCCCCGGCCACCTCCACTCGGCGACGGCGACCTGTGGATGCTGGAAGACCGCCCGCCCCGATCTGGCCGATCGTCGCGCTCCTCGGTCTGACAATGGAACACCGGTCCGAGGGTATTCACGCTGTGCGCCGGACGCCAGACGGGAAATGACGATCTTCGCCATGGTGGCGCTACTGAACGCACATACGGCCGTACCCAAGGCATGCATGCCTCCCTCTCCGGAGGCAATCCCCGCGCAACCGCCCATGCCGACAGCGGCAACTGACAATGGGTCATCACAGCACCACGTAAGGCGATCAAGGAACGTGTGAACAGGCCAGGCGGCGTGCGCTGGTCTGTCAGTTCCTCTTCAGGACGCGCTCGGTGAGTGCGCCAACGGCGGTGATGAGTTCTGGGGTGAGCGCCGTTGTCAATGCGTTCGTGGTGGTGCAGTCGTCTCCGATGACGAGTCCTGTCTGGTCGGAGAGCGATGGGTCAATGGCCGCGAACACGACTGGACGCGCGCCGTCGGCTGCGGGACGCTGCACTCCTTGGCGGATCTGCTCCCAGTGCGGACGCAACGCAGGCGGCAGGATCTGGGGAGTCATCTCCGCGGCGTTCGGAGTCGCGGATGGCCCTGGGTCGGCCGCGAACACCGACACGCCGCTGTCGCGCAGTCGCTCCGCCAGGTCCTGGTTGTATGCCAGGTGCGCGAGCTTGGCCCGGCCGGACGCGGCCATGCCGTAATACTCGTCGTGCTCGATCTCTTTGTAAACGGGCGTTCCCGACATCAAGGCCACGCTGATGGATGACGACGTGACGTCGACGACCCGGCTCGGTCTGCCCGTCCGCAACGCGTCGAGCAGGGCCTCGGTCAACACGGTCGGGGCGAGGTGGTTCAGTGCGAAGCTCGCTTCGATTCCGTCGGCGGTCTCCCACCGCGTCGACCACATGCCGCCGACATTGTTCACCAACACCTGCAGCGGGCCCTCCTCGGCCAACCGCGCTCCAAGTGCGCGAACTTCGGCCAGTACGGAAAGGTCTGCCTGGATGAAGCGGGCGTCCCCGATCCGCCGCACGGCCTGCTCGCCGTGCTCCTCGTCCCGGCCCACGACGGTGATCGCGTATCCGCGCTGAGCCAGTTCGATCGCCACTTCCACGCCGATTCCGCGTGTTCCACCGGTGATGACTGCCTTCGGTGTCATGTGTTTCCTTCGTTCCTTATGGACTCGGCCGTTCCAACTCTCCTCATGCAATCCGAGCGAGACTGAGAGATCCAAAGCCGGCAAGGCATCGAGGTATGCCTCACCGGCATAGCCGCAGGAGTGGCAAGCTGGTTGAGTGCGGTTCGACATCGATCTCAAGCATCTGCGCTACTTACTCGCGGTGGCCGACGAGGGTACGTTCACGAAGGCGGCCGAACATCTGGGCATGACGCAGCCCGCGCTGTCGCGGGCGATCCGGTCCCTGGAGGACGCGGTCGGGACGGCATTGTTCATCCGGGCCCCGCATGGGGCCGAACTGACCGAGGCCGGCCGGATGCTCAGCCAGGAGGCTCGCAGCCTGGTCGAATCAGCCGATGCCGCACTGACCCGGGTAGCCAGGTTCGGACGGGAGGGACCGCAGCTTCGAGTGACCGCACGCGGATGCGACATCGACGTCCTGCAACAGCTCGTGACCTCCTACAATGAGCGGCTTCCGGGTGAGCTCCCCGCGCGAGGGGGCATGGTTGACTGGCGGGTCCAGGCTGATCAGGTGCGCGCTGGTGAGGCGGACGTCACGCTGCTGCGCGCTCCCTTCGACTCTCGCGACCTGGACAGCGATCTGATCCGGACCGACCCTCGCGTCGCCGTGCTCCCAGACACTCATCCGCTTGCCGGGCGTGAGGCGATCCATCGCAGTGAACTTGCGGGCGAATCATTTCCGGTCTGGTCACATCTCACGCCGGCTGAAATGAAGTACTGGCTTGGCACGGACCTCACCGACTACGACTGGCAGCCTGGCCCGCTGGTGCATGACACTGCTCAGTTCATCGGCAGCATCAGGTTGGGTCAGGGCGTCGGATTCCTTCCGGCTGCCCACGTGCCTGAGCACCTGCCGGCTGGGATCACCGTCATACCGGTCGTCGGGCTGTCGCCCAGCCAGTTGCGGATCACCTGGGCGACGTCCGCGATCTCTCCCAATGTGGCGAGGTTCGTGCGCCACGCTACGGAACACACCACGGCGGTCGTGACGGCCTGACACTCGTCAACGTGCGTGCGAACAACGTACCTTCGCCTGCAAGTCCCTCGTGGCAACGGAGTGCCGGCCATCGCGCTACCCGAGCTTGTCGACCCCGGTCATCGGCAGGTCGAGTCGGGCGGCGGGTGGTGCCATGGATGATGGCCGCGGGTTCGGGCTCAATTGGTCATCGCGACACTCTGATCTGATCGTCGTTCATAGCGGGCCGATGGCGCTTCGGGCTGTGCACGCGGGGAAGTGGTCTTCGCGTACCTGCCGGATCTCGGTTGCGGGCAGGCGCCCGTCCCTGACCGTGCTCCGCGGCTGGCTCCAGCAGTGGGAAGAGACCGGGCAGCCCCACCTCCCGCCACGTACACTCAACTGGCCGTACGGGTTGACGTGGGTCCAGAACAGCGGTGACAGCGCCTTGCGGTCCGCGTCGGTGAGCTCGTCCGCCCTTGACAGCACGTCACGGACCAATCGGGCGAAGCCCGTTGCAATACCCCTGGGGTTTCGAGGAGCTTTCTCGTTCCGGGGCTCCGCCGACAGGCGCGTCAGCGAGCCGACGCGCGTACCGGCCGCGCACACGCCACGACACCACCCCGCATTGGGGCACCTCGCCGTCGGCGCCGCGGCGTGAGCGCGCAATATGGCCGTTCCAGCCGCACGCTCGATCGCCTCGACCACCACACTGGATACCTGGACCGCCATACGCGGTAGATGCCCAGATCAGGCAGGTGACGTCACAAGATCTCTGGCAGAGCCTAACGGTGGTTTGTTAGGACCGGGCAGTAGTAGGACTCCGTTAGGGCTGTCTCGGTCTTGGGGTCCTGCTGGGCAGGGGTTGGTGGCAGGTGGTGCAGGTGCCGGTCCAGCACTTCAGGGTGTTCTGGAGGGTGTCGAGGACCTGGTAGAGGGTGGTGAGACCGGTGCGGGGACTTTTGGGGACAGGCGTTGTTCGGTGAGGAAGGCACGGGCGGCGGTGACGAGGGTGACGTGGTGGTGCCAGCCGGGCCAGGAACGGCCTTCGAAGTGGTCCAGGCCCAGGCCGTGTTTGAGTTCGCGGTAGTCGTGCTCGATGCGCCAGCGGACCTTGGCCAGCCGGACCAGGTCGGCGATCGGGGTGCTGGCCGGCAGGTTGGACAGCCAGTAATCGGTGGGAGCCTCGGCGTCTTCGGGCCATTCGACCAGCAGCCAGCAGTCCGGCAGGCTCGAGTCCCTTGGCGAGGGCTGCCACTGAGGGTGCTCGGTGGCGGTAGCGGGGCTGGGGCCAGCAGCCGATGAGCCCGTTGCGGGCCGGCGCCTCAGGCTCTGCGTCGAACGGATGGGCCGTCACATCGGCCCGGATGGCGAGCATGTAGGCGAGTTGACGGTCATGCAGTGCGGCCCGCAGGTGGGCGTTGGTGCCGTACGCGGCGTCGGCCACCACGACCGGCGGCGTCATCCCCCAGTCTGCGAGGGTGTCGAGCATGTCCAACGCCAGACGCCACTTCTCCCGATGCGTGATCTCGGGCGGAATGAGGGTCTTGGCCCGGTGGTCGGTGTCCAAGGCCCATTCCTCGGGCAGGAACAACCGCCATTGCAGCGGGCACGAGGCGGTGTCACTCGCCGCGTGAACACTGACGGCGACCTGGCAGTTGGCGCGTTTGGGCAGTACTGCGGAGCCACTGCGACCGACATCTGGCCGTCCTTGGGCACCGACACGTCGTCGATCACCCAGGCCGCCGGGAGGCCATCGCCTGGATGGACTTGCGGCGGCCGTCCAGCATCAGCCCCCGCAGATAGCAGTCGCCCTTGGCCCGCTGGTCCTTGCGCGACACCGAGGCGAACACATCCGCCACGTATAACGCCAACGTCGCCCGGACACGGTTCACTTCATGTGCGTCCACACACCCAACATGCTCCTGATCACGACTATCCGGAAGACCTGACGGAGTCCTAGTAGGCCGACGTTGGCCCGTCGGCTGGGAAGGTACGCCCATGCTCACGGTAGTCACCGAGGACGGCTCGACGCGAGGCGGGTCCCTGATCGACGAGATCGTCCGGGAGGGCGCCAGGCGGATGCTGGCCGCCGCACTGGAGGCCGAAGTTGACGCCTACATAGCCGAGTTGGCCGACGAGAAGGACGAGCGCGGGCGGCGGCTCGTGGTCCGCAACGGACACCACCAGCCCCGGAACGTGACCACCGCGGCCGGGACGGTCGAGGTCAAAGCTCCACGCGTGAACGACAAGCGCATCGACGAGGAGACGGGCGAGCGCAAGCGGTTCTCCTCGGCGATCCTGCCGCCCTGGGCAAGGAAGTCCCTGAAGATCAGCGAGGTGTTGCCGCTGCTCTACCTGCACGGCCTGTCCAGCGGCGACTTCGTGCCAGCGCTCGAGCAGTTCCTGGGCTCCTCCGCCGGCCTTTCCCCGCCCACCGTGACCCGGCTGACCACCCAGTGGCAGGCCGACCACAAGGCGTTCGGCGAGCGCGACGTGTCCGCCACGGACTACGTCTACGTCTGGGCCGACGGCATCCACCTGCGCATACGCCTGGAGGAGGCCAAGGACGCCGTCCTGGTTGTGATGGGCGTGCGCGCGGACGGCACCAAGGAACTTACGTGCAGGACGTGTCGCCACGCGGCAGTTCATTCGAGACAAAGAAGGCGTCCAAGGCGCCTATAGCGCAGGCATTCGGCTCAGGGTGAACCAGCACTCCGTGGCCCCCTGCGTCGACGTCGACCAAGACTGCATCGCCACCCATTGCCTGGCGCATGCCGCGAGCGGTACTAAGCGGAGTGGCCGGGTCGCGTCGATTCTGCAGAATCAGTACATTGCGCTTTCCAATGGGTTTGACCTTCGGCTCGGGGCCGGTTGGTTGCGAGGCCCAGGCCGAACAGGGCGTGATGTTGGCCGGAGCACCCGCCGTGAGTGGGAACTTCGCCCGGTCGACAGCGGTGTTGTGGGCATAAGTCCTGATGTTGCGTGGCCAGGCCTTGTCCCCACAGCTGATCGCCCAGCCCGCTGAATAGAGATTGTCTTGCGGAACTCCCGCCATCGTGCCGTTGGCGACGAAGTCGTTGGTCAGTTCCGTGAGGAAGGTACGGTCGGCGTCGCTGGGATTTCCTGCTGCGACGCCGGCTGCGGCCTGCCACAGCCGGGCCAGCATGGGCACCGGCGACTCTTTCGTCGCGATCATGCTCGCGTCGTTGTACGAGAGCTGCCAGGTGAAGAACCGTATGAGATTGCCGTTGATCGGGGCTTTGGTGCCCGGCAGCGAGACGGGACGACGATCGAGGTCGGCCGCCAGGGCAAGGTAGTTTCGCCGCACGTCACGGGGCGTGCTGCCGAGACCGACTGTGTCCTTGTGGGCGACCGCGAATCGGGCAAGATCGGGCCAGCGGTCCTCCATGGCTTCACTGAATGTGCGGAAGTCGTCGTAGCCGCGCTTGTTGGGGTCGACCGAACTGTCGAGCACCACTCGGTCGACATTCTCGGGAAACAGCGCTCGGTAGATCGAACCCAGGTAGGTGCCCCAGGAAATGCCGTAGTAGGAAACGGAGCGCTCTTCGAGCGCGCTGCGGATCCGGTCCATGTCCCTGGCGACGTTCGCAGTGGTCAAGTGCGGCAACAGGTCAGCTGAGTTGGCTGCGCACTGGTGGGCCATCCGCTTGGCGTATGCCACGTTGGCGTTGATCGAACCGTCCGCGCCTGGGAAGGACAGTACCTCCAGCTGCTCATCGCGGACGAGTTCATCGGCGTCCCGGCCGCAGTTCATCGCAGTGCTGTGTCCGATGCCGCGAGGGTCGAAAGCGACCAGGTCGTAGCTGTCTCGCACCGCCTTAGGCAGGAGACTGCCCATCGCGGTAGGAACGTCCAGGCTGGAGCTTGGGCCCCCGCCGTTGAGCATCAGGACGCCCTTGCGCTTCTTCGGGTCGGCTGCGGAGATCCGGGACACTTCGATCGCGATCGCTTGTCCCTCCGGATCCTTGTAGTCCAGCGGCACCTTGAGCCTGGCGCATTGCTGCGGGGCCGGGGCGTCCGTGGGGCACGCGCCCCACTTAAGTGTGGATGGATGGGTCGCTGTGGCCTCGGCCGACTGGATCATGATGGTCACAGCGCCGACACCGAGCGCGGCGGCGGCAACCAAGGCAGGCAGCGTGCGCACACGGTGGCCTCGGTGCCGACCGTTGCGAGGGGAATTGTTTGAAGACACAGGTCGACCATAAAAATCATGGTCAGGACAAGCTAACCCCCTGGCTACCGGGATGTGGGACAGGCAGCGGTATGGACAACAAAGCATCGTTGGTGTATTCGCCAGACCTGACCTGTTTGGGCCGCACCTCAACAATCTGCTGGACCAATGGCGAGGCTCCTCAGCTTGATCATTAACCTCGCTGCTGTTTCAGGCGGACGTGTTCGGTGAGGGTTTCGTTTCACGGTCTTCCCTGGCTCGTGACGCGGGGCTGGCCTGCGGTTCTTCGAGCCGGGTGGGCGTCGAGGGCCGGACATGGAGGGTTGCGGCACGTCGGCGGGACGGGCCAGAGACTGTCGCACGGCTCCTGCCCGGTGAAGGTCAAGAGCGATTCGTTGTTCGGTTCTGAGGATCAGGGAGGTGTCGGATTCTTGGCTGGTGGGGCGGAACTTCTTGTCGTGCGACCGTGAACGTGATCTTGAGATGCCGCGGGATGTCCGGGGGTGGCTGCCGCCCGCACTCGCTGTTCGTGCAGGTGTTGTCGCTGTGCGGCCGACGTGGCCTGGTCGATCTTTCGGCGGTGGCCGTGGACGGCTCACCGATGGAGGCGAACGCCTCACGCGACGCCAACCTGCGGCTCCAGCGCCTGGAGGAAACCATCTACCTGTGCGAGAAAGAGATCCACGCGTTGATGGAGGAGGTAGTCGGCCACGCGCTGAGCGTCGAGGCCGATGGTTCTGCAGCACAGGGCGATGGCGAGGACGCGTGTGACAACTGGCCTCGCCTGTCCCGGCTGTGCGACCGGCTCATCCGGGACCACTTGGCCTGGGACCGACTGCATGAACGGGCTATTCCTTTACCCACCGAGATCCGGATCAAGGTCGAAGCCGCCGAGCTGATGGTGGCCCGCGCGGAGAAGCGCCTGGCCGCCGAGACCGAGGCTCACCAGGAGAAGCTGAAGAGGTACGAGCTCCGCGTCCGAGAGGACCGGGCGGCAGGACGTCGTGGAGCGAACGGACGGCCGCCGGTCACGATGGCCCACAAGACCATCCTCGTTCGCCAGCGAACGCGACTGGTGAAGATGCGGGCCTGGCTGGAGCGGGCCCGCGCACTCCGCCCGGCCCCCTCCCCGCAGTCCCGTGCCTGCCTGAGATCCCGATTCCCGGCTGATTCCCGGCAAACGCGGCGGCTACCTGCAGGGATACAACATCCAGATCGTGTGCGCCCGCCGTCAATTCCTGCTGGCCATCGAAGCACACGACAATCCCTCGGACAGGACAGCCCTTGTTCCGATGGTGCACAAGACCCAGCACAATCACCAGGCCGCACGGCTCCCCGGCGACATCCAACTCTGGCTCGCCGACAGCGGGTACGCCTCCGCCGCGTCCCTTGACGCCCTCGCCGACCTCCCCCTACTGGTCCCCTACTGGTCTCGGTCACCAGCGATGCCGACCAGGCAGGCTTTCCCGCGAAACGTCAGCAGGCCCCGGCCGGCCAGCAGGACATGGCGGCCCGCCTCGCCACCCCAACAGGACGAGCCCAGTGCCGTCAACGCAGTGCCCTGGTCGAGCCGGGATTCGCCCAGATCTTCCAACGCTTCGGACGACGCCTCAACTACCGCGGCCGCCAGGCGGTGGACGCCGAGATCAAGCTCCTCGGCACGGTGCACAACCTCAACAAGCTCATCAATCACACGCCCAAGAGGCACTCTTGACCTTCACCGGTCAGGAGCCGTGCGACAGCCTCGCCATCTTCACGCGGATGTACGGAACCCCCGGCGGACCCGGGCGGGGTGAGCCGGCGCGACTCGGTGGGCCGCTACCAGGGCGGCCGAGGTCCTCGGCGAGGGGGCGGGCGAGACGGAGTTGGGTGGGCGGCGATGATCAGCCAGGTCGACAGGTCGACAGGTCGGCGGTGTGCGGGTCGCGGCCCTTGGGGACGGTCCAGCACAGGGTCTGCTTGAACAGCCGGAAGGTATGTTCCAGATCGAATCTGCGGAGGAACGCCTGCCAGCGCAGGTCGACGTCTGCACCGGTCATCCCGGTGCGCGAGGACCAGAGCCACACCGGGCTCGGGGCGCGTCACCGGGCAGGTGCTCGACCTTCATCCGGATCAACGTACCGTTCCGTACCGCTTGGCCCACTCCGGCTCGATCAGCGGCGCCAGCCAGGCGGGGGCGGCCTCGGCCAGCTCCTCCAGCGCCGCCCGCAGCGTCTCCCCGACCAGGTCTAGGCGGCTGAGGGTGCGAACCGCGGTCAGCACATGAGTGGCGTCGGTACGCTACCCGCCCTCGGCCTTGAGCCGGCTGGCCTCCACCAGGCGCTCCAGCACCAGCTGCAACAACTGGTCGGCGGACGCCGTCCTGTTCGGCCAACCGGGCCCTGAACTCGCACAGCACCGAGTGGTCGAACCCCGGATCCTCCAGCTCAAGGCCGAGGGCATACTGCCAGTCGATCCTGGTACGGACCGCATCTGCCGCCGCACGGTCGAAGAGATTCTCCGCGAACTGCAGCTCCGACACCAGCGCCGATTGTCGGGGGGACAGCCCCGGCCTGCCATCAGGGGGATACAGCCCAACGAACTCCTCGTCCTCGAACAGGACATCGAGCCGGGCCCGGATGAGCATCGCCGCAGTGCCCTTCGGGTATGCCGCCCGCGCTGTCCGCACCGTCCTCACCGGAATCCGTTGGACACTCCTTGGCCGTAACGACACAGCCCCACACCCCAACATCCGAGGCCACCCCACACTCCTCCAGCGAGCCATCCGACGGCCCCTCCGTCGGCGCCTCGGACAACATCACCAACAGAGTCACTGAGCCTAAACTCCAGTAGTTGCTGCGGCCTTCCGCGCCGGGGATTGCGCTCCCCCTCAGGCTTGGGGCCGGCGCGCCTGCTCAGCGGGTTGGGCGAGGCTCGCCAGCTGTGGATTTTCCTGGTGGGTCACGGTGAGTTTGAATCGGCTGATGCGCCATCCCTTCGGCGTACGGACCGCCTCGGTATCGTAGAAACCCACCACCAGCCAGCGGTCGGGTCCGTCACCGACGAGTTCCACCGGAAGCCAGTGCTCGGCACGCACGTGCGCATGAATCGTCGCACTGTCGCCGTCGATGGTGACGACGTGACCGGTGATCGCGTGGTGGGTCGCAGCGAAGGGCGCCAAGGTTGTGCGGAGGAGCTCGACGCAGTCACGCAGCGAAGCAGTTACCGCCGGCATGCCGGTAACTGCTTCGAAATCCACCGTCAGTGGATCGGTGCAAATGCGACTGGGCAGGTGGGTGAACTCCTTCATGTCCGCAATATCGGCATATCGGCTCAGTAGCTCGGCGAGATCAATACGGTCGTCCATAACGTCCCTTTGCTTGATGGACTTTGTTGCCTGACTAGACGGGGATCGGGGCTTTACCGTTGAACCGGGCGAAGGCGGCCGGGGCAGACCGGTCCGCTCGGTGATGAGGTGGATCTTCGACCTGTACGTGCCCCGGTCGACAGACATCCGATGCAGTTGATCTGTCAAGTCAGGTAGTGGGTCGGCGGTTGCGTCGTGCTGTGGTGATTCGTGTGAGGCCGCGGAGCGGGAAGGTCGATGAAGCGGTTTTCCTCCATGACTTGGTAGCCGGCGCTCGTGTACAGGTTCATTGCCGCCTCGTTGCCGCCCCACACGGTGAACATCAGCGCCGAGTCGCCGGCTGCGAGCGTTGCCTGTTCGCCGGCCGCCATGGCGGCCCGACCGTACCCTTTGCGGCGGTGCTGCTCCTGGATGTACAGCGAGTAGCCGTAGGTGACTCCCGGGAGGTACCCGTGCTTCAACCAGCCAGTGCCGATCTGCTCGCCGGCCGCCTCGAGCACCAGGAACGTGTTGTCGGGCGTCGCCAGGCCCTCGGGAATCAGCTTCGCGAAGTCGCGGTCGGACTTGTGTACGGCCTCCTTGGGGCTCAGGGCTCCCGCCAGGACGATGTCGCCGACGTAGGCGGCCTTCTCGGAGGCGAGCCACTCGGGATATTCGGCTTGTGTCATCGGCCGTGCGATGACGCCATCGAGTGGTTCCGGCGGGGAACTGATCAGCCGCGTCCTGAGCTGGCCGCGGACGCGGTAACCGTCGAACAGTTCGCCGGCGGGCTCGGTGAGCCGTATGTCCAGCCGGTGTGCGCCGCGCTCCGCGCACCATGCCTCTGCCCAGTCTCGGGCGGCCTGCTCGTGCCCCCGGCCGACGTGGAGTGCGTCGACGCGGAGGTCGCCGATACGGCCCGCGAGCGTGCCGTTGTCGTCAACCACGACCACGGCGACGTATCCCACTCGGGTCCCGGCGTCCGTGATCTCGGCGACGGTCCAGTCGCTGATGCTGGCGCGTACGTCCTCGAGCATGTGCTCAGCCGCGGCCGCACCTGGCCCGGCCGCCGTGTACGAGGCGTGTAGCCGCCGCTCGAAGTCCTTCTGCCATTCCGTCTTGTAACCCAGGAGGTTGAATTCTGTCATCTGATCTCACTAGCCACGTTGGAGAGTGCAAAGTTCACTGGACAGACCCCACACAGGCTGGTGTGGCGGAGCATTCGCGAGGGTGCGGGGTCGGGGTGATTGTTGTGGTTGGTTGTCGCAGCAGTTGTTCGATGAGGCGTTCCTTGGCCAGGGTGAGGTGGCGCCGGTAGGTGCCGTAGGGCACCCCCAGTCGCCGGGCGGTGGCCTTGTGGGTGCACAAGGCCGTGATGTAGGTGGCGGAGAGAACCTCGTGCGCCTTGATGCCCGCGGGGTCGATCTGTATCGCGTCGAGGGCGGTGGTGATGGCGCCGCGCAGGTCCGCGACCGGGTCGGGTGAGCCCGACGGCACGAGATGGGAGTGCAGCAGGACGCTGGTCGCGAGTTCGCGTGGGGTCTGCCAGGTGCCCAGCGCTTCGAGCACGCCTTCCTCGAACGCGGCGGGCGGCAGCTGGTCGCCCGGCCCCCTCGTGGCGGCGGTCGTGGGCCATGTCGCTACGGGCGTGACCGCGGTGCGAGCCCGGTGTTGCACCCACTGTTCCACTGTTTGCCGTCGCCAGTCCCGGCCGAAGACGTGCTGTCGCAGGCCGCCGACGTCCACGGCCGCGACCTCCGGCATCCCGGCCTTGGCGAGGTAGCGTCCCCACCGGTCGGCGTCTTCGAAGACGGTGAAGGTCACCGCGCGTTTGTGGGTCCGCATCTCCTCGCCGATGGTGCGCCGGTTGGTGAGTTCCATCAGGGGTGAGGGCCGCTGGTGCCCGCCGGGTTGTACCGCGAAGCGGCGGTTGCCCAGGTGCTCGCCCGGTCCCAGGGGAGCGGCCGCCTCCACGAGGTCCCAGACTGCTGCGATTACCGGGTCTTCGGCGCGGTCCTCGGGCAGTGGTGCGTCCAGCCGCAGGATGGCCATGAATGACGCGGGTGCGGAGGAGCCCGCGTAGCGGTGGACGCGGAAGGCCTCCGGCTGGCGGCGCAGCCAGTGTGCGACCGCGGCTGCCGATGCCGGGCCCTCGGCCTCCTCGGCCATGCGCAGCACGCCGGGCACGTCTTCGGACCGGAGCGGAGTGTCTTCGATGTGGGGGTGCGTCCGGTAGTTATGCAGATTGTCCGGGCCGTCCTGGTCGCGGAAGAGGAACATCCATTCCGCGACTCGTAAGAGCGCGTCGTCGGCGGTGGCGGAGCGCACGGCGTGCAGGCCGGCGAGCGAGATGCGGGCGCGGACGTCGTCGTAGCGCTCGGGGTCCCGCCAGCGCAGGTCGGCCTCGAGGGTCGCCCGCACCGCGTCGTGCGGGTGCAGCCCTTCGGGTGTGGCCTCGAGGTAGGGAAGCTGGCGCAGCCAGGAGAACACCTTGTCGGTTTCCTCGTCACTCAGCACTGCGCGCAGCAGGGGCTCGCGGGTGACGTAGGCCTGCGCGACGACTTCGAGGGCGCGCCGGTGGACGGCGCTGGGCAGGTCGCCCACCAGCCGCTCGACGAGGGTCCTCAGGACGTCGCCGGTCGGCTCCCACGGTGCGCCGGGTGCGGCCGGGACGGAGGCGGCCAGCGAGAGGGCGAGCGGGCTGCCTCCGGCGAAGGCGACGAAGGCGCCGCGCTGCTCTGCGGGGACACCCCGGGCGGCGAGCAGGGCGTGGGACTGGGCGGCGTCGAGCGGCTGCACGGCCAGTGCGGTGAACAACTGCGCCCATCCAGGGTCCAGCGACCATTCGGCGTCGGGGGCGACCCTGCTGGCCACCACCACGATCGCGTGGTCGGCGAGCCGCAGCAGAAAGGTCTCGCGCAGCCATGCCTCGAGTGGCTGACACTGCTCGAAGGTGTCGATGAGCAGCACCGCACCGGGTTCGGCACACGCCGGGGCCGCAGTCTCCTCGATCCGGCGCGGATCGGCGTCGAGGAACCGTCCGTCCACGTGCACCACGCGGCGGCCGGTGAGCTCGGCCTGCTGGGCGGCGTAGCGCACCAGCGAGGACTTGCCGATGCCACCGGGACCGTGCAGGTACGCCACAAACGGCGCTTGCGCCGCGCCCGACAGCATCCGGTCGAGCACCGCCCGCTCCGGCTCCCTGCCCACCAGCGCACCGGCTCGTGCCGCGGCCAACCGGTCCGCCAGGCCCACCGCTTCCAATCCGCGCTCTTTTCTGGTTTTGTCCCGCCTCCACGGTCGGCAGGAGACGAATGGTCAGGGAGAAGCATTTTCGTGGAGATAGCCAGTCCAGTACGCAGGAGAGGCAATCGCCTCTCTTGGCACGCTCAGGGGCATGGCGACCCCAGAACTCGGCGCGGCCCGGCGTCACTGGCGCGATCACACCTCGCCAAGGCTGTCGGCGTGTCCGCAGTTTCGCCGCCGGGCTGCTCATCATGGTCACACCGCTCAGCCCGGTTACATCCGTGACCGGAGCGGGACCGGGCCTGGCCGAGTCCTGGATGAGGTCGAGCTGTCGAAGGCCGCCCAGGCTCGGTGAGCTGCGGCCGACGGCCGGGTTTGTCGGCCCCTGCGGGCTACAGGAACTCACTTCGGTAGGTCGAGGCCAACTCGGCCGCACGGCGGCGGCGTTCCGCGAGCTCGTCCTCCGACAGTTGTGGCGGCGGCGCGTCCTTGCCCGCGACGACATCGCCGATGCGCGTGAAGTACTCGTCCTGGCCGGCGGGGGTGCACATGCACAGCATGCGGGCCGGCGTACCCGAAGCGTTGCGGAAGTTGTGCGGGGCGTTGGCCGGGATGTTGATCGTGGACCCGGCCCCTATGGTGTGCTTCTCGCCGCGGAAGGTGAACTCGATCTCGCCTTCGAGGATGGTGAACATCTCCTCGAAGTCGTGCCGGTGCGGCGGTGGGCCGCCGCCGTCGGGGATGCGCATGTCGATCAGGCAGTATTGGCCGTTGGTCTGCTCGCCGGTGACCAGCATGCCGTATGTGTTGCCCACCAGCGAGATGTACGTCGTGCCGGGGTCGTCGGGGTTCGCGACGGTCAGCGACCGGGACGGATCGTCGTCGGGAATCATCGTGGTCGTCTCCTCAGATGTCGGTCAAGTGGGAGTCGGTCGCCTGGCGCGACGACGACCTTGCCGCTGGGCAGAGCGCCCGCGGTGTCGGCGTGCAAGGCCCATGGTTCAGTTGGGTGCACCCGCGGGCGGTTGGTTGTTGACGGTTGAAGTGCAGCCAAGAGTAGGAACGGCCATGCGTAGTAAGCGTGTACGTGTGCGACACCGGATGGGATTGCGGCGACATCTTCGTCGGCGCGGAAGACACATGAGCAGCAGGGCGCGTTTCCTCGACCCGGGCGACAGGATGGGCACGTTCACCGTCGACGCCGACTCCACCGGCACCGGCCGGGGGACGGGGGAGCCGTTCATCGACACATGGAACACCGCTCGGGGGACCTGTACCCCCTGCCGGAATTCAGCGCTTCCACGATCGACGGCTTCCAGGGAACGATGCGCTGGGTGACCCCGCAGCACACCGCTGCCAACGAGCTCTGGGCTCTTCGCCCTTGGCTGTCTCCGAAGCCGCCGCGCGCTGGCACTTCACCGACAGCAGCCACTTCATCCGCGCATTCAAGAAACACCCGCCCAGTTCGCCCGCCGCGACCAACCTGATGCCTCGGCTTCCCCCGTCCCGGTTGACCGGCGACTGCCGCGGCCAGCCCGGCGTCTCGCCGCGTCCTGTTCCGCTGCGGCCTGCGGGGCTCCGACGCCTGTCGAGTCCTTATGCTCCGCCTTTGCGGCGGCGAGGCGTGGCCGAGCGGGGCGGTGTCGAACGCATATGGTCGCGTACCGGCGCCAGCAGGCCGGCGAGAGCCTTGACGTCGTCGCGCGAAAGCGGCTCGAACAACAGGCCGCTGACCACCTCGACATGCCCCGGCAGCACCTTCGCAAGCAGCGCACGCCCGGCATCGGTGATGGTGACGGTGATGCTCCGCTCGTCGTCCGGCGAGGGAGCGCGGACGACCAGGCCCTCCTTTTCGAGTAGACCTACCTGGTACGTCAGGCCGCTGCGGCTGTAGACGACGCCGTCGGCCAGGTCGGTCATGCGGTGACTGCCCGTCGGCGAGTCCCCGAGGCGGGCCAGCAGCTGGAACTGCACATAGCTGAGATCACCGGTCTCGCGCAGCTGCTGCTCGACCGCATGCCGGAGCAGGCTGGTCACCTCGACGAGGTCGAAGTAGGCGCCGAGTTGCACACGGTCGAGCGACGGTGGTGAATCAGGCATGTCCGGAGTCTACTGCTTCGAATTCGAAGAGTGTGGAGTGCCGCCGTTCCAGCCACCTCGGCGGAGTTGGAACTGCACTTTTCCGTGAGTTCCGGTGCCATCCCGGGCGGGGGACTGGGCGGAGGCGAGGGTCTCACCGGTCCGATGGGGTGGCCTCGTGAGCGCACGGTGTGGGCAGTGTTGGGCCCGAGTGAGCACCGCAGAAGGTGGAGATCGGGCAGTGGCGCGGTGCAGGGTTGCGGAAGGGAGGACGGCGCCGCCCACGGATCCCGAGGACCGGCCATGAGTATCTCCTATCTCGCGCAACGTGAGGACCAGCAGCAGCTCGAGTGGGTCGGCGGGAGTGTCTTGAGCGTCCTGCTCGAGGCCGAGGCGACCGGTGGGCAGCTGACCGTCGGCGGCTTCGACGTCAGCAAGGGCGAGGCTCCGCCGTTCCACGTGCACAACAACGAGGATGTGGTCTTCCTGCTGCTGTCCGGTTTGGCGCTGGTGTGGGCCGGCGAGGAGGAGCACGAGTTGCGGGAGGGTGGCATCCTGCGGCGCATTCCGCACGGCTACCGCATCACCTCCGAGAAAGCAGACCTGCTGCTCATCGCGACCCCCGGGGGGCTGGAGAAGATGTTCCGCCACGCGGGCCGTGACCTTCGTGAGCCACGCCCGGAGGGCTTCGAGATCCCGGCGCAGCTGCTCGCCGAAGCCGCGGAACTGTCCGGCAATGTCGTCCGCGGTCCTCCCCGGTGACGGCACGACAGCCCGGCCGCGGGGAGGAAGTCATGAACACGATGCCGGGATGAACACCGCCGCGTGGCGCCCGGTGTCTCTGGCCGTCCTGTGCGCCGGCGTCGGCTACGGGCGCCCGACCCGCTTGCTCGCGGACTGGGTTGCGGAGGCTGTGTGCCGGTCACTGGCGGCTGGTGGTGCGCGCGCCGAGGTGGAGGTGCTGGAGCTGCACCGGCTGGCGGCCGACCTCGCCCAGCACTCCACCCACGACCGCGTCAGCCTCGACCTGC
>NZ_JAAKZY010000359.1 GCF_011045015.1 Streptomyces scabichelini | reverse complement strand
AGAGACAGGAGGGGTGGGGTGACTGCGGGTCTGGGGGGGTGCGCCGTGATCGAGCACGCGTTGGCTCCTTCATCGCTGCCGGTCAGGGCGGCGCGGCCCCCACGGCGGCCCGAAGGAAGGGACCCGCCGAGCAGGGGGTCCCCGCCGCACTCGTACAGCGCATGACCCTACGAGCTGGGCGTTCACGGGCGTAATGCAGCAACCTTGCGCGCCTCCGCGAGATCGTTGCGTTGCCCGGTCCGGCGGCGGGTGTTCGTTGCGCGAATCGTTTCAACCGTTGCGCGGCGGCGTCGCGCGCCCGGCTCAGCGCTCGTCCGGCTCCCCCGCGATGGCCCGCGCCTCGGCGACGTCCGCCGCGTCGAAACCCATCTGTCCTGGCCGTCCGTGCACCGCCGCCTGCTCGTCGATCCACCGGTTGTGGGCCTCCCAGGCGGCCTGCTTGCTGGTGCCCAGGGCGGCCCCGATCTGCGACCAGGAGGCACCCGCCTCGCGTGCCGCGCGGACGGTGAGCTGGCGGCCGTACGCCGCCTTGCGCGCCACGACCTCGCTCAGCGCGAGGAGTTCGAGCAGCCCGCCACGGTCGAGCGCCTCCTCGTCGCTCCCGGCGCCGGCCAGGGACTCCCGGGTGCGCAGCTCGTCGAGACGGGCCACGGCGGTCCGCAGCGTGTGCTGCGGCTCGATGCTCTGCGGTGTCGTCATGCCCTCAGCGTCGCGTCAAGCAGACTTGACGTCAAGAGGGCCTGACGACGGCAGTCAGCTCCAGCTTGCGTGCAGCGGCATGCCCTCTGCGTAGCCGGCGGCGCTCTGGATGCCGACGACGGCCTTTTCGGCGAACTCCTCCAGGGAGCCGGCGCCGGCGTAGGTGCAGGAGGAGCGGACGCCCGCGATGATCGCGTCGATCAGGTCCTCGACGCCCGGGCGGACCGGGTCGAGGAACATACGGGAGGTGGAGATGCCCTCCTCGAACAGGCCCTTGCGGGCCCGGTCGTACGCCGATTCCTCGCTGGTGCGGTTCTTGACGGCGCGGGCCGACGCCATGCCGTACGACTCCTTGTACGGGCGCCCGTCGGCGTCATGGTGAAGGTCGCCCGGCGACTCGTACGTACCGGCGAACCAGGAGCCGATCATGACGTTCGACGCGCCCGCGGCCAGTGCCATGGCCACATCGCGCGGGTGCCGCACACCGCCGTCGGCCCACACGTGTTTGCCGTACTTCTTCGCCTCGGCGGCGCACTCCCGGACGGCGGAGAACTGCGGCCTGCCGACCCCGGTCATCATGCGCGTCGTGCACATGGCGCCCGGTCCGACCCCGACCTTGACGATGTCCGCGCCGGCCTCGATCAGGTCGCGTACGCCCTCGGCGGCGACGACGTTGCCGGCGGCGATCGGCACACCGGGGTCGAGCGCCCGCACGGTCCTGATCGCGCCGATCATCGACTCCTGGTGGCCGTGCGCCGTGTCGATGACGAGCGTGTCCACGCCCACGTCGAGCAGCTGCTTGGCCTTGCCCGCCACGTCGCCGTTGATGCCGAGGGCGGCGGCGATCCGCAGCCTGCCGTTCGCGTCGGTGGCCGGTGTGTACAGGGTGGCACGCAAGGCGCCCTTGCGGGTGAGGATTCCGGCGAGGCGGCCGTCCTTGTCGACGGCGGGCGCGTACCGGCGGTTGGCGCCGTCGAGCGTGTTGAAGGCCTCGCGCGGCTCGATGTCCGCGTCGAGCAGCAGCAGGTCGCGGGACATGACCTCGGCCAGTTGCGTGAACCGGTCGACCCCGTTCAGGTCGGCGTCGGTGACCACACCGACGGGCCTGCCGTCCTCGTCCACCACGACGCCCGCGTTGTGCGCCCGCTTCGGCAGCAGCGCCAGCGCGTCGGCGACGGTCTGGTGAGGTGCGAGGACGATCGGGGTGTCGAGCACCAGATGGCGGCCCTTGACCCAGGAGATGACCTCGGTGACGACCTCGATCGGGATGTCCTGCGGAATGACCACGAGGCCGCCTCGGCGGGCCACGGTCTCTGCCATCCGGCGGCCCGCGATCGCCGTCATGTTGGCGACCACCAGCGGAATCGTGGTGCCGGTCCCGTCCGGCGACGCCAGGTCGACGTCCTGCCGCGAGCCCACGGCGGAACGATTCGGCACCATGAAGACGTCGTCGTACGTCAGGTCGTAGGGAGCCGGAGATGTATCTACGTAGCGACCTGTGCTGGCCTCAAGAAAACGCATAGACCTACATTTTCACGCGAAATGACGCAGGTCACCCCTACGAAGACACAGCAAAACGCCCCCGCGATCATGTAATCCTCCAAGGAGGTACGAGGGGCTCCGGTGCCGGGCAGGAACCTGCCTTGCAACAAAACGTTACCCGAGCGCTTGTACCGCCTGCGAGGGAGGAACATCGGACACCGGGTCGGCGCGGGCAAACGCCGTTTCCCCGCGCTGAGTTTGCGGTACAAGTAGAGCCGCAGGTCATGGGGTTGCCGCAGGCCGAGGGGTTGAGGATGAGTGCGGAGATCGTTCAGTTCATGGGGCAGGCGGGCCCGTACCTGACAGCAGCCCTTGGCGCCTATGGCGCGGGAGTGCTGACCCGGACCGAGAACGCCGCGGTCGAGGCGACGGCGAACGTCGGGCGGCGCATGCTCCAGGCGGTGTGGCGTCGTCGGGACGAGCAGGGGCGGGCCGAACTGGAGGCGGCCGTTCAGGACGCGGCCGACGAATCCGAATCCGAAGACGATGACGCGGCTGCGGCGCTGAGACAGCAGATCAAGCGTGCGGTGCGCGAGGATGCCGAATTGCTGCGGGAGCTGGCCGAGTTGCTGCCCGCCGCCGGTGGACCGGTGACGGTGACGGCGTCGGGTGAGCGGTCCATCGCGGCCCAGAGGATCGGTACTGCGATCACCGGTGACAACACCACGGTCAACCCGTGAGCAGTGATCACCCGACCGCACCGAGCGGGCCACAGGCTTCGGGCCCCCGATCGGTCGCGGCCGGCAGCATCGAGGTGGCGATCACTGGTGACAGCGCCCGCGTCGTGATGCTGCCGCCGGAGGCGGTGCGCTGGGCGCGGGAGGTGAGCGCCCCGCCCGGAGCGGCGAATCTGCCCGGATCGGCGTCCGGGGTATTCGTGGGCCGGGACCAGGAACTGGAGCGGCTACGAGGGCTGCTGGCCCGGGAGGGCGAGGCCGCAGTGACCCAGGCCTCGCCCCGGACGCAGGCGATCCACGGGCTTGGCGGGATCGGGAAGAGCTCCCTCGCGCTGCACTATGCCCACGAGTACCGGCGCGAGTACACGCTGGTGTGGTGGATCACTGCCGAGTCCACCGAACAGATCACCACGAGTCTGGCCGCCCTTGCGGTGCGGCTGTGCCCGCACTGGGCGGCAGCGGTGGGTGTGGAGGAGCGGGCGGCGTGGGCGATCGTCTGGCTGCAGTGGCATCCGGGCTGGCTGCTCGTCTTCGACAACGTGGAGGACCCGAAGGACCTGCGTCACTACCTCGGGGCCCTGCCCGATGGCCATCACCTGGCCACCAGCCGCAAAGCAACCGGCTGGCACACCATCGCCCCGACCATGACGTTGGGTCTGCTGGCCCCGGACGCCGCCACAGACCTGCTGTGCACCCTCGCCCTCGGACGGGGACAGTCACCCACCCCGGAACAGCTGCGCCAGGCCGAAGAGCTGGCCGCGGAGCTCGGGTATCTGCCCTTGGCCCTCGAGCAGGTGGGGGCCTATCTGCACCAGACCGGCACCGATCTGGGCGTATACCGGCAGCTGTTGGGCCGGGTCGTCGACCGGGCAGCGGACGGCACCGATCCGGAGCGCACGATCGCCCGCATCTGGAACCACACCCTGAGCGCGATCGGGGACCGTGACCCACTGGCCGTCCGGCTGCTGCACACGATGGCCTGGCTGGCGCCCGATGACATCCCCCGGACTCTGCTCGCCCCGTGGGCCCCCGATCCGATCGCCCTGGGCGACGCGCTGGGCGTACTGCACGCCTACAACATGATCGCCTTCACCGCCGACCGCCAGGGCATCACCGTGCACCGTCTGGTGCAGACCGTGTTGCGTACCCGGACTGCCGCTGATTCCGACACCGCCGCCCCAGGCCGGCAGGAGGCCGAACAGGCTCTGCGGCAGGCCGTCTTCGACGAGGACGATGCCGCAACGGAGCAGGCCACGCTGTGGGAACGCCTCCTCCCCCACATCTTCGCCCTGGCCGAATCCACACCGCTGAACAGCCCGGCCTCGATCCAGGCAACCGTCGTTTACCGCGCTGCCGCCCAGTACCTGTACCGGCAGGGCCGCGAGGCCGACTCCATCCCTCTGCGTTCAGCCGTCCTTGCCCGGGACGAACGGTTGCTCGGTGACACCCACCCCGACACCTTGATCAGCCGTAACAACCTGGCCCTCGCCCACAAAGCGGCCGGGGACCTGGACCGGGCCATCCCCCTCTTCGAATCCACCCTCACCCAACGCGAACGGACACTGGGCGACACCCACCCTCAGACCCTGACCAGCCGTAACAACCTGGCCCTCGCCTACGAAGCGGCCGGGGACCTGAAGCGGGCCATCCCCCTGCTGGAGTCCAACCTCACCCAACGCGAGCAGGTAGACGGTGACTCACACCCTCAGACCCTGACCAGCCGTAACAACCTGGCCCTCGCCTACGAAGCGGCCGGGGACGTGCAGCGGGCCATTCCACTGCTGGAGTCCAACCTCACCCGGTCCGCGCGGGTGCTCGGTGACACCCACCCCGACACCTTGATCAGCCGTAACAGCCTGGCCCTCGCCTACGAGAAGGCCGGGGACCTGAAGCGGGCCATCCCCCTGTACGAGTCCACCCTCGCCCAACGCGAGCGGGTACACGGTGACACCCACCCCTCCACCCTGATCAGCCGTAACAACCTGGCCCTCGCCTACCAGGAGGCCGGGGACCTGAAGCGGGCCATCACCCTCTTCGAATCCACCCTCACCCAACGCGAACGGATACTGGGCGACACCCACCCTCAGACCCTGACCAGCCGTAGCAACCTGGCCCTCGCATACAAGGACGCCGGGAACCTGGACGGGGCCCTCCCCCTCTTCGAGGCCACCCTCACCCAGCGCGAGCGGGTACTGGGCCACACCCACCCCCAGACCCTGATCAGCCGTGTCTGTTTGGCCGGCGCCTACAAGGGGGCGGGGGACCTGAAGCGGGCCATCCCCCTGTACGAGTCCACCCTCGCCCAGTCCGAGCGGGTACACGGTGACACTCACCCCTTCACCATGACCACCCGCAACAACCTGGCCGGCGCCTACAGGGCGGCGGGGGACCTGAAGCGGGCCATAGCCCTGTTCGAGGTCACCCTCGCCCAGCGCCAACAGGTACTTGGTGAGACCCACCCCTCCACCATGAGAAGCCGCGGCAATCTCGCCGTCGTCTACGAGGCGGCGGGGGACCTGGAGCGCGCCATCCCCCTGTACGAGTCCACCCTCGCCCAGCGCGAGCGAGTACTGGGCGACACCCACCCCGACACCGTGAGAGCCCGTACCCACCTGGCCGGTGCTCGCCGGGCCGCCCAAGCTGTACAGCAGCCGAGCACGGCAACCCCAGCGCCCCCAGGAACCGGTGCCGACGGCGCACCTGCCCAGCAATGCTCCCCGGAGACGCCAGAGCGACCCCTGTGACGATCCGCGCGCCCGGTGGTGCAGGAGACCCGCACCTTCTCGCCGCTGACGTCCGGCCGGACGCGCGCCGCCATCGCCCCCGGGCCTGGCGTGGTACCGACCGCCCCACCCTCCCGGGTGGCACCCTGGCGCCGCGCCCGCTCCACCCCGGCGGCAACCCTGGGCCCCTCGCCCCC
>NZ_JAAKZY010000358.1 GCF_011045015.1 Streptomyces scabichelini | reverse complement strand
GCGGGGGCCGGGCTGGTGGTGGTCGGCCACGACCGGGCGGCATGTGCTGCACGGTTCGCAGGCGATGTGCACGCAGCTGATGGTCCTGGACCGCGATCCGCACGTTGTCGGCCTGTCGGCGCGACCGGTGCGACTGATCCGGCGCGATCCTGACAGCGGGCGAGTGCTGACGTGGGTGCCGCAACTGTTCGCCCGCTACGCCGACGGGGGCGCGCTGCTCGCCGACTGCCCCGCCACGACGGCGCCCGCCGGGATGCGGGCCGAGCGCGCCGCCGCGGTGCTTGAAGCGGCCTGTGCGGCGGTGGGGTTCACCTACCGGCGCCTGGCGCCGCCCGAGAAGGTGGTGGCGGCGAACGTGCGGTGGCTGGCCGGCTACCGACACCCCCGCCACCGCGACGCAGGCGGCCTTGAGGAGGCGGTGCTCGAGGCATTCGCCGCCGAACGGCCGCTGATGGCCGGGGCTGCGGCGGCGGGCGAGGCCCTCACCGCGCTGCCTGTGCTCTACCACACGCTGCGGAACGGGCGGCTGGCCGCGGACCTGACACGGCCGCTGGGCGAGCGCACCCTCGTCTCGCCCGGCCCAGCCACAGGCGACGGAAATCGGCGGGAGCAGCAGGAGAGCTGAGCAAGCGCCTGGTAACCGCCCCTGGTGGGCGGTGTGTTGAGGTGGGCGCTCAGGTCACGTTCGAGGCCCGCACCTGGCAGGTGACCCCTGGTCGACGGGCGGGTGTATCTGACCTCCGCCGACGGGGCCACCGGGTGCCTGCTGGCCGCCCACTTGATGGCCGCCGACGGCTTCGAGGTCGTCGGCCAGGCCGCCCCGCAGATTCCGGCCGCCACCATGTGGGCGGAACTGCCATTGCCAGCCCGGGAGCGGGCGATGGCCTGGCTGCGGCACATCCGCGAGACCGAGACCGGACTGCCCGACGGCCCGGGCAGCAATGGGGTGGCAAGGCCTGAGTACGACCCGCAGCGGTTCACGCTCGCCGAGCGGGAGCACACCAAGGCGAAAGAGCTTGCAGCGCTGGGCTGGACGAAGGTCAGCCGGCCCACGGTGCAGCGAATGCGGCTGGCCTACCAGCGCCAGGGACTGCTGGGGCTGGCGGACAAGCGGTCCCTGCGCGCCTCCTCCCCCACCGGGCGTACGGACGAGCGGGTGGTGGCCGCCGTGTTGGAGGCACTGCGCCGCCGCCGCGGCCGCAAGGCGACCACTGTGAAGCAGGTCATCGACCTGGCCGAACAGATCGTGACGGAAACCCATGGGAAGGGCCGGGTGCGGCTGCCGGCCCGGTCGTCGCTGTATCAGCTGGTGAGAGCGCTGTCGGATCCAGCCGAGCCACCGGGCAGCCCAGCACGCACCGCCACCGGCCCAGACCGGGCAGGCGGCCCGCCGCCTGCCCTACGGCCCGCGGAGCGGGTCCATGTCGCCACCGCCCGCCTCGGCATCGAGGTGGTGGGCGAGGACGGCCGTCCGGTGGCGGTGTCGGTCATCGCCGCGCTGGACGGGGCCACGGGCTGCGTGCTGGCCGCCGTGCTGCACCCGCAGCAGGCCGCGCCAGTAGAACTGTCGGTGCTGCTGGCCGAGATGGCCGTCCCTCTCGCGGTGCGCCCCGGGTGGCGGGAGCTGCTGCAGGCAGCCCACGAGGGGCTGCCCGAGCGACTGATGACGCTGTCGGCCCGGCTTGAGGCAACGGCGGCTCGCCCGGCGGCCCTGCCCCAGACCCTGGTCTTCGAACCGGCGGCGGCCGCCGTCACGCCCTGGTTCCTCACCGTGTGCGAAAGCCTCGGCGTGAGCCTGGAGGCCGCCCCCGCACGTCAGGGCGGCATGCGCAGTGTTGCCGGGGACACGGTGAAGGCGCTCGCCGGGCTGTTCACCCGGCACTCCGCTGACCTGGCCACCGCGCTGCCTGTTGTGCACCCGCAGGACAGCGCCGGACGGCAGGCGGAGCCGTTCTTCAGTCTGCCGCACCTGCAGGATGTGCTGGACGAGTGGATCACCGCCCGCTGGCACACCCGCCCCCAACAAGCACTGCGGCACCCGCTGCTGTCCAAGGCGGCCCTGACCCCCAATGAGATGTGGCGGGTACTGCTGGGCGCCGCCGGGTCGGTACCGCTGCCGCTGACCGGGCAGCACTTGGCCGAGCTGCTGCCGGTGCAGCACCAGACGGTCACCGAATCCGGGATCCGCCTGGGACGGCGCCGCTACGACCACGAGTGCCTGGATGAGCACCGCGGCCGGGCCTGCCCCACCACGGACGACGGCCGGTGGGAAGTGCACCACCACCCCTACGACATGCGGCAGGTCTACATCCGGCTGTCCGACGGACTCCTGCACGAGATCCCCTGGATTGAGCGCGCGCATGCCCTGCGCCCGTTCGACGACGCCGTCCGGCGCCGCACCGGGCAGATCCTCGCCTACCGGAGCGGCCCGCCCGGGCATCCGGCCCGATCGGACGGCGGCCAGGAGCAGGCGGCCGGTGTGCCAGTGCCGGACCACGGCACGGTGGATGGGCCGGCACCGGGCGGCGGCGTGCCCCCGGTCCCGGACGGGCCCGGGCGCGCGGGGTCCTTCGGAGTGTGGGACGCGCAGGCGGAGGCCGAGCAGTGGTGAGCGCACCCGGCCGCGCGGGCCGCCCCGTGGCCGCTGCGAGCGGCAGGCAGGTGAAGCTGGGGGCGTATGTGACGTTTCAGGGCTGTACCTGGCAGGTGGCCGCGGTGGCCGGTGCGTCGGTGACGCTGGTCGACAAGGATGGGCAGACGGCGTCGGTGCTGGCCTCGTTCCTGATCGCCGACCCAGCCTTCACCGTGGTGGGCTCCCCCAGTGCGGGAGTTCGGCAGTGGGGGATGCTGGAGTCGGTGCCCGAGCCGGAGCGGGAGCGGGCTCTTGCCTGGCAGAGGCACATCCGCGAGATCGAGACCGGACTGCCCGACGGGCCCGGCAGCACCGGCGTCCCCCGGCCCGAGTACGACCCGCAGCGCACATCGATGGCCGAGCGGGAGCAGGCCAAGGCCGACGAACTCACCAGGCTGGGCTGACCGAAGGTCAGCCGGGCCACCGTGCGCCGCATGCGGGCCCGCTACCACGACCAAGGGTTGTGGGGTCTGATCCCACGCCGCAAGCCGTCCAGTGCGACCGGGCAGGCCGACGAGCGGGTGGTGGCCGCGATCCTGGAGGCGCTGCGCCCTCAGCGCGGCCGCTCCCGGGGCACGCTGAAGGGGCTGCGGGAGCTGACCGGGCAGATCCTGGCAGACACGCACGGGCCGGGCGTGGTGGCGGTGCCCGCGCCGTCGACGTTCAACCGGCTGGCGCGGGTGCTGGCCGACCCGCTGGAGCATCCGGGCCGGCCGGCCCGCACCGCCACCGCGCCGGTGCGGCCCTTCACACCCACGGTGGCGCTGCGGCCGGGCGAGCTGGTGCAGATCGACACCACCCGCCTCGATGTGATGGCCGTCGGCGAGGACGGCAAGCCGGTGCGCCCGGAACTCACCATCGCTCTCGAGGTAGCGACCAGGTCGGTGGTGGCGGCCGTGCTGCGCGAGGAGGGCACCAAGGCCGTGGACGCCGCCCTGCTGCTGGCGGAGATGGCCGTACCGCACCCGGTGCGGCCCGGCTGGCCTGACCATCTGCGCCTGGCCCACGCCGCCGTCCCCTACGACCGGCTCCTCGCCCTGGACGAGCGGCTGGAGCAGGCGGCGGCGCGGCCGGTGGTGGTGCCGGACACGATCGTCATCGACCGCGGCAGAGTTTTCGTCTCCACCGCGTTCCTGGCCGCCTGCGAAACCCTCGGCGTCAGCGTGCAGCCCGCACCGCCTCGCTCCCCGGCCGCCAAGGGCGCGGTCGAGCGGACCTTCGGCAGCATCAACACGCTCTTCGCGCAGCACGTCGCCGGCTACACCGGCCCCCACGTCCTCGCGCGCGGCGAGGCGGTGCAGGACGGAGCCCGCTTCACCGTGGCCCAGTTGCAGGAGCTGCTGGACGAATGGATCACCGCGTGCTGGCAGCACCGCCCCCACGACGGGCTGCGCCACCCTCTCCTGCCCAAGAAGGCGCTGGCCCCGAACGAGATGTGGGGCGCGCTGCTGGGCGCCTCCGGATACGTGCCACTCCCCCTGACCGGCGACGACTACCTGGAACTGCTGCCCGTGCGCTTCCATCCCGTCACCGGCCGCGGCATCCGCATCAACCACCGCACCTACGACCACACTCTGCTCAACGAGCACCGCGGACGGCCCTGCCCCACCGGCGCGGGCGGCAAGTGGGAAGTCCACCTCAACCCGCACGACGTGCGCCAGATCTACATCCGGCTGCCCGACGGACACCTGCACGAGGTCCCGTGGATCCACCGCGACCACGTCCACGCCCCGATGAGCGAGACCACCTGGCGCCACCTCCGCACCGCCCTGAACCAGCGCGCAGACCGCGAGGCACACGAAGCCGCACTCGCGGAGGCCGCCGACCAGGTCCTGCGCCGCGCCCGGCCCACCACCCCGGCACAAGCAGCCCCGCCCAAGACGACGTCGGGCACTCACACCGCACAGGCAGCCCCCCAGGCGGCGGGCGACCAACCAGCAGTGAGCCGCTACGAGGCCGAGGCTGAGGACAGCCTCGACGCATTGGAAGCCCGAGCCCAGGCTGAGGCCCGTGACGACGTCGGCGCCGACAAGCCCGACGCGCACCCGCTGCCGGTGACCGGCGCGCTCGCGCTGTATGACGCCGACCAGGAGGCCGAACTGTGGTGACCCGTACCGATCCCCCTGCCTCCGGTGCCGGGGAGGCAGCCGCAGGGACGGTGACGACGTTCGACGCCTTCGCCCGCTTCGCCCACGCCGCGCCCCCGACGCCACCAAAGCCGGGCCAGGCACCACGGCCACTGGAGGAACGCCTGGCCTACCACTCGCAGTTCGTCACCGTGCGCACCCCGGCCATCGAGGCCCTCTCCCGCCAGGTACGCACGCTGATGATTCCGGGACGGCACCAGCACGTCACCGCCCGGCCGTCGCTGATCGTCACCGGGCCGGCCACCACCGGCAAGACCACCGCGCTGCTGCAGGTCGGCCGGACCTGCCACCTCGCCCACACCCGCCGCGCAGCCCCGGGCGACGACAGTGTGCCGGTGGCGTATGTGCTGGTGCCGCCCGGCGCCACCGCCAAGACCCTGGCCGGGGAGTTCGCCCGCTACCTCGGCATCCCCGTCACCACGCGCATGACCACCGCGCAGATCACAGGCGCCGTCTGCCACACCTACACCGCGGCCGGGGTCAAGCTCGTACTGATCGACGAGATCCACCGCCTCAACCCGCGCACCTCCAGCGGCGCGGAGGCCGCCGACTGGCTCAAAGACCTCACCGAACGCGTGCCCGCCACCTTCGTCTACACCGGCATCGACGTCACCGCCAGCGCGGTATTCACCGGCGTGCGCGGGGCACAGCTGGCCGGGCGCGCCTCCCTGATCGACTGCGGGGCACTGCCCGCCCGCGCCGGCAAGCGTGAACCGTTCCGGGAGCTGATCGCCGCCCTGGAAGCGGCCCTCGACCTCACCGCGCACCCGGCGGGCAGCCTGCCCAGGCTGGCGCCGTACCTGCACGAGCGGACCGCGGGCAGGATCGGCAGCCTGGCCCGCCTGATCCGCCAAGCCGCCATCGAAGCCATCCTTAACGGCCAAGAACGCATCACCAAAACACTGCTGGACACCATCGCGCTGGACCACCTCGCCGAGGAGCACTACCGGCCCCGCACCCCCGGACGCCGCGCCCGGCCCGGCAGCCGGTGACCACCCACACCACCAGCCGCCCCGCCCTACGAGCCGGCACCATGTGGCCCACCCCGCCCGGCGCACTGCGCGTGAGGCCGCTGCCCCGCGAAGCCACCGCCTCCTACCTCACCCGCCTCGCAGCCGCCTACCACCTCAGTGCCGCCCAGCTCCTCGACAGCCTGCACATCACCGCCACCAGTACCTCCGCAGCCCCGCCCG
>NZ_JAAKZY010000357.1 GCF_011045015.1 Streptomyces scabichelini | reverse complement strand
CCCCTGCCCCTGCCCCTGCCCCTGCCCCGGGTGACTCCAGTCCGGCGACCGCCTTGTCCAGCCGGGCGGCCCTGAGCTCCGGGGTCCGCGCCTTCAACAGGCCCAGCATGACCTGGTACCGACCGGTCCTGCCAAGCCGCTCGAAGGCTTCCTTCGCCCGCGGGTTCCGGTCCAGCGCGGCGGCCAGATCGTCCGGAACGGTGGCGTTCCTCTGCGACTCGTACGCCACGTCCCACCGCCCGTCCTCCTTGGCCGCCGCCACCTCCGCAAGCCCCCGGGGCCGCATGCGGCCGGCCGCCGTGAGGGCCTCGACCTTGCGCACGTTCACCATGGACCACTCGCTGCCCCGTCGGCGCGGGGTGTACTTCTGCAGAAAGTACGTCTCGTCATGGCGCCGACGCTGCCCATCGATCCACCCATGACAGAGAGCCACGTCGAGGGCTTCCGCGACGGTGACGGTGGACCGGTCGGCCCCCTTCTTGGCGATCTTCAGCCAGACACCGCGCCGAAGACCGGCATGGGCGCCGAGCCATGCGTCCAGCTGTTCCGCGTCATCGAAAACCTTGATCTCTACGCCGTCGACGGTGCCGTGGAAAGTGTCCATGGGAACACGGTAGGGAGGAGGTAGGACAGTTCCCGTCCTACCGAAGCCGAGACCAGACGCCCCGTTGAGTGTGGTCAGAGTGTGGTCAGAGGAAGTCGCGGACGTGATCGTGAGCCCAGTCGGCGAACGTGCGGGCGGGGTGACCGGTGACCTGTTCCACGGTGTCCAGGGGTTGTAGCGCTTGCGCCCACTCCTCGGCGGAGTACCCGAGCCCGTCCTCGGGGTCGAATTCCAGGACGAATTCGGCGATTCCGGCCGTTGCCGGGTCCTGCCAGTTGACGAATTCCCGTGCCCGTTCGCGGGTGACCACCTCGAAGCGGATGTCCTGGCCGATGGCCGCCGCGATGGCGCGGATCTGCTCGCGCGGGGTGATCTTCTCCGGCCCGGTCATCGGGTACGCCCGCCCCGCGTGACCGTCCTCCAGCAGCGCGACCGCGGCGACGGCTGCGATGTCCGCCTCATGGATGGGCACCCCGGCCAGGTCCGCGACGGGCCAGCGGACCACGCGTTCCGCGCGGACGGGCGGTCCCCACAGGTACAGCGCGTTCATCATGAACTCGCCGGGGCGCAGGTGGGTCCACTCAAGCCCCGACTCCTCCGCCGCCCGTTCCACCGGCAGATTGAAGTCGTCGCTGAGACCGGCCTCGACGGACCCGGAGGACAGCACGACGACCCTGCGTACGCCGGCCTCGCGCGCCAGGGCGACCACCTCCCGCGCGGTCTCCGGCACCGGGAAGAGGTACATGCGGTCGGCGCCGTCGAGAGCGTCGGCCAGCGTCTCCGGCCGGGCGAGATCTCCCCGGAACACTTTCGCCTGCGCGGGTAAGTGGGCCGCCTCCGGGTGACGGGTGAGCGCCCGTACCTCCTCACCGGCTCGGACGAGTTCATCGACAACATTCCTACCGACGTTCCCTGTGGCTCCTGTTACCAAAGTCGTCATCTCTCTCCTTCCGCGGCCCGCGCACGGGCACCCTCGGGCGCGCCGCGCACGATGCCGTTCTCCAACGTCCGGATGACATTCGGAACGACTCCGTGGCGCGGCAGAATCCGCCGGTCGGCGCCCTCGATCCCGGTGTAGACGAGGGCGTAGAGCACGTTCAGGATCCAGTCGGGGCTCACGCCGGGATCGAGGACACCCTCGGCCTGCCCACGTTCGATGAGATCGAGGACCGACCGCTCCGACTGGTCGTCGCCTGTCTCCTGCGGCCCGTACTCCTGGAGCACACGCGGATCGCCGAACAGGAACAGCAACCGGTCACCGACGTCGACCAACGCCGCGACCAGCCGGCGCATCGCCTCCAGCGGCGACCCCTCATCGACGGAGGCACCCGCCACCGACCCCGCAAGCACCTCGATCGAGTCTCGGACCGCGGCCCTGACCAGTTCCTCGCGGTCGGAGAAGTGGCGATGCAGCGTGCTGCGGCCGACGTCGGCGGCCACAGCGATGTCCGCGAGCGTCGCCGCCCGGTCACGAGCGAGCACGGAGGCCGCCGCGCTCAGGATGGCCCGGCGTGTGCGATGACGAGTTCCGGATTCCGTACGATCGGCGCTTCCCACGACCCCACGGTAACGCCCAACTACCGAAACGGAACAGAGAAATTCCCAAGTGAGACTCTGATGTCTCACCGCGGACTCGATCCAGACGAACTTGCCCGGGTCCCGCAGGTCGCTCCCCGTTAATCGAGTGGACCGGGTGCGGCGGGCGTAACTAATCTGCCCCTCATGTCCAGTCCCGAGGCGTCAAGACTCCGGCCACCGGCTCTCCGGTGGCTGTTTGGGATGTCGGGCTGAAGCTCCGCGATCAGCGATCAGCGATGAGCGATGAGCGATGAGCGATGAGCGATGAGCGATCAACGCTCAAAGATCGCCGATCCATGTCACCCCTCACCGTCGCCGGAACGCCGTGCCGTCGGCCGTGTTCGTTTCGGGTGTGCGGAGTTTTTCATGCCGTTTGGGCTGTATCTGTTGGGGCTTGCTGTCTTCGCTCAGGGGACTTCTGAGTTCATGTTGTCCGGGCTTGTGCCGGACATCGCGCGGGATCTGGGGGTGTCCGTTCCGGCTGCCGGGTCGCTGACCTCGGCGTTCGCTGTCGGGATGATCGTGGGAGCGCCGTTGATGGCTGTCGTGAGTCGGCGGTGGTCGCGGCGTGGGGCGTTGCTGGGGTTTCTGGGGACCTTCTTGGCCGTCC
This sequence comes from Streptomyces scabichelini, assembly GCF_011045015.1. GTDB lineage: Bacteria > Actinomycetota > Actinomycetes > Streptomycetales > Streptomycetaceae > Streptomyces > Streptomyces scabichelini. The sequence continues at coordinate 3,328 of NZ_JAAKZY010000357.1, read as the reverse complement.
ATGTGGTGGGGGCGGTCACCAGTGACTTCGGCGTGCTGCTGGTCACTCGGGTTGTGGGGGCCTTGGCCAACGCCGGGTTTCTTGCCGTCGCTGTCGTGACGGCCGTTGGGATGGTCGACTCGAAGGCCAAGGGGCGGGCCACGTCCGTGCTGCTCGGTGGCGTCACCGTCGCGTGTGTGGCGGGGGTTCCCGGCGGCGCGTTGCTGGGGCAGGTGTGGGGGTGGCGGTCGGCCTTCTGGGCCGTGGTCGTCCTGTCCGTACCGGCTCTCTTCGCGATTCTGCGGTCCGTGCCTAGTGGGGTTCCCGATGTCGCTGGTGTCGGTGTGCTCCAGGAAGTACGGGTCCTGCGGGAGCCGCGGCTCCAACTGGCGCTGTTTCTGGGCGCGTTGGTCAACGGAGGGACCTTCTGCACGTTCACCTATCTCGCTCCGGTGGTCACCTCGGTCACGGGGCTGGGCACCGCTTGGGTGCCCGTCGTGCTGGCGCTCTTCGGGCTCGGGTCGTTCGTGGGAGTGAGCGTCGGCGGGCGGATCGCCGATGCCCGGCCCGTACCGGTCCTCGTGGTCGGTGGGGTGGCGCTGCTGGTCGGATGGGTGGCCTTCGCGCTGGCGGCCGGGAATGCGGTGGCCGCGGTGGTGCTGGCCTTCGTTCAGGGCGCGCTCGCGTTCGGCGTCGGTTCCACGCTGATCTCCCAGGCCCTGTACGCGGCGGCCGACGCGCCGACCCTGGCGGGCGGCTTCGCCACGGCCGCGTTCAATGTCGGGGCCGCGCTTGGTCCATGGGTCGGTGGGCTCGTGATCGGGGCGGGATTCGGTTATCGCTCGCCGTTGTGGGTCAGTGCCGGGCTCGTGGGTCTCGCCCTCGTCGCCGGAGTGGCCGGTCGGCGTAGGCGGGGCGTTCCGGCTGCGGCTTCGTCGTCCGTGTGACCAGCGACTTCGATGCCCCCTCCACGCCCCTTTCCCGTAACCATGGGGCGTAGCCCCCTGGACCCCACCAGGGGGCTACGCCCCCACCCCCCGTATCGGCCGATAACCCGGTGCGCGACCAGTCGTTCGCCGTTAGCCTCCGGCCATGACCTGGCTTCCCGCGGACTTCGTCCATCCCGTACGTGTCGACCTGCCCGGCGGGCAGTATCTGCGCCCCATCACCGGAGCCGACGCCCCGATCGACTACCCCACCGTGATGGCGTCGCGGGAGCGGTTGTGGAGCATCTTCGGGGAGGCCTGGGGGTGGCCTGCTGACACCATCACGTATGAGGCGAACAAGGCGGATCTTGAGCGGCATGCGGCTGAGATCGCCGCGCATGAGTCGTTCAATTACGCGTTGTTCGACGCGGCGGGCAGCACCGAGTACGGGTGCGTCTACATCGATCCGCCGGAGAAGGCGGGCGCCGATGCCGAGGTCTCGTGGTGGGTGGTGGACGACGCCGTCGGGACTGAACTCGAGCGGGAGCTGGACGAGTTCGTGCCTCGGTGGATCGGGGAGGCGTGGCCCTTTGAGCGGCCGCGGTTCATCGGGCGGGATCTGACGTGGAAGGAGTGGCTGGCTCTGCCGGACGCCGACTGAAGCCTGAAGGGGGTGGCTTGCGCATGCCAGAACTGCGTACCGATCGTCTTGTGCTGCGCCGGTGGCGGGAGTCCGACCTCGAACCGTGGGCGGCGATGAACGCCGATCCCGAAGTCCGAGAACACCTGGGCGAACTGCTGACGCGGGAGCAGAGCGATGCCGCGGTGGCACTCATGCAGGCCGAGTTCGACGAGCGAGGTTTTGGCTGGTGGGCGCTCGAAGCACGGGAGACCGGTGAGTTCATCGGCCGCGCCGGCTTGGACGACGTGGACGAGGACATGCCGTTCGCGGGGGCGGATGCGGGGGTGGACATCGGGTGGCGGTTGACGCGTACGGCGTGGGGCCATGGTTACGCCACCGAGGCCGCCATGGCCTGCTTGGCCTACGGCTTCGACGTCCTCGGGCTGCCGGAGGTCGTTGCGACGACGACCGTCAACAACCTTCGTTCCCAGGCAGTGATGCGCCGGATCGGCATGACCCGGGACCCGGCCGACGACTTCGAGGATCCGAGCGTGCCCGAAGGGCCGCTTCGCCGGTGTGTGCTGTACCGGTCTCCCCGCAGGGAGCACCGACGAAAGTCCTCCTGACGCACCCCCCCCCGGGCGCGTCGCGTAGTGCGAGCAGCAGACTGTCCGAGCCCCGCGCCCCTCGCCCCAACGGAGCGCGACCGCCCGGGAATCGGACACGCATGGCCGGATTTCGCACCTTGTGGCGGCGCGCACAGCGTTCTCATAATCCTCCAACAGAAAACCCCAGCTCATGCCGTTGAGGACGCGATCGTTTGTAACTTCTTTGGCATGTGCCTGACATCAATGCCCTGGCATCAGTGCCCAACCCCCCACGGAAGGCATCACGTTGAAGAAGCTCCTCAAGGCGCTCAAGAGATGCGCGGTCATGGGTGCCGCCGCCCTCGCGATCGTCAGCCTTCAGCCCGTCAGCGCCAACGCCGCCACCCCGCCCGTCGTGGGCGGAACCCGCGCCGCGCAGGGCGAGTTCCCGTTCATGGTCCGGCTCTCCATGGGCTGTGGCGGCGCGCTCTACACCCAGCAGATCGTGCTCACCGCCGCGCACTGTGTGAGCGGCTCGGGCAACAACACCAGCATCACGGCCACCGCCGGTGTCGTGGACCTGCAGAGCACCAGCGGCCGGGTCCAGGTCAGGTCCACCAAGGTCCTCCAGGCCCCCGGCTACAACGGCACCGGCAAGGACTGGGCGCTCATCAAGCTCGCCCAGCCGATCAACCTGCCGACGCTGAAGATCGCCACGACCAGCCAGTACAACACCGGTGACTTCACCGTCGCCGGCTGGGGTGCGGCCCGTGAGGGCGGGGCCCAGCAGCGCTACATGCTCAAGGCGACCGTGCCGTTCATCGACGACGCCACGTGTGAGAGCTACGGCGGTTTCTACAGCGACCTCGTGCCCGGCGAGGAGATCTGCGCCGGCTTCGAGCAGGGTGGCGTGGACACCTGCCAGGGTGACTCCGGCGGGCCGATGTTCCGCAAGGACAACGCCGGTGCCTGGATCCAGGTCGGCATAGTCAGCTGGGGCGACGGCTGCGCCCAGCCGGAGGCTCCCGGCGTCTACACGGAGGTCTCCACGTTCGCCTCGGCCATTGCCTCGGCGGCGGCTTCTCTCTGACGAGGTCGTATCTCGGCTGCGGGCCGTCTGTGGCTGATCGCGCAGTTCCCCGCGCCCCTGACGGGGCGCGGGACTGCACCTCGTTTTTCAGAAGCCGCCCCCGAAGTCGCCACCCCCGCCGAAG
>NZ_JAAKZY010000356.1 GCF_011045015.1 Streptomyces scabichelini | reverse complement strand
GGGGGTAGAGGGTGCGGAGGGAGTGGAGGAGACAGTGGGAGTGGAGGGAGCCGCGGCGGACTGTGGAGCCGGGGAGTTCGTGGACTGTTCCGGTACGGCGGGGGTCTGGGCACCGGCCGCCGCAGCACCGGCGCCCTGGGAGAGGAGGCCTCCCGCGGTGGGGCCCGCGGCGTGCGGATCGCGCAGCTGCCGCTGACGCGGAGTGGCAGCCCGGAACGCCATCGTGCCCTCGGAGGCGAAAGGGTTACGGGCGCTGGGGACACCGGAGGCTCCGGCCGCCCCGGTCCTGGGCGAGCCGGACGACTCCTCCCCCGGCCCTGCGGTGGGCCGCACCCGCCCCGTGGGCCTGCGGAACACCACCGTGCCGCCGGAAGCCGGGGGCTGGGCGTCCCCGGTCGCGTCGGTCCTGTCGGCCGTGCCGGCCCTGTCGGTCGTGTCGTCGACCCGGTCCTCGGACCTGGGCGCACGGAACCTGACCGTGCCCTCGGTGTGCTCGGACCTGCCCTCCGGCTGGGACGGCTCGGACGGTACGCGTGGATCGGCGGGAGCGCCCCAGCGGACCCGGCGGTCCTGCTCGCCGCCGAAGCCGGTCTGGCGGGAGCGGTCGGCGCCCCACGCGGTCGCGGGCTCGGGCCTGCTGCCGTGCTGGGCCTCCGCGCGCGAGGGGCCCGCGGCGGGCGGGTCCTCGTCGAAGAAGTGCGGGCCCGTCTCCTCCGTTGCGGCGGAGGCAGGACGCCCGCTCTCTGGTGCCGGGAGCGGTTCGCCTCCGGACGGCGCGGGGCGGCTGGTGCCCGGCACCCATGAGGCGCCGTTCCAGTACCGGACATATCCAGGAATGGACGGGTCCGGGTAATACCCTTCGCGGGGCCTGTCGTCGCCGGGGGCCGGGGTTGGGGCGCTCATGTCCGTCGTCCCGTATCTGCTCGGGGGTCGTGTTGAGCGTCCACATCTATCAGACGCTCGCGAAGGTCACGTTCGGTCCTGCCGTACCTACCCCGTTCGAGCAAGGTTCCGCCACGCTTTTCCGGGGAATTCCGCGAACCCGCGTAATGCTTCGCGCCCCGCCCCCTCTCCACTCGTACGGGCCGGCCCGCAGGCCCCCGAACGAGAGGAGACCCACGACATGCACACCGTGGTGGAACGCGAGCTGGAGATCGAACTCGTCCTGTCGCCGGAGCACAGCATCCCCGTGCCGGCGAGGCTCCGGTATCGCAGCGACGATCCGTACGCCGTCCACATCACCTTCCACGTCGACTCCGCCCGCCCCGTGAACTGGACGTTCGCGCGGGAGCTCCTCGTCGAGGGGGTGTTCCGGGCGTGCGGGGACGGTGATGTGCGGGTGTGGCCGACGAAGGCGGGCGGCCGCAGTGTCGTCGTGATGGCGCTCAGTTCACCCGACGGTGACGCCTTGCTCAAGGCACCGGCGGCCCAGGTCTCCGCCTGGCTGGAGCGCACTCTGCGGGCGGTCCCTCCGGGTTCCGAGGGGGGACGGCTCGGCATCGACGGCGGCCTCGTCGAGCTGCTCAGAACAGCTTTCCCGGGTTGAGGATGCCCAGCGGGTCGAAGGCCGCCTTGATCGCGCGCTGCATCTCCACGCTCACCGGACCGATCTCGCGTGCCAGCCATTCCTTCTTCAGGATGCCCACGCCGTGTTCGCCGGTGATCGTGCCGCCCAGTTCCAGGCCGAGGGCCATGATCTCGTCGAAGGACTCGCGGGCGCGCCGGGACTCGTCGGGGTCGCCGGCGTCGAAGCAGACGGTGGGGTGGGTGTTGCCGTCCCCTGCGTGCGCGCAGACGCCGATGGTCAGGCTGTATTTCTCGGCGATCCGCTCGACGCCTTCGAGCAGCGCGCCGAGCCGCGAACGCGGTACGCACACGTCGTCGATCATCGTCGTGCCCTTGACCGCTTCGAGCGCGGTGAGCGACAACCGCCGTGCCTGGAGGAGGAGTTCGGACTCGGCGGCATCGTCGGCCGGTACGACCTGGGTGGCGCCCGCGGCCTCGCACAGCGCGCCGAGCGCGGCGAGGTCGGCGGCGGGGTCGGAGGTGTCGAAGCCGGCGAGCAGCAGGGCCTCCGTGGTCTCCGGGAGGCCCATGTTCGCCATGTCGTTGACGGCCTTCACCGTCGTACGGTCCATCAGTTCGAGGAGGGACGGCACGTGCCCGCCCTCCATGATCCGGCATACGGCGTCACAGGCGGCGGACGCGGACCCGAACTCGGCGGCCAGCACCAGCTGCTGGGGCGGCTGGGGCTTGAGCGCCAGGACGGCCCGTACGACGATCCCGAGCGAGCCCTCCGAGCCGACGAACAGGCGGGTGAGGTCGTATCCGGCGACGCCCTTGGCCGTGCGGCGGCCGGTGTGCATGAGGCGGCCGTCGGCGAGGACGACGTCCAGGCCGAGGACGTACTCGGCGGTGACTCCGTACTTCACGCAGCACAGCCCGCCGGAGGCCGTGCCGATGTTGCCGCCGATCGTGCACATCTCCCAGCTGGAGGGGTCCGGCGGGTAGTAGAGGCCGTGTTCGTTGACGGCGCGGGACAGCGCGGCGTTGATGACGCCGGGTTCGACCACGGCGATGCGGTCGACCGGGCTGATCTCGAGAATCCGGTCCATTTTCAGCAGGGACAGCACGATGCAGCCGTCAGAGGCGTTGGCCGCGCCCGACAGTCCGCTGCGGGCGCCCTGCGGGACGACGGGGACGCGCAGCTCGGTGGCGATGCGCATGATGTGCTGGACCTCTTCGACGGTCCGCGGCAGCACGACGACGGCGGGGGTGCCGGCCTCGCAGAAGCTGGCCATGTCGTTGGCGTACGAGGCCGTGATGTCCGGGTCGGTGAGGACCGCCTCGGCCGGCAGGCCCGCGAGCAGGCGGTCGAGGAGGTTCCCCGTCGCTTCGTCGCGTGGGGCTTCGATACGGCTCATGATCACAGCGTCGCATCCGGGGGCTTCGCTGTGAAGCCTGTTGCCTCCGGCGGTTGGGCGGTGGGGTTCGTTGTCGAGTGCGTTCGTTGTCGAGTGCGGGTGCGTGGGGGCTTGTCGCGCAGTTCCCCGCGCCCCTAAAGGGTGCGCCCTTTAGGGGCGCGGGGAACTGCGCGATCAGCCACCGACAACCCGCAGCCGCCCACGAACCGCCCCCCACCCCCCTTAGGCGCCCGTTCCGATAAGGGCGTTGCGGGTGACCAGAGACGCCAGCTCCCGCTCCGGCAGGGAATCCGTGCCCGGAGGGCGGCGTGGCAGGACCATGTAGCGGGTCTCCGCGCTGGAGTCCCAGACCGTGATGTCCGTCGAGTCGGGCAGGTGGAGGCCGAACTCGGCCAGGACGGCCCGGGGTTCGCGGACGACGCGGGAGCGGTAGGCCTCGGACTTGTACCAGCTGGGGGACGGGCCGAGGAGGCGGATCGGGTAGCAGGAGCAGAGGGTGCAGACGATGACGTTGTGCACCGACTCCGTGTTCTCGACCACCCTCAGGCGCTGGAACGGGCCTTCCATGAGGCCGAGTTCCTTGACCGCGGCCGTACCGTCCGCGAGGAGGCGGGCCCGGTACGCCTCGTCCGTCCAGGCCCGGGCCACCACGCGCGCGCCGTTCGCCGGGGACGCCCCGGCGAGGAACGCGTCGAGCGTCTCATCCAGGGCCCCGCCCGAGAGCACGCCCTTCTCCTCGAGGAGCGTCTCCAGTCGCCGCACCTTCCGGGAGATCAGCGCGTCGGCGTGGTCACCGCTCATGTCCGGGGTCCTCCTCCGATGCGGGGTCCTGCTCCAAGTAGCTTTCCCACAGGTCGAGTACGACGTGATGGTCGCCCTCGCCCCAGAGGTCGCGGGCCGCGAACCGTACCGCGTAGACCTGCTCGACCGGCGCGTCCCCGCCGCCGCGCGCGCTCACGTCCGCGAGCGGTGCGGCGCCCTCGGGCTCGACGACGACTCCGCGCTTTCCGCGCGCGTACCGGGGCAGGCGGGTGTGGTGCGGCGGGTCGTGGAGGTACGTACGGACACAGGCACCCGGCGGGAAGCGGTCAGTCATCGAGTTCCCCCGGCTCGAGAAGGCCCTTGCGCTCCAGGAGCGTGCTGATCGCGTGGAACCACCGCTCGTAGTACGAGGCCGCCAGATACTCCTCCGGCGGCATCGACTCGATCGCGTCCCTGAACTCGTCGGTGTTGAACACCCCTTGCGCGCGCAGGGCGTTGAAGAGCCCGAAGACCCGCGCCTCCCAGTCCGCGTGGAAGGGCTCGGTGTCATCGGTGGTGTCGATGGCACCGAAGCCCTGCATTCCGCCCACGTCGTTCATCCTGGCCATAAGGCCAGCCTAGGCGCTCCGCTGGCGGTGCGGTCATGAAGCTGCGGGTCCGTTGTGGCTGGTCGCGCAGTTCCCCGCGCCCCTTACGGGGCGCGGTACAGCAGCGTGCTTTCCCCGATACCGCTCAGAGCCGGAGGCCCACGCGGCGGGTCAGAGATTGCCCCGCTTCTCCTGCTCCCGCTCGATCGCCTCGAACAGCGCCTTGAAGTTGCCCTTTCCGAAGCCCATCGAGCCGTGGCGTTCGATGATCTCGAAGAAGACGGTCGGACGGTCCTGGACCGGCTTGGTGAAGATCTGCAGCAGATAGCCGTCCTCGTCGCGGTCGGCGAGGATCTTCAGCTCGCGGAGGGTCTCGACGGGGACGCGGGTGTCGCCGACCCACTCCCCCAGCGTGTCGTAGTACGAGTCGGGCGTGGCCAGGAACTGGACTCCGGCCGCCCGCATGGTGCGTACCGTCTCGACGATGTCGTTCGTGTTGAGCGCGATGTGCTGGACGCCCGCGCCGCCGTAGAACTCCAGGTACTCGTCGATCTGGGACTTCTTCTTCGCGATGGCGGGCTCGTTGATCGGGAACTTGACCTTCAGGGTCCCGTCCGCGACGACCTTCGACATCAGCGCGCTGTACTCGGTCGCGATGTCGTCGCCCACGAACTCCTTCATGTTCGTGAAGCCCATGACCTTGTTGTAGAAGCCGACCCACTCGTTCATCCGGCCGAGCTCGACGTTGCCGACGCAGTGGTCGATCGCCTGGAAGGTGCGGTGGGCGGGCGGCTCGACGATCGGGTCCGCGGCCACGAAGCCGGGCAGGTACGGGCCGTCGTAACCCGTCCGCTCGACGAGGGTGTGCCGGGTCTGCCCGTACGTGGCGATCGCCGCGAGGACGACCGTGCCGTACTCGTCCTTGATCTCGTACGGCTCCTCGACCGAGCGGGCGCCGTGCTCGATGGCGTACGCGTACGCGGCGCGCGCGTCCGGGACCTGGATGGCGAGGTCGATCACGCCGTCGCCGTGTTCGGCCACATGCTCGGCGAGGAAGTGGCCCCAGGTGGTGGCGGGCTTGATGACGGAGGTGAGGACGAAGCGTGCGGAGCCGTTCTCGAGGACGTACGACGCTGTCTCGCGGCTGCCGTTCTCCGGTCCGGAGTACGCGACGAGCCGCATGCCGAAGGCGGTGGAGTAGTAGTGCGCCGCCTGCTTGGCGTTGCCCACGGCGAAGACGACCGCGTCCATTCCCTTGACCGGGAAGGGGTCTGCCTCGCGCGCGGTACCAGGGGTGTGATGGATGGTCTCAGTCATGGCGATACGCTCCCTCCGTTCCGCAAGGTGCGCAATAGTTTGCGTATTCACTGGACAATGTGCGCAGCGAATGGCTCGACCGACCGGGCCTTCTGTACAGGATGACCACCCGGGAGGCCCTCATGGGGATCGATCATCTGGACGGCCGGCTGATCGTGCTGCTGGCCGAGGAGCCGCGGATCGGCGTGCTGGAGGCGTCCCGGCGGCTGGGTGTCGCGCGCGGCACGGTCCAGGCCCGCCTCGACCGGCTTCAGTCGAACGGAGTCATCCGCGGTTTCGGTCCCCAGGTGGACCCCGCGGCGCTCGGGTACCCCGTCACGGCGTTCGCGACCCTCCAGATCCGGCAGGGGCAGGGGACGGACGTACGCGCGCACTTGGCGACCGTCCCCGAGGTGCTGGAGTTGCACACGACGACGGGCAGCGGGGACATGCTGTGCCGTCTGGTCGCCCGCTCCAACGCCGATCTTCAGCGGGTGATCGACCGGGTCGTCGGTTTTGACGGCATCGTCCGGGCCGCCACGGCGATCGTCATGGAGAACCCGGTTCCGCTGCGGATCATCCCGCTGGTGGAGCAGGCGGCGGAGGACGACGACCGACGGGAGGGGGGCGGCTGACCGGTGGGGTCGGCTGACCGGC
>NZ_JAAKZY010000355.1 GCF_011045015.1 Streptomyces scabichelini | reverse complement strand
CCCCACCCCCGAAGGCGGTGCGGCATGACCATCGACTGGTCGTGGATAGGCGACCACACCGACGACCTCACCACCCTCACCCTCTCCCACCTCCAGGCCGCCCTCTCCGCCGTCTTCTTCGGGCTGCTGATCTCCCTCCCCCTGGCCGTGGTCGCCCACCGGATCCGCCCCCTGCGCGGCCTCCTCCTGGGCCTCTCCAACGTCCTGTTCACCATCCCCTCGATCGCGGTCTTCGTGCTCCTGCTGCCGGTCAGCGGGCTCACCCGCACCACCACCGTCATCGGCCTGACGATCTACACCCTCGTCGTGCTGCTCAGGAACACGGTCGAGGGCCTCGACGCGGTACCGGCGAAGACCAAGGAAGCCGCGAAGGCCATGGGCACCCGCCCCTTCCGCACCCTCCTCACCGTCGAGCTCCCCCTCGCGCTCCCGGTGATCATGGCGGGCGTCCGCATCGCGACGGTCATGTCGATCTCGCTCGTCTCCGTGGCGACCTACATCGGCGACGGCGGCCTGGGCCAGCTCTTCACGGACGGCTTCCAGCGCAACTTCCCCACGCCGGTGATCGTCGGCGTCGTCCTCACCCTGTTGCTGGCCCTGGTCGCGGACGCGCTCCTGGTCGCGCTCCAGTACGTACTCACCCCGTGGACTCACCGGAAGCAAAGGGCGGCCTGAGCCCATGTACGAACTCTTCAAGAACCTCGGCGACTGGCTGGTCAGCGGCGAGCAGTGGTCCGGCGCCGACGGCATCGGACACCGCCTCGCCGAACACCTCCAGTACTCGCTCCTCGCCACGCTCGTGGCAGCCGCGATCGCCCTCCCCCTGGGCCTGCTGATCGGACACACCGGCCGCGGCGCATTCCTCGCGATCAACCTCGCGTCCTTCGGCCGCGCCCTGCCCACCGTCGGCCTGGTCGTCCTGGTCTTCCTGGCCAGCGGCCTGTCGATGTGGCCGGTGTACATCGCGTTGGTCGCCCTCGCCGTCCCGGCGATCGTGACGAACACGTACGCGGGCATGACCGCCGTCGACCCGGACGTGAAGGACGCCGCGCGGGGCCAGGGCATGCGCTGGCACCAGGTCCTGTTCCAGGTCGAGCTGCCCCTCGCGCTGCCCCTGATCATGACGGGCCTGCGCCTCGCGCTGATCCAGGTGGTGGCGACGGCCACGATCGCCGCGTACGTCTCTTTCGGCGGGCTGGGTCGGTATGTGTTCGACGGGCTTGCTCAGCGGGACCTTGTGCAGGTGCTGGGCGGTGCGGTGCTTGTCGCCGTGGTCGCCGTTGTTCTCGACCTGGCCTTGAGCGGCCTGCAGCGGGTCCTCTTCCGGCACCGCCCCGCGTAGGCGCTCCGCCGGAAGGGCGGTTCGTATCTGCGGGCCGTCTGTGGCTGATCGCGCCCACGCGGCGGAGCCGCAAATTGATACAGCCCCGCGCCCCTAAAGGGGCGACCCACACTTAGGAGCTCCCCTGTGAACCGACGTACCCTCCTCGGCGGCCTCTTCGCCGCCGCCTCCGTCCCTGCGCTCTCCGCCTGCAGCAGCGGCATCACCTCGCTCGACGGCGGGGGCGGCGCCGGCGGCGGTGGTGGCTCCAGCAAGAGCGGTATCACCATCGGCACCGCCAACTTCACCGAGAACCAGGTTCTCGGCTACCTCTACGCGGCCGTACTCGACGCCGCGGGCGTCAAGACGACCGTCCGTCCCAACCTCGGCACCCGCGAGATCCTCATCCCCGCCATCAAGGGAGGCGACATCGACCTGCTCCCCGAGTACCAGGGCGCTCTCCTCCACTACGTCGACCCCAAGTCGAAGGCCACCGAGGAGGGCGAGATGCAGAACGCCCTCGCGATGGCCCTCCCCGCCGGGCTCCAGGTGCTGCCGTACGGCATGGCCGAGGACTCCGACGCGTTCGTCGTCACCCGGGAGACCGCCGACAAGTACGGCCTCGCCTCCCTCGCCGACCTGAAGAAGCAGAACGGCAAGCTCGTCATCGGCGCCGCCCCCGAGGTGAAGAAGCGCGAGGTGGGTGTGGTCGGCCTCGAGGAGGTGTACGGCCTGGAGTTCAAGGAGTTCAAGTCGCTTGATTCATCGGGGCCGTTGGTGAAGGGCGCCCTCAAGAAGGGCGATGTGGACGTGGCGAACCTCTTCACCACCGACACCGACATCCAGGAGAACCGGTGGGTCGTCCTCACCGACCCCAAGAACCTGATCCCCGGCCAGCACGTCGTTCCCCTGATCGCCGACCGCAGGGCCGACTCGATCGTCCGCAAGGCCCTCGCCGAACTCGGCAACGTCCTGACCACCGCGGACCTCACCGAGCTCAATCGTCAGGTCGACAAGGACAAGAAGGACCCCGAGGACGTGGCGAACTCGTACGCCGAGAAGAAGGGGCTGACGAAGTAACACGGGGGTACGGCCCAGCTCGGACAGGGGGGCTAACCCTAGTGCCAACCGGGCCCGGGCTCTTTACCGTAAGCACATGACCGGTATGGAAGCCCGCGACGCCGAACTCAAGAAGGAACTCGACGCCACCCTGCACGCGCGCAGGGAACTGGGCGACGAGTACGACTCCGCGCTGGTCGACTCGTTCCTGGAAAAGGTCGAGCAGCGCCTGGACGGCGCGGTCGAGCGCCGGGTACGACGACAGCTCGCGGAACAGCAGATGGTGGTGGCCCGGGGCTCACGCTCCCCGCAGTCCAGCGACTCCTTCGGTGAGCGCTTCGGCTTCGGGATCGTCTCGCTGGTCCTCGCGGTCCCGCTGTCCGCGATCGGCGGCGGGGTCGCGGACCTGCCCGGCCTCCTCATCGCCTGGACGGGCATCGTGGGAGTCAACGTGGTCCAGGTCGCCCGCCACACCCCACTTTTCGGCCGCCGCAGGGGCAGGTCGGACTCGGACTGGGAAGAGTAGGCACCGTCTTTCAAACGACGACGGCCGCAACCATCGATTGAGGAACCCCGACGGCGAGCAACCAGCTCCGCGAGAGCGGCGGCGGTTCAGCCGCAAAGGGGGGTGCGTAGAAAAAGCTATTCGCGGGGACCGCCGCACCCCCGTGAACGGGGGGCGGGACGACGGCGGTCCCCGCGAGGGACGCGGGCCGGGTCAGGGCCGGGCTTGCGCGTCCATGGCGTCCATGGAGGTCCGGGAGCCGCTCCGGAGGTCCTTGGCGCCGTTCGGCGTCGGCCTGGGCGGGGAGCCGCTCCCGCCCTTGCCGACATCCACCAATGTGCCGGACGCGTGTTAAGCCGGTGCTGCGCGGACGTGACGCGCTCGTACCACTTCCGCGAAGTTCCGCGAGGACCGCGCGCGCCGGAAGTTCCCGGTCGGCACGCTCAGTTCACCGGAAGTCCTACTGCCGGTTGCTCTTGGCCAGGAAGGACAGCAGGTCCTGCCGGCTGACGACGCCGGTCGGCTTGCCCTCGACCAGCACGATCGCCGCGTCGGCGGCGCCGAGTACGGACATCAGGTCGCCCACCGGCTCACCGGAGCCGACCTGCGGCAGCGGCGCCGACATGTGCTTCTCCAGCGGGTCCTCCAGCGAGGCCGTCTTGGTGAACAGGGCGCCGAGAAGCTCCCGTTCGACGACCGAGCCCACGACCTCGGCGGCCATCACGTCCGGGTGTCCGGCACCGGGCTTGACGATCGGCATCTGCGAGACGCCGTACTCGCGCAGCACCTCGATCGCCTCGCCGACCGTCTCGTCCGGGTGCATGTGGACGAGTGAGGGCATGGAACCGCCCGCCTTGTCGCTGAGCACGTCACCGACCCGCGCGCTCGGACCGCTGTCCTCAAGGAAGCCGTAGTCGGCCATCCATTCATCGTTGAAAATTTTACTAAGGTATCCGCGCCCACTGTCCGGCAGCAGCACGACCACGACGTCATCTGGCCCGAGCCGCGCGGCGACCTTCAGCGCCGCCACGACGGCCATCCCGCACGAGCCGCCGACCAGCAGTCCCTCCTCCTTCGCGAGCCGCCGCGTCATCTGGAAGGAGTCCTTGTCGGACACGGCGACGATCTCGTCCGCGACGGTCCGGTCGTAGGCGGTGGGCCAGAAGTCCTCGCCGACGCCCTCCACGAGGTACGGCCGCCCGGACCCGCCGGAGTACACGGAGCCCTCGGGGTCGGCGCCGATGACCTGGACCCTGCCGTCACTCGCGTCCTTCAGATACCGCCCCGTACCCGAGATGGTTCCTCCGGTCCCGACCCCGGTGACGAAGTGGGTGATCCGTCCCTCCGTCTGCTCCCACAGCTCGGGGCCGGTGGAGTGATAGTGCGAGAGGGGATTGTTGGGGTTGGAGTACTGGTCCGGCTTCCAGGCACCGGGGGTCTCGTGCACCAGCCGGTCGGAGACGTTGTAGTACGAGTCCGGGTGCTCGGGGTCCACGGCGGTCGGGCATACGACGACCTCGGCGCCGTACGCCCGCAGCACATTGATCTTGTCGGTGGAGACCTTGTCCGGGCACACGAAGATGCACTTGTACCCCTTCTGCTGGGCCACGATGGCGAGACCGACGCCCGTGTTCCCGCTGGTCGGCTCGACGATCGTGCCCCCGGGCTTCAGGGCTCCGCTCTCCTCCGCGGCCTCGATCATGCGCAGGGCGATGCGGTCCTTCACGGAGCCGCCCGGGTTGAAGTACTCGACCTTCGCGAGGACGGTCGCCTGGATACCGGCGGTCACGCTGTTAAGCCTCACCAGCGGGGTGTTGCCGACGAGACTGATCATCGAGTCGTGGAATTGCACCGTTGTCTCCGGAGCTGAAAAGAAGTGGTCGGGGTGGTTCCGTCAGCCTAAGCCCGGGCCGGGCGTTCACGTGCCGTTGAGATTGGGCGACGGCCTGTACGGGGCAAGCAGTGGTTGTACGGGCTTTGAGGAGGTGGCGGCTTCGCATGTCGAGCTTGTCGAGGGCGAGGGTGGCACGGCGGATCGCGGCGGGCGCGGCGTACGGCGGCGGTGGGATCGGGTTACTGGGCGCGGCGACGATCGGCCTCGTGCTGGCCGAGGTGCAGCTGGCGAAGCGACAGGTGGGAAACGGTCACAGTCCGCATCCGCCCAGCGCCGACGGCCTGTACGGGCACCCCTATGCCGGGCCCGAGGAGCCGCTGCGGCTGACCATGCTCGGGGACTCCACGGCCTCGGGGCAGGGCGTGCGCCGGGCCCGCGAGACGCCGGGCGCGCTGCTCGCCTCGGGGCTCGCGGCGGTGGCCGAGCGGCCGGTGGAACTGCGGAACGTGGCACTGCCGGGTGCCCAGTCGGACGACCTGGACCGCCAGGTCGGCCTGGCTCTCGGGGACCCGGGGAGGGTCCCCGACGTATGCGTGATCATGGTCGGCGCGAACGATGTCACCCATCGCATGCCCGCGACGCGCTCGGTCCGCCATCTCTCCTCGGCGGTACGGCGGCTGCGTACGGCCGGTGCCGAGGTCGTCGTCGGCACGTGTCCCGACCTGGGCACCATCGAGCCCGTTCAGCAGCCGTTGCGCTGGCTCGCCCGGCGGGCCTCGCGGCAGCTGGCGGCGGCGCAGACGATCGGCACGGTGGAGCAGGGCGGGCGTACGGTTTCGCTGGGTGATCTGCTGGGGCCCGAATTCGCGGCGAATCCGCGGGAACTCTTCGGACCGGACAACTACCACCCCTCGGCGGAGGGCTACGCGACGGCGGCCATGGCGGTCCTTCCCACGGTGTGCGCTGCGCTGGGCCTCTGGCCGGCGGAGGAGGAACGCCCGGATGCCTCCCGCCGCGAGGGGTTCCTGCCGGTGGCCCGTGCCGCCGCGGAGGCGGCGTCGGAGGCGGGGACGGAGGTCGCGGCGGCCATGCCTACGGGGCCGCGTGGTCCCTGGGCCCTCTTGAAACGCCGGCGTCGGCGGCGGGTGCCTGCGACGGATCCTGCCCCTGCGTCTTCGCCTTCGGCTTGAGAGGTGCGGGTGGGTTGGTGGCTGGTCGCGCAGTTCCCCGCGCCCCTGGGGTCCGGTGGGGGTGCGGGGTCGTGGGCCGGTGCGTCAGCCCGTCGCAGGGTGGGCATACGGCCCGGTGTCGGTACACGGTGCGGGTGACCTGAGACCGAACCTACGCGACGGGCATACGACGCACCGACCCACGCCCCCTCCCGCCGGTGGGAGGCTGCGGGCACGTGGTGGCTGGTGAGCATGATGACTGACGGCTCCCGGAGCGCCCCTTCAGGGGCGCCCCGTCAGGGGCGCTCACAGCTCTGCCGGAGCCGACCCCTTCAGTATGTCCAGGTCGAAGGCCTCGGCCATTTCCTCGTAACCCCTGTCGCTCGGGTGCAGGTGGTCGCCCGAGTCGTAC
>NZ_JAAKZY010000354.1 GCF_011045015.1 Streptomyces scabichelini | reverse complement strand
GCCCACGACCCCGCACCCACCACCGGACCCCAGGGGCGCGGGGAACTGCGCGACAAGCCACGACGGACCCGCACCCACCCAACCGCCGGAGGCACGTGGCAGGATCGGAGCCGCCATGACTGCTCCCACGAAGCCAAACCCCAGCAACCCCAACCCCCCAGCCGCCACCCTGCACAACCCCGTCATCCACTGGTTCCAGGAAAACGCGCGCGACCTCCCCTGGCGGCGAGCCGAAGCCGGGCCATGGGGCGTGATGGTCAGCGAGTTCATGCTCCAGCAGACGCCGGTGAACCGCGTACTGCCGGTGTACGAGCAGTGGCTCGCCCGCTGGCCCCGCCCCGCTGACCTCGCCAAGGAGGCCCCGGGCGAGGCGGTCCGAGCCTGGGGCCGCCTCGGCTACCCGAGGCGCGCGCTACGGCTGCACGGAGCCGCGGCAGCCATAGCGGAGCGCCACGGCGGGGACGTACCCACGGACCACGCCCAACTGCTCGCCCTGCCGGGCATCGGCGAGTACACCGCCGCGGCCGTGGCGTCCTTCGCGTACGGGCAACGCCACGCCGTCCTCGACACGAACGTGCGCCGCGTACTCGCACGAGCCGTCACCGGCGTGCAGTACCCGCCGAACGCCACCACCGCCGCCGAACGCAAGCTCGCCCGCGCCCTGTTGCCCGAGGACGAGCACACGGCCTCGCGCTGGGCCGCCGCGTCCATGGAACTCGGCGCACTGATCTGCACGGCGAAGAACGAGAACTGCGTACGGTGCCCGATCGCGGCCCAGTGCGCCTGGCGCCTGGCCGGCAAGCCCGCGCACGAGGGCCCGCCGCGCCGCGGTCAGACGTACGCGGGCACGGACCGCCAGGTGCGCGGTCGCCTCCTCGCCGTCCTGCGCGAGGCGGTGGGCCCGGTCCCGCAGCCGGTCCTCGACCGTGTCTGGGACGAGCCGGTGCAACGCGCCCGCGCCCTGGACGGCCTGGTCGCGGACGGCCTGGTCGAACCCCTCCCGGGCGGCTTGTACCGACTGCCCCTCACCTGACCCACCCCTCACCTGACGCGTACCGACGCTCCCGCTCAGCCGACCCACAGGTTCCGCAGACCCCGCCGGACCGAACCACAGGTTCCCCTCAGCCCACTGACACACAACCCGCAGCAACCCGCAGCAGCTCGGCACGCAAATCCCCCCAATCCCGCTCCATCCCCCGCGCCCCTTTACCTCCGCCCTACTTCCGTTACACAACCGACGGACAGCCGAGCGCTCGCCGCAGGCTCGCTCGGACAACCCCGTGACAACCCCTCCGTAGCTTCATTGGCGTACCGCGGAAAGCGGCACACGAAGCAGAGAACAGCCGACAGCAAGCAGGTCGGAAACGGGGAACGGGAGGCGGTTGGACATGGCGCACGGCGAGGTGCTCGAGTTCGAAGAGTACGTACGCACCAGGCAGGACGCGCTGCTGCGCAGTGCCCGCCGCCTGGTGCCGGACCCTGTCGATGCCCAGGACCTGCTGCAGACCGCGCTGGTACGGACGTACGGCCGCTGGGACGGCATCGCCGACAAGCGTCTCGCCGACGCCTATCTGCGCCGCGTCATGATCAACACACGTACGGAGTGGTGGCGGGCCCGCAAGCTGGAGGAGGTCCCCACCGAGCAGCTGCCGGACGCCAGCGTGGACGACTCGACCGAACAGCACGCGGACCGTGCGCTGTTGATGGACATCCTGAAGGTGCTGGCTCCGAAGCAGCGCAGCGTCGTGGTGCTGCGACACTGGGAGCAGATGTCCACGGAAGAGACGGCCGCCGCCCTCGGTATGTCGGCCGGAACGGTCAAGAGCACGCTGCACCGGGCGCTGGCCCGGCTCCGCGAGGAGTTGGAGAGCCGCGGCTATGCGGGGCGCGCGCTCGAACCGGGCCAGGCGGGGGCGGGCAAGGCAGGGACGGGTAAGGAGCAGGAGCGTTGCGCGGCCTAGACACAGGCCCGGGCACAGGGGCGCCACAGGCCCGCGGGGCCTTGAAGGCGGCGATCACGGCGGTGGCCGTGCTCGCCGCCCTCGGCCTTTTGGTCTCCGCCTGCGCCACGGGCGGCACCGGCGCCCGAGACGAGGGCCCGGCCCGCTCCGACTCGGTGTCGGTGGGCGCCGCCACGCCCTCCGCCTCACCCTCCGGGGCGGCGCCTCGCGTGGACGCGGTACGGCTCCTCAAGGACGACCCCAAGGTCAGCACGGCGATCAAGCGCGATCTGAAGCCGTGCGTCGCCGATGAGTACCCGGTCGACGTGTCGTACGGCAACTTGACCGGGGGGTCCGCGAACGACGTCGTGATCAACGTGCTGACCTGCGGCGATGCGGTCGGTGTCGGCTCGTATGTGTATCGCGAGCAGGGCGACGAGTACGAGAATGTCTTCAAGGCCGAGGAGCCTCCGGTCTATGCGGAGATCGACCGGGGCGACCTGGTGATCACGCAGCAGGTGTACGAGAAGGGCGACTCGGTGACACTTCCGTCCGGCGAGGAAGTGATCACGTACCGCTGGACGGCGGGCCGCTTCTCGGAACAGGACCGCACGCACAACGACTACAGCAAGGTGGTGGGCGGCGAAACGCCGACCCCGAGCGAGTGACCCTGCCCCCCCCTGACGAGAGACCCTGCCCCCCTACCAACTGACCGACGGAGGACTGAGAGCACCGGATGCCAGAGCAGACCCACGTCCTGTTCGTCGAGGACGACGACGTCATCCGCGAGGCCACCCAGCTCGCGCTGGAGCGGGACGGCTTCGCGGTCACCGCCATGCCCGACGGCCTGGCCGGCCTTGAGGCGTTCCGTACGAACCAGCCCGACATCGCACTCCTCGACGTGATGGTGCCGGGCCTGGACGGCGTCTCGCTGTGCCGCCGGATCCGCGACGAGTCCACGGTCCCGGTGATCATGCTGTCGGCCCGCGCCGACTCCATCGACGTCGTACTCGGCCTGGAGGCGGGCGCCGACGACTACGTCACGAAGCCCTTCGACGGAGCCGTCCTGGTCGCCCGGATCCGCGCGGTGCTGCGGCGCTTCGGGCACGCGAGCGGCCAGCGGTCCGCCGCCGAGACGGAGAGTTCGTCGTCCGTAGACGGCGGTGGCGTGCTGTCGTTCGGGGACGGTGACCTGGAGATCGACACCGAGGGCATGGAGGTCCGCAGGGGTGGTACGCCGGTGGCGCTGACGCCGACCGAGATGCGGCTGCTTCTGGAGTTCTCGACCGCGCCCGGTACGGTCCTGTCGCGCGACAAGCTCCTCGAGCGGGTGTGGGACTACGGCTGGGGCGGCGACACCCGGGTCGTCGACGTCCATGTGCAGCGGCTGCGTACGAAGATCGGCCAGGACCGCATCGAGACGGTCCGCGGCTTCGGCTACAAGTTGAAGGCCTGACCGGATCATGCGGGCAACGAGCGGGAGTCCGGGACGCCGCGGGAGATTCGGGCGGTCGAGTTCGAGTTCGGGCAGCGAGCCAAATCCACGTACCGACAGTGGGACTGATCCACGTACCGGCAGCGGGCCGAATCCGCGCACTGGTCTCAGGCCGAGTCCGCGCACTGGCAGCGGGCCGAGTTCGAGTACGGGCAGCGGGCCGAATCCGCGTACCGGCAGTGGGCCGATTCCTCGTACCGGCATCAGGCCGAATCTGCTGACCGGCATCAGTCTGCGTACGGGCCTCAGATGGAAGCTCAGTGCGGCGATCGCGGCCGTCGGGGCGCTGGTGGCCGTCGCGCTGAGCCTGGTCGTGCACAACGCCGCCCGGGTCTCCATGCTCGACAACGCGCGTGACCTGGCGGACGAGCGCGTCCAGATCGCGCAGCGGAACTACGAGTCCTCCGGGCGCGCCAACTTCCCCGGCATCAAGATCGACGACCCGGACATCCCGAAGGACCTGCTGGCGAAGGCCACGGCCGGCCGGCGGGCCACGTACGTGGCGGAGCACCCGGACGGTGTGCCCGACATCTGGGCCGCCGTGCCGCTCAAGGACGGCCGGATCCTGTCGCTGCACACCCGGTTCACCGACCGCAGCGCCACCGTGATGAACGACCTCGACCAGGCGCTCCTCATCGGTTCGATCGCGGTCGTCTTCGGCGGCTGCGCGCTCGGCGTGCTGATCGGCGGTCAGCTCTCGCGGCGGCTGCGCAAGGCGGCCACGGCGGCCCGGCAGGTCGCGCAGGGCGAGACGGACGTACGGGTACGGGACGCCATAGGCGGAGTCGTACGCGACGAGACCGACGACCTGGCGCGGGCCGTGGACGCGATGGCGGACGCGCTCAGCCAGCGGCTCGAGGCCGAGCGCCGGGTGACCGCCGACATCGCGCACGAGCTGCGCACGCCTGTCACCGGGCTGCTCACGGCGGCCGAGCTGCTGCCGCCGGGCCGGCCGACGGAACTCGTACGGGACCGGGCGCAGGCGATGCGCACGCTCGTCGAGGACGTCCTGGAGGTGGCGCGGCTGGACAGCGCGTCCGAGCGGGCCGAGTTGCAGGACATCATGCTGGGCGAGTTCGTGACCCGGCGGGTGGCGGCGAGGGACGCGGACATCGAGGTGCGGGTGGTGCACGAGTCGCAGGTCACCACCGACCCCCGCCGCCTGGAGCGGGTCCTCATCAACCTGCTGGTCAACGCCGCCAAGCACGGCAGGCCGCCCATCGAGGTCTCGGTGGAGGGCAGGGTCATCCGCGTACGCGACCACGGGCCCGGTTTCCCCGAGGAACTGCTCGCCGACGGCCCGAGCCGCTTCCGCACCGGCAGCACCGACCGCGCGGGCCACGGCCACGGTCTGGGCCTGACGATCGCGGCGGGCCAGGCCCGGGTCCTCGGCGCCCGGCTCACCTTCCGCAACGTACGGCCCGCGGGCGTGCCGGAGGACCTGCCCGCGGAGGGCGCGGTGGCGGTGCTGTGGCTGCCGGAGCACGCGCCGACGAATACGGGGAGCTACCCGATGCTGCCGGCGTAGGACGGCTGCCGGGCAGGACGCCGGGTCCGGGACACCGGGTCAGCGGGTCAGCGGGTCAGCGGGTCAGCGGGTCAGCGGGTCAGCGGGCGCCTGACGATCAAACGGTGACTAGCAGGTCCAGTCCTTGCCGAGGTCGAGGCCGCCCTCGCGTCGCTGGGTGAACGAGAACCAGTTCCCTGAGTCGTCGCGGAACAGCGCCTCCGTGCCGTACGGCCGCTCCTGGGGCTCCTGGAGGAACTCCACGCCACGGTCCTTGAGCTTCTTGTAGTCACCGTGGATGTCGTCGGTGGTCAGTACGCCCGCGCCGAGGGCGCCCTTGGCGACGAGCTTCTTGATCATCTCGGCGGACTCGGGGTCCATCGAGGACGCGTCGGGCACCATCAGCGTCAGCTCGACGTCGGGCTGCTCCGGGGAGCCGACGGTGATCCAGCGCATGCCGCCCTCGCCCATCGTCATGTCCGTACGCACCTCGAGGCCGAGCTTCTCCGTGTAGAACTCTTTGGCCCGGTCCTGGTCCAGGACCCAGACGGTCGAAATGGCGAGTCCCTTGATCATTGCGTGCTCCCAGGTCGTCGGGCTGTCTGCTTGCCTGCCACGCTAGGCCGCGTGCATGTCACTCCGCTTCTCCAGAATTGCGCCCTCGTTCAGCAGAACTGCGCGCTCGTTCAGCAGGACTGCGTGCTCGCTCACTGGTGTCCGGGCTGGTCCCGGCACCGTTACCGGGGCCCGAGCGGAAGCCGCCGGCCCAGAGCATCGCGTAACACCCGGGTATGAGGGCGGCGCCGCGGCCAACGTGCTTCTTCCGGTACTCGCTCGGGGTCAGGCCCGTCCACGCCTTGAAGCGGGCCGAGAACGTACCGACGCTGCTGAAGCCCACCAGATGGCAGATCTCGGTCACCGACAGATCCGCGGTCCTGAGCAGGTCCTCGGCGCGGTCGATGCGGCGGTGCGTCAGATACTGGCCGGGCGTCTCGCCGTACGCCTCCTTGAAGGCCCGTATGAAATGAAACCGCGAGTACCCGGCATGCGCGGCCACGGCATCCAGATCGAGCCCGGCCTCGGCCCAGTCCCGATCCATCGCGTCCTTGGCAAGCCGCAGCTGCCGCATCTTGTCCATGCCGTCGATGGTGACACGGGCCACTGACAAGGCCTGGTCTGTCCCCGCGCCCCTTTAGGGGCGCGGGGTTGTATCGATTTGCGGCTCCGCCGCGATGGGGTCCCCCCGCTCGGACTCGCAGTTCCCCGAGCCCCGTAAGGGGCGCGGGGAACTGCGCGACCAGCCACAACGAACCCGCAGCCGAAACACGACCTCTCAAGGGGGGCCTGGGGCGCAGCCCCAGAAACCCCAACC
>NZ_JAAKZY010000353.1 GCF_011045015.1 Streptomyces scabichelini | reverse complement strand
CACCCCCCACCCACCCAGGGGCGCGGGGAACTGCGCGACAAGCCACAACGGCGCTGCAGCCGACAACGAACCCAACCGCCCAACCGCCGGAGCCCTACCTCACCGGCAGGTGGTACGCGATCCGGTACCGATCCGCCGGTACCACCACATCCGCCGTCTCGACCGGCCGGTCCGACGCATAGAACGTGCGCTGGATGACGAGCACCACATGCCCAGGCACACCCCCCAGCGCGGCCAGCTCCTCCGCGAGGCCGGGGCGGGCGCCCACCTCCTCCGTGACGTTGTCCACGATCACGTCGATGGCCGCCATGCGCTCGGCGACACCCATGCCGCCGAGCGGGCCCTCCTCGGGGAGCATCACCGGCGTACGGCCGGTGACGGCGATCGGCTCCCAGGACGTGGAGAGCATCATCGTCTCGCCCGCGTCCCGGAAGACGTACTTCGTGCACATCACGCGGTCGCCGGGCTGGATGGCGAGCCGTTCGGCGATCGCGGCGCTCGCCTCGCTCTGGCGGCTGTACGACTCCCATGTGCCGCGTGCCTCGGCGTCGGCCTGCTCCTGGCGGAAGGGCGTCGCGCCGCGCTCCGGCCGGTACCCGGAGCGGGCGATCCGGCGCGGCACGGGGCGCTCGCGCACATACGTACCGGACCCCGAGCGGCCCTCGACCAGCCCCTCGGCCATCAGCACCTTGCGGGCCTCCAGGGCGACCGTGTCCGAAACCCCGTACTCCTGGCGGATCCTGGCCTGGGACGGGAGCCGGGTGTGCGGTGGCAGCGAGCCGTCGACGATCTTCTTGCGGAGATCACCCGCGACACGGAGGTACGCCGGCTGCTCACCGAATGCCACTGGGCCACTCCCATCAGGTTGTACAGACAGCAACAGCCTGGCAACCCTGGGTTGCACGAAGCAAGCGAGGGCCAGAGAATCACTCGATGTGATGACAGACGGCCGGGTGGGTCTTTACCAGGCACTTTCTCTCCGCTATAGCCACCGTCACACCTCGGCGGCGCCACCCCCGGTGCCGCCCTCGGTGTCACCGTCGTCCTCGTAGGAGGCCGGCGGCTTCGTGGCGAGGCCCAGAGCCTTGCGTGCGGTGACCGTCTTCTTGGGGTCGGTGAGGTCCGCGCCCTTCTCGTAGTGCTCGTAGAAGACGTCCGCGTCGGCGGCCCTGCCTGCCTTCAGCCACTCCTTCTGGGCCGCGTCGAGGTTCTTGACCAGCGCGGCGACCGGACCCTGCGCGTCAGCGGGCCAGTCGTGGCCGCGGAGCAGGCCGGCCTGCTCGGTGAGGGCGCCGGAGACCCGTATCGCCCACTGCTTGTGACCGGGCAGGTCGTCCTCGACGTACTCCTCCGCGGGCGCCGACTCCATGGCCTCGTTGAGGACGTGAGCCGCCTTCAGATACGCGACCTGGTCGGCGTCGAGCACGGTCTCGTCGCGACGCAGCGAGCCGGTCAGGCTGCCCGTCTCGTCCGTGTTGCCGAACAGGCAGCTGATCTCGCGGTCGCCCAGGTCCCAGCTCTCCGGGGTCGGGGTGAAGTAGTAGATGTCGACGTTGTCCGGCACGGCCCAGGCGTCCATCGCGTAGGCGTGCTGAAGCGTGTAGCACTTGTCGTCGGCGGTCTGCGTGATGGCGTCGTCGCCGGGGTAACCGCCGTCCTTCATCTGGAAGTTCGCGAACACCTCGCCGTCGTGCTCGCCCTCGCACGGCACCTTGTCGACGTCGTACGCCGTGCCTTCCATCGAGCCGGCGGGCGCATCGAAGCACTCGCCCTTGGCCACGGAGAAGGTCGCGCCCTCCTGCACGCCCTCCTTGAATCCCTCCCAGAACCCGGACGTACCGCCGGTGACGAACGCGAGCAGAATGACCGCGGCGCCGATCCCGGACGTGACCATCCCGGCGATCGCCATGCCCTTGCCGCGCTCGCCCTTCTTCCTGATCTGCGCCAGCGCGATGATGCCGAGGATCAGCCCGATCAGAGGCAGGAAGCAGAGGATGCCGAGGACGAGCGCCGCGATGGCGAAGCCGTTGACGGGAGCGGGACGGTTGTACGGGGAGTAGCCCTGGCCCCAGGGCTGGTAGCCGTACGGACCTGGCCCCTGTCCCTGGCCGGGGTACGCGCCGTACGGACCCGGAGGCGGGTACTGCCCCTGGGGCTGCTGGGGCCCAGGAGCCCCAGGGGGCGGAGGTATGTCCACTAGTACCGTGCTCCTCGTCCGGTGGTGCCGGGAACTGACGTACGACGTGTACGACTGGGCGCATGGTAAGCGCGGTGTGGACGGGGGCGGAATGCAGGTGACGAATGGGGCGATCCGGGCTGTCAACGAGCTGACGGCCAGGTGGGCCGGGGCGGCGTCCGGCGGCACGGTCTTCTCGGCGGCCGGGGTGTGGCCGCTGCTCGCCTTCCTGGCGGACGGAGCGGAGGGTGCGGCGCGCGCGGAACTGGCCGAGGCGGTGGGCCTGCCGGCCGACGAAGCGGCGTCCGCGGGGCGGGAGTTGCTGAGTGCCATGGGCGGGATGCGAGGCCTTGACTCGGCCCTCGGGCTGTGGACGCAGCGGACGCTGGAACTGCGGGAGGAGTGGGCGGCGGGGCTGCCCGCGGAGACGCACGGAGTACTCACGGGCGATATGGAGGCCGATCACGGGGCGCTGGACGCGTGGGCGGTACAGCGGACCGGTGGCCTGATCGAGCGCATGCCGGTCGCGCTGACGAAGGACACCCAGTTGGTCCTGGCGAGCGCGCTCGCCCTGCGCACGGAGTGGCAGTACCCGTTCGAGGAGTGGCCCGTGAGGCCGCGCTCAGGGCCGTGGCGCGCACGTACGCTCCTGGGGCTGCGCCGCAGCAGCGTCCTGCTGGACCTGGTCGGCGTCGCGGACACACCGGAGGGATACGTCACCGAGCTGAAGGTGCCGGGCACCACCGGTATCGATGTCCATCTCCTGCTCGGCGAGGAGCGTATGACTCCGGAGCGGGTGCTGGGTGCGGGTCTGGGCCTCCTCGACCGCAGGCACCCGGCCGTACCGGGCCCTCAACTCCCGTACGGCGACGCGGGCCCCGGCCTGCGCGTCAAGAAGGAACGCTGCACGAGGCCCCAGCCGCCCAAGCTCGACGTCACGACGATGGCGTACGACATGACGGCGCACCACGACCTGCTGGAACTGCACCGGTTGTTCGGTCTCACGACGGCGCGCGACGCCGCGCACGGTCACTTTCCCGGAATCAGCGGCTCCCCGCTGGCCATCGGATCGGCCCAGCAGTCCACCATGGCGAGGTTCGGCGCCCTGGGCTTCCGTGCGGCCGCGGTGACGGCAGTCGCCGCCCAACCCACCGGCGCACCGGCCGGACCCGGCTACATGACCACCACGATCAGAGCCACCTTCGACCGGCCCTTCGCCTTCCTCGCCGTCCACCGCACCTCACGCCTGGTCCTGGCGGCAGGCTGGGTCACGGACCCGAAGCCGTACCGCCAGGACGAGGGTTGAGAGCGAAGGTTACTGATGATGAGCCGGTGAAGACGATCTACTGACGAGGGCTCAGAACTGCAGCGCCCATGAGTCGATCCGCCCGGTGTCCTGCGCGGCGTTGTCGCTCACCCGGAGTTTCCACGCCCCGTTCGCGACCTCCGACGAGGCGTTCACGGAGTACGTGGTGTTGATGTTGTCGCTCGAACCGCCCGTGCCGTACGCCTTCAGCGTGTAGGCCGTGCCGTCGGGGGCGATCAGCTGGATCTGGAGGTCGCCGACGTACGTGTGGACGATGTTCACCGGCACGCTCAGGGCCGAGGGCGCGTTGCCCGCGACGCCGCTGACCGTGAGCGGTGACTCGACGGTGGCATTGTCGGCGATCGCGTAGTCCCCGGTGTTCTCGAAGCGCGAGCCGGTGGGCGGCGGTGTGGTGCCGCTGCCGACGCGCAGCAGGCGGTTGGGCGAGCCGGTGCCGGGGCTGGTGACGACTCCGGTGGTGGCGGAGTTGACGAGTGCCGTCTGGACCGCGGCGGGGGTGGCGGTGGGGTTGTCCGCCAGGTGGAGCGCGGCGGCTCCGGCGACGTGCGGGGTCGCCATGGACGTACCGGAGATGGTGTTCGTCGCGCTGTCGCTCGTGGCCCAGGTGGAGGTGATGGAGGAGCCCGGGGCGAAGAGGTCCAGGACGGTGCCGTAGTTCGAGTAACTGGCCTTGGCGTCGGTGTTGGTGGTGGCGCCGACGGTGATGGCCTCGGTGACGCGGGCGGGCGAGCGGGTGCTCGCGTTGGTCGTCTCGTTGCCGGCCGCGACGGCGTACGTGATGCCGGAGGCTATGGAGTTGCGTACGGCGGTGTCGATCGCGGTGTCAGCGGTGCCACCGAGGCTCATGTTGGCGACGGCCGGCTTGACGGCGTTGGTCGTCACCCAGTCGATGCCCGCGACGACCTGCGCGGTCGTGCCCTGCCCCGAGTTGTTGAGCACGCGGACGCCGACGATCTTCGCCTTCTTCGCGACGCCGTACGCCGTGCCGCCGACCGTGCCCGCGACGTGCGTGCCGTGGCCGTGGCCGTCCTGGGCGGTGTTGTCGTTGTCGACGGCGTCGTAGCCGTACGAGGCCCGGCCGCCGAAGTCGCCGTGGGTGATGCGGACACCGGTGTCGATGATGTAGGCGGTGACGCCCTCACCTGCGGTGTCGTCATATGTGTAGCTCTGGTTGAGCGGGCGGGCCGCCTGGTCGATGCGGTCCAGGCCCCAGGAGGGCGGGCTCGGCTGGGTCGCCTCGATCGTGAAGGTGCGGTTCTGGACGACGGAGGCCACGGCCGGGTCGGCGGCGAACCTCTTCGCCTCGGCCTCGGTGGCCTCGACCGCGTAGCCGTTCAGCGCCTTCTTGTACGTACGCTCGATCTTGGCGCCGTACTCCTTGGCGAGGGCCTTCCCCTCGGCGGAACCGGCCTTCGCGGCGTCCGCGTCGAGGGTCACGATGTAGCTGTTCGCGATCGTCCCGGGCGCGTCCGCGTACTGGACGGGGCCCACGGGGGCCGCGGCGGCCTGGGCGGGGAGAGCGGTGACGAGGCCGGCGACAAGGGCTGTCGCACTGATTCCGGTGCCGATTCCGGCGAGTCTTCGCCGGGCATGACGCATCACTGCCATCTGAGGGATCCTCCTCAATCGGTGGCGCGTTGGTGGGGGGTGGTGCCGGTCGGAGCACACGCAAGTGGTGCCGGTCGAGCACACAGAAGAAGACACAGAAGAAGACAGGGTCATGCCAAGTTCGGTGACAACCCTGTGCGTCAGCCGAAAGATTGAGGCTTCCACAGGATTTACACAAGGGCCCTGCACGGACGTAACACAGGCGCCACCCGCCAGTCATGACAGAGCGCCACCAAATCCCACATCTAACCTGCGCGTATGGCTCCCCTCCCCGATTGCTTCTGCCCGAAGGACGGCACGCGCGTCCCCACGGACTCGCTCGCCTGGTGCTGCCCGGTCTGCCGCGGCCCGCTCGATCTGGACTTCTCGCCGACCCCCGCGCCCCTCAAGTCCCTTGCGGGGCGGGCGAACTCACTGTGGCGGTACGCAGAGTGCCTCCCCCTGGGCGCACCGTCGGTGTCGCTGGGCGAGGGACGTACGCCGCTGGTCCCGCTGAAGGACGGGGTGTCGGCCAAGCTGGACTTCCTGATGCCGACGCTCTCCTTCAAGGACCGCGGTGCGGTGATGCTGGCCGAGCTGGCCCTGCGGCTGCGGCCCCGGCGGGTCATCGCGGACAGCAGCGGCAACGCGGGCACGGCGGTCGCCGCGTACTGCGCCCGCGCCGGGTTGCCGTGCACGGTGTATGTCCCTGACGGCACGTCGCCCAAGAAGCTGGAGCAGATCGGGGCGCACGGGGCCCGGCTCGAGGTGGTTCCCGGCGACCGCGAGGCGACGGCGCGGGCGGCCCGGGCGGCGGCGGACGAGGAGGGCACCTTCTACGCCAGCCATGTCTTCAACCCGTACTTCCTGCACGGCACGAAGACGTACGCCCACGAACTCTGGGAGGACCTCGACGGACGGCTCCCCGAGGTCCTCGTCGTCCCCGTCGGCAACGGCACGCTGCTGCTCGGCACGGCTCTCGCGGTGGCCGAACTGCACGCGGCGGGCCTGATCGACCGGCGCCCCGCGCTGTACGCGGTCCAGTCCGCCGCCGTGGCACCCCTCGCCCGCGCCTGGGAGGAAGGCGCCGACGACCTGCTCGACACCACACCGATGGCGCCCACTCTCGCGGAGGGCATCGCAATTCCCCGCCCGCCACGGGCACGGCAGATCCTGCGGGCGGTACGGGAGTCCGGAGGCACGTTTCTGACGGTGACGGAGGACCAGATCCGGCATGCCCAGCGGGACTTGGCGTCGAGGGGGCTGTTTGTGGAGTCGACGGGGGTGGCTTGCTGGGCGGCGGTGCGGGAG
>NZ_JAAKZY010000352.1 GCF_011045015.1 Streptomyces scabichelini | reverse complement strand
GGAGGCGTACAGCGGGGGTGGGCGGGTCCGCCTGCGCTGTCGTTCCGGGCGAGAGCATGTCAGGAACGTAGCAAAGCTATGCGGCTAATGTCCCGTTATGTAGACTTTTGGGGGAGTGGTGGTCACGCTGTGTGTCGGCGATCCGGTGGGCTCATCACTCGGCCAGCTCCTCCAGGAGCCGGGCCGTGTCGAGGCCGGTTCTCAGGTACTCCACGAAGAGGTCGTTGTGCAGCGCCCACGGGGAGCGGCGGGTGCGGATCAGGCCGATCGCGTCGTCGGCGGTGCGGCCCGCGCGGATCAGGGCGTGGGCGACGACCAGACCCGAGCGGTTGTAGCCGTGGTAGCAGCGGACCAGGATCCGGCGGCCCTGCTCCAGCCCCTCGGCTGCGGTCCGTGCGAGCCGCAGCACGCCTGCAAGCTGCGTACCGTCCAGGGGGCCGTCCGGGATCGGCCACACATGGTGCTCCACGTCCTCGTCCGGGCCGTGACCGGGTAGTCGGAGCAACGTCAGGACCAGGTCGAACTCATCGCGTACGACGGCGAACTCCAGATCGCCGGACCGGCCCGCGTACTCGTGCCCGCCCATCCACAGGCCGGGCACGATCTCGCTCCACGGGCTGTCCGGGGCCGGCACATCGGGTTGGTTACTGCGAGTTCGCAACGGCGCCTCCCGGCTCAACTCGTGACAAAGGTAACCGGCTTCTTGCCCCTGGAGTACCCCGCCTGTTCCCATGGTCGTGGGGTGATGGTGCATGAGCGGACTGCGCGTTGTACCGACCTGGCGGCACGGTCAGGAACGGCTGTACGTCTGTCACACGGACGGCAGGAACGTCGCCTGGTACGACAGGGAGGCGGGCCGGGTCAACCTGCTCAGCGACGATCGGCGGGAGGATGTGCTCGACGCGCTCGGGCCGTTTCTGACCGGGCCTGTGACCGTGGGGCCACCGCCGGTCCCGACCCCCGCGGAGCTCGCCCGGCTCACTCTGCACCCGGACGACGACCTCGCCCCCAACCAGCCCGGCGAGGCCCTTCAGATCGCGCTGGACCGTGATCCGTCGTCTCCGCATCGGCTGCGGCCCGATCCCCGGCGGCGGGCGCTTGCCGCGGAGCAGGCGGTGGGGGACGCTCTCGACGGGCTGGAGGGTGCGGGGTGGCACGCCCTGCACTCCCTTCCGCTGCCCGGTGGCGACCGGATTCACCACCTGGTGATCGGGCCCGGAGGCCTCTTCGCCGTCCACACCTTGTACGCCCGTAAGCAGCGGGTTCTCGTGGCTGATCCCATGGTCACGGTGGGGCGTCGTGAGCCGGGGCCGTTGCTGCGGCGTGTGCGTTCGGCTGCGGACCGGGCGTCCTACGCCCTGACGGCCGAGGTTCATCCGGTCCTGGCCCTCTTCGCCCCGGCGAACGTCTCGGTTGCGACGCCGCTTCGTGAGGTGCGCATCCTCCAGGACGCGGATCTCTCGTCGCTGGCGCGGACGGGGGGTGTGCTCAAGCCTGCGGACGTCGAGGCGCTCCATGCGATGGCTCGGGATCGGCATACGTGGTTGCGGGTCTGAGTTGGGTTCGTTGTCGGCTGCAGCGCCGTCGTGGCTGGTCGCGCAGTTCCCCGCGCCCCTAAAAGCAAAAGCCTGCGCCCCGACGAACCCCGCACTCACCCACCGGCGGGAGGGGGCGTGGGTCGGTGCGTCGTATGCCCGTCGCGTAGGTTCGTTCTCAGGTCACCCG
The DNA here is from genome assembly GCF_011045015.1 of Streptomyces scabichelini. Taxonomy (GTDB): domain Bacteria; phylum Actinomycetota; class Actinomycetes; order Streptomycetales; family Streptomycetaceae; genus Streptomyces; species Streptomyces scabichelini. Next base: position 4,784 of record NZ_JAAKZY010000352.1, on the reverse strand, counting down.
CACCGTGTACCGACACCGGGCCGTATGCCCACCCTGCGACGGGCTGACGCACCGGCCCACGACCCCGCACCCACCACAAACCCAGGGGCGCGGGGAACTGCGCGACCAGCCACAGAACACCCGCACCCGACAACGAACCGTCAGCGCCTAGCGACACCCTCCGCCCGAGCAGCCGCCGCAACCGCCGCAGTAACCGCCGGAGCAACCCGCTCATCGAACGGCGACGGAATCACATAATCCGCGGCAAGGTCGTCCCCGACGACCGCAGCCAACGCATCGGCCGCAGCGATCTTCATCCCCTCAGTGATCCGAGAGGCCCGCACCTGAAGCGCCCCCGCGAAGATCCCGGGAAACGCCAGCACGTTGTTGATCTGGTTCGGGTAGTCGGACCGCCCGGTGGCCACGACAGCCGCGTACTTGTGGGCGACGTCGGGATGCACCTCGGGATTCGGGTTGGCCATGGCGAACACGAACGCCCCCTCGGCCATGGAAGCGACGGCCGGCTCGGGAACCGTACCGCCGGACACCCCGATGAACACGTCGGCCCCGGCCAGCGCGGCCTCCAACGACCCCGACAGCCCCGCCTTGTTGGTCAGCGCGGCAAGCTCCCGCTTGACCGGCGTCAGATCGTCCCGGTCCTCGGACACGACACCCTTGCGGTCGGCGACGGCGACGTCCCCGATCCCCGCCTCGAGCAGGAACTTGGCGATGGCAACGCCGGCCGCGCCCGCACCCGAGATCACCGCACGCAGATCCCCCAGCGACCGCCCCGTCAGCCGAGCCGCGTTCCGCAGCGCGGCCAGCGTGACGACAGCCGTCCCGTGCTGGTCGTCGTGGAAGACGGGAATGTCCAGCCGCTCCTGCAGCCGCCGCTCGATCTCGAAGCACCGAGGCGCCGAGATGTCCTCCAGATTGACCCCACCGAAGGACGGCGCGAGCCGCACCACGGTCTCGATGATCTCGTCGGTGTCCGTCGTGCCCAGAGCGATCGGCACCGCGTCGACGCCGCCGAACTGCTTGAACAGGATCGCCTTGCCCTCCATCACGGGGAGGGAGGCCTCGGGACCGATGTCACCGAGCCCGAGCACTGCCGTACCGTCCGTCACCACGGCCACCACGGACGATTTCCACGTGTAGTCGTGGACCAGGTCGGGCTGCTCGGCGATGGCGCTGCACACCTTCGCGACGCCGGGCGTGTACGCGAGGGACAGGTCGTCCTTGTCCCGGACGGGCACGGTGGCCCGCACGGCCATCTTCCCGCCTCGGTGCAAGGCGAACGCCGGGTCGATGGAATCGAGAGGCTCGACCCCGCCGTCCTGATCCGTCTGATCCGTACTGCTGTCGCTCTTGCTGTCGCTGCGAGGATTGACGATCTCCGCTGCCACTTTGTTTTACCCCTTAAGTCTTGAACGGTTGAGGGTGTCCACTCCTGGTGAGGGGTGGGCGGGCACCGCGTAAGCCCCTGACGACGGTCACGTACGGGTACGTACGGGCACATACGCGACGGGCGCGCCGCACACGCGCCCTGGAGCCCCGGATGAGGGGTGTAAAGAACCTTCTTACCGGACGGACGGCATCGCCGACGAGTCCATAACACGAAGGTCACATGCCGGTGACATGACTCATGCCCGAATGCACGGGCATATCATGACAAACCAGCAGGGCGCCGCAAGTGCGAAGAAGCGGCCGCTCGCATCGCGAGAAGCGCCGAAGATCTTCCGGCCGGAAGGAGAAAAATCCGTACAGGATCCGGCCCTGATGGAGCGGCCTTGCACGGTTCGGGGGTCACCCGTTATCCGATTTTGACATAGCGGGCACCCTGAGGGGATCGGTCCGAATGGCAAGATGCCGTCATCACACGAGGTCGCGACACCCAAAGGTGTGTGTTCTCGTCGACCCATCGGCATTCCACCCTTCCGCCGGAGGAACTCACCATGACCGCAAGCTCCACCCGTCGTACGACCGCCGCGCACTCCCGGACAGCCGCGGTCGGTGCGATCGCGGTCGCAGGCGCCCTGCTTCTCGCCGGCTGCGGTGACCAGACCAAGGACAAGGACGCGAGCACCTCGGAGACGAGCGCGGCCCCGCTGGCCGACCAGCTCCCCAAGGAGATACGCGACGCGGGCGTCATCAAGGTCGGCTCGGACATCGCGTACGCGCCCGTCGAGTTCAAGGACGACTCCGGCAAGACGGTCGGCATCGACCCCGACCTGGCGGACGCCATGGGCAAGCAGCTGGGCGTGAAGTTCGAGTTCGAGAACGGCACGTTCGACACGCTGCTCACCGGTCTGCGCTCCAAGCGCTACGACATCGCCATGTCGGCCATGACGGACACCAAGGACCGCCAGGAGGGCATCGACTCCGACACCGGCAAGAAGGTCGGCGAGGGCGTCGACTTCGTCGACTACTTCACCGCGGGTGTCTCGCTCTACACCCCGAAGGGCAAGACCCAGAACATCAAGACCTGGGACGACCTCTGCGGCAAGAAGATCGTCGTGCAGCGCGCCACCATCTCCGAGGACCTGGCCAAGGAGCAGGCCAAGAAGTGCGGCACCAACAAGCTGTCCATCGAGGCCTTCGACAACGACCAGCAGGCCCAGACCCGTCTGCGCTCGGGCGGCGCGGACGTCGGCTCGTCCGACTTCCCGGTCGCCGCGTACGCGGTGAAGACCTCGGGCGGCGGCAAGGACTTCGAGCTCGTCGGCGAGCAGGTCGAGGCCGCTCCGTACGGCATCGCGGTCGCCAAGCCCAACACCGAGCTGCGGGACGCTCTCAAGGCCGCCATGGACGCGATCATCAAGAACGGCGAGTACGACAAGGTCATCGCGAAGTGGGGCGTCCAGGCCGGTGCCGTCAAGGAAGCCATCGTCAACGGCGGCAAGTGACCGCAGACCGAGCGGCACTGAAAGGCAACACCCGTGACTGTTGACATCGACAAGACGGCAGGCCCGGAGGACACTCCCCCGGCCGGGCCGGAGGCCATCAAGGCCATCCCGGTCCGGCACTACGGGCGGTACGTCTCCGCCGTCATCGCGATCGCGATCCTGGTCTCGATCATCTGGGCCTTCGCCCAGGGCAAGATCAACTGGGGAGCGATCCCCGACTACTTCTTCGACGACCGCATCCTCAAGGGCGTCGGTCAGACGATGCTGCTGACCGTCCTTTCCATGGTGATCGGCATCGCGGGCGGCATCCTCCTCGCGGTGATGCGCCTGTCGAGGAATCCGGTGACCTCGTCGATCGCCTGGTTCTACATCTGGTTCTTCCGCGGCACCCCGGTCCTGGTCCAGCTCGTGGTCTGGTTCAACCTGGGCCTGGTCTTCGAGTACATCAACCTCGGTCCGATCTACAAGGACTACTGGTCCAGCTTCATGACGCCGCTGCTGACGGCGCTCCTGGGGCTCGGCCTGAACGAGGCCGCGTACATGGCGGAGATCTGCCGCGCCGGCCTCCTCTCGGTCGACGAGGGCCAGACCGAGGCCTCGCACGCCCTGGGCATGAGCCACGGCAAGACCCTGCGGCGGATCGTCATCCCGCAGGCGATGCGCGTGATCGTGCCCCCGACGGGCAACGAGGTCATCAACATGCTGAAGACGACCTCGCTGGTCTCGGTGGTCCAGTTCTACGAGCTCTTCCGCTACGCCCAGGACATCGGCCAGTCCTCCGGCGCCCCGGTGGAGATGTACTTCCTGGCCGCCGCCTGGTACCTGGTCCTGACCTCGGTGCTCAGCGTCGGGCAGTACTACATCGAGCGGTACTACGCGCGCGGGTCGAGCCGCACGCTTCCGGACACGCCGTTCCAGAAGATCAAGGCGAACATGCTGTCCCTCGCGAGCTGGAGGCGCTGACCCATGAGCACGGCAATGGTCAAAGCCGAAGGCGTCCACAAGTCCTTCGGCCCGCTGGAAGTCCTCAAGGGCATCGACCTGGAAGTGCAGTCCGGCGAGGTCTTCTGCCTCATCGGCCCGTCCGGCTCCGGCAAGAGCACGTTTCTCAGGTGCATCAACCATCTTGAGAAGATCAACGCCGGCCGGCTGTACGTCGACGGCGAGCTGGTCGGCTACCGCCAGAAGGGCGACAAGCTGTACGAGCTCAGGGACAGCGAGGTCGCCCTGAAGCGCCGGGACATCGGCATGGTCTTCCAGCGCTTCAACCTGTTCCCGCACATGACGGCGCTCGAGAACGTCACGGAGGCCCCGGTCCAGGTCAAGGGCACCGGCAAGGCCCAGGCGCGGGAGCGCGCGAGCCAGTTGCTCGACCGCGTCGGCCTCGCCGACAAGGCGGGCAGCTACCCCTCGCAGCTCTCCGGCGGCCAGCAGCAGCGCGTGGCGATCGCCCGCGCGCTGGCCATGGACCCGAAGCTGATGCTGTTCGACGAGCCGACCTCGGCCCTCGACCCGGAGCTGGTCGGCGACGTCCTCGACGTCATGCGCGATCTCGCCGAGTCCGGCATGACGATGATCGTCGTCACCCACGAGATGGGCTTCGCCCGCGAGGTCGGCGACAGCCTCGTCTTCATGGACGAGGGCGTGGTCGTCGAGTCGGGCCACCCCCGCGACGTACTCACGAATCCGCAGCACGAGCGGACGCAGTCGTTCCTGTCCAAGGTGCTTTAGCCCCCGGCGGTCGGGCGGAAGTGTGAAGGGGCGGTACGGAGTCTCCGTACCGCCCCTTCGCACACATGGATACAGCCCCCGCGCCCCTGACGGGGCGCGCACCATTCAGCCCGTCCGGCGTTTGAGGACGAGGCCGTTCAGGCCGATACGGGGGTCTGGGGGCGGAGC
>NZ_JAAKZY010000351.1 GCF_011045015.1 Streptomyces scabichelini | reverse complement strand
ACCCCGTCGCCCCCCGACCCATGACGGACCCCGACCGGTTGGCCGGATACGGCCGTACGTGAGGGGCTTCGGCACACCGTAACGGGTGGTGCGCCGGTTTGTGGACGAGTTGCGCAGAAACGATGCAGCTGCGGAGTGCAGGGTCCTGGCCAGGTGCGGACGGGCCGCGCTGTCGGCGTTCAGGTCACGCGCCGTACACTCCCCGAGTGACCGCCACAGCAACATCCGTAGACCAGCCGGAACAGCTCGGACCGCAGGCCCGCCCCGTATCGCGGGCGACGCGGCTGGTCCAGCGGTTCGGCCCGGCCGCCGCCGCGGCACTCTCCGGAGTGCTGCTCTACGTCAGCTTTCCGCCGCGCACCCTGTGGTGGCTCGCCCTGCCGGCCTTCGCGGTCTTCGGCTGGTGCCTGCGCGGCCGCACCTGGAAGGCGGGCCTCCGGCTCGGCTACCTCTTCGGGCTCGGCTTCTTGCTGCCTCTGCTCGTGTGGACCGGTGTGGAGGTCGGCCCGGGACCGTGGCTGGCCCTCGTCGTCATCGAGGCGGTGTTCGTCGCGCTCGTCGGCGCCGGTGTGGCGGCCGTGTCGAAGCTGCCCGCCTGGCCTGTGTGGGCGGCCGCTCTGTGGACCGCGGGCGAGGCCGCACGCGCGCGCGTGCCGTTCAGCGGCTTCCCCTGGGGCAAGATCGCCTTCGGCCAGGCCGACGGCGTCTTCCTGCCGCTCGCTGCCGTGGGCGGCACCCCGGTGCTGGGGTTCGCGGTCGTCCTGTGCGGCTTCGGGCTGTACGAGATCGTCCGCCAGGTCGTCGAAGTGCGGCGCACCCATGTCGTACGGCGCGGGGCCGCCGCTGTGGCTCTCCTCAGCTTCGTCCTCCCCGTGGTGGGCGGTTTTGCCGCGCGGCCCTTGGTCAGTGACAAGGCGGAGGACGGAACCGCGACCGTCGCCGTCATCCAGGGCAACGTCCCGCGCGCGGGCCTCGGCTTCAACGCCCAGCGGCGCGCGGTGCTCGACTACCACGTCCGGGAGACCGAGCGCCTGGCCGCGCAGGTCAAGGCGGGCAAGGTGCCCCAGCCTGATTTCGTGCTGTGGCCGGAGAACTCCTCCGACATCGACCCGTTCAGCAACCCCGACGCGCGCGACGTGATCGAAGCGGCCGTCAAGGCGATCGGCGCGCCCATCTCGGTCGGCGGCGTCGTCGAGAAGAACGGCAAGCTCTACAACGAGCAGATCCTGTGGGACCCCGAAAAGGGGCCCGGCGACACCTACGACAAGCGGCAGATCCAGCCGTTCGGTGAGTACCTCCCGTTGCGCTCGCTCGTCGGCGCCATCAACGAGGACTGGACGTCGATGGTGCGCCAGAACTTCAGCCGGGGCAGCGAGCCGGGCGTGTTCACCATGGCGGGCACCAAGGTCGGGCTCGCGACCTGCTACGAGGCCGCCTTCGACTGGGCCGTGCGCGACACGGTCACCGACGGCGCCCAGATGATCTCCGTACCGAGCAACAACGCCACGTTCGGCCGCAGCGAGATGACCTACCAGCAGCTCGCCATGTCCCGGGTCCGCGCCGTCGAGCACAGCCGCACCGTCACCGTCCCGGTCACCAGCGGCGTCAGCGCCGTGATCATGCCCGACGGGAAGATCACGCAGAAGACCGGCATGTTCGTGGCGGACTCGCTGGTCCAGGAGGTGCCGCTGCGCTCCTCGCAGACTCCGGCGACACGGCTCGGCGTACTCCCCGAGGCGGCGCTCGTGCTGGTCGCCGCCGCCGGCCTCGGCTGGGCGGTGACGACGGGAGTCCGCGGGCGACGCGCCGGTGACGCATAGCCGTAAGCCGGTCGTACGCGCCCGGAACTCGCCGGAGTGACGGAGCCGGGCCGTTAGGGTCGCTCCATGGCTACTCCTGACTTCATCACCGCCATCCGGGCCACTGCCGGCCAGCAACTGCTCTGGCTCCCCGGAGTCACCGCCATCGTCCTCGACGACGAAGACAGAGTGCTGCTGGGGCGCCGCGCCGACACCCGCAAGTGGTCGGTGATCGGCGGCATCCCGGACCCGGGCGAGCAGCCGGCGGCCTGTGCGGTGCGTGAGGTCTTCGAGGAGACGGCGGTGCACTGCGTCGCCGAGCGGGTCGTCCTGGTGCAGGCCCTCGAGCCGGTCACCTACGCCAACGGCGACACCTGCCAGTACATGGACATCACCTTCCGCTGCCGGGCCGTCGGCGGCGAGGCACGCGTCAACGACGACGAGTCGCTGGAGGTCGGCTGGTTCCCGGTCGACGCCCTGCCGGAGCTGAACGAGCACGGACTGTTCCGGATCAAGCAGGCACTGTCCGACACACCCACCTGGTTCGATCCCATGACTTGAGATGACCCGAGCTCGGCATGAGGTTGTGCGGCCCCCTGTCGGATGAGGGGCGATCACGAGATATCTTGATGTCGAGCAATGTTGCAGACGTGGAGCGGAGCACCCGGTGACTGACTCGACCATCATCTATACGCACACTGACGAGGCCCCGGCCCTGGCGACGCATTCGTTCCTGCCGGTGATCCAGGCCTACGCCTCGACGGCCGGGGTCACCGTGGAGACGCGGGACATCTCCCTGGCGGGGCGGATCATCGCTCTCTTCCCGGAGTACCTCGAAGAGGGGCAGCGCATCCCGGACGCCCTGGCCGAGCTGGGCGATCTCGCCAAGACGCCAGAGGCGAACATCATCAAGCTGCCGAACATCTCGGCGTCCATCCCGCAGCTGAAGGCCGCGATCGCCGAGCTGCAGGAGCAGGGTTACGCGCTGCCGGCCTACCCGGACGACCCGAAGACCGACGAGGAGCGCGACATCCGCGCCCGCTACGACAAGGTCAAGGGCAGCGCCGTCAACCCGGTCCTGCGCGAGGGCAACTCCGACCGCCGCGCCCCCGCCTCGGTGAAGAACTACGCCAAGGCCCACCCGCACCGCATGGGCGCCTGGACCTCCGAGTCCAAGACCAACGTCGCGACCATGGGTGTGGACGACTTCCGCTCCACGGAGAAGTCCGTGGTGATCTCCGAGGCCGGTGCGTTGCGCATCGAGCTGAAGGGCGACGACGGCTCCACCACCGTCCTGCGCGAGTCCGTACCCGTCCTCGCCGATGAGGTCGTCGACGCCTCGGTCATGCGGGTCGCCGCGCTGCGCGAGTTCCTGACCGCGCAGATCGCCCGCGCCAAGTCCGAGGGCGTGCTGTTCTCCGTGCACCTGAAGGCCACGATGATGAAGGTCTCCGACCCGATCGTCTTCGGTCACGTGGTGCGCGCCTTCTTCCCGAAGACGTTCGCGAAGTACGGCGAGACGCTCGCCGCGGCCGGGCTCACCCCGAACGACGGACTCGGCGGCATCTACAAGGGCCTGGAGTCCCTGCCCGAGGGCGCCGAGATCAAGGCCTCCTTCGACGCCGAGCTCGCCGAGGGTCCCGAGCTGGCGATGGTCGACTCCGACCGCGGCATCACCAACCTGCACGTCCCCTCCGACGTCATCGTCGACGCCTCCATGCCGGCCATGATCCGCACCTCCGGCCACATGTGGGGCCCGGACGGCGATGAGGCCGACACGCTCGCCGTTCTGCCGGACAGCAGCTACTCGGGCGTTTACCAGGTCGTCCTCGACGACTGCCGTGCGAACGGTGCCTTCGACCCGTCGACGATGGGCTCGGTTCCGAACGTCGGCCTGATGGCGCAGAAGGCCGAGGAGTACGGCAGCCACGACAAGACCTTCGAGATCCCCACCACCGGCACGGTCCGCCTCGTCGACCAGGCCGGCAACGTCGTCCTGGAGCAGACCGTCTCCGCCGGCGACATCTTCCGCGCCTGCCAGACCAAGGACGCCCCGATCAAGGACTGGGTGAAGCTGGCCGTCACCCGCGCCCGCGCCACCGGTGACCCGGCCGTGTTCTGGCTCGACGAGAGCCGCGCGCACGACGCCGTCCTCATCGAGAAGGTCAAGCAGTACCTGACGGAGCACGACACCGAGGGCCTGGACATCCGGATCCTCACCCCGGTCGAGGCCACGAAGCTCTCCGTGGAGCGCATCCGCCGCGGCGAGAACACCATCTCGGTCACCGGCAACGTCCTGCGTGACTACCTGACCGACCTGTTCCCGATCCTGGAGGTGGGCACCAGCGCCAAGATGCTGTCGGTCGTCCCCCTGATGAACGGCGGCGGCCTCTTCGAGACGGGCGCCGGCGGCTCGGCGCCGAAGCACGTCCAGCAGCTGGTCAAGGAGAACTACCTGCGCTGGGACAGCCTGGGCGAGTTCCTCGCGCTCGCGGTCAGCTTCGAGCACCTCGCGCAGACGACCGGCAACGCGCGCGCCCAGGTGCTCGCCGACACCCTCGACCGCGCGACCGCGACGTTCCTGGAGAACGACAAGTCGCCGAGTCGTCGCGTCGGCGGCATCGACAACCGCGGCAGCCACTTCTACCTGGCGCTCTACTGGGCGCAGGAGCTGGCGAAGCAGACCGACGACGCGGCGCTCGCCAAGGCGTTCGCCTCGGTGGCCGAGACGCTCACCACGCAGGAGCAGGCCATCGTCGACGAACTGCTCGCCGTGCAGGGCTCGCCGGCCGACATCGGTGGCTACTACCGGCCGGACCCCGCCAAGGCCTCCGCCGTGATGCGCCCGTCGGCAACCTTCAACCAGGTGCTCGCTTCGCTGGCCTGACGGTCCGCGGAGGGAACGCCTCTGTTCCTTCGGAAACAACCCCTTCCGCCCCGGTCGGCAGTCCGCCGACCGGGGCGGTCCGATCTGTGCTCGGCAGGCCCGGGAAGCGACGGCGTAGAGTACCGGGTGGGGTATACAGCGAGGGAGCGCTTCGTATGGAACTGCAGATGGCGGCCGACGAACTGAAGTCCGTGATCAACCGGCTCAAGCGGGCTCAGGGACAGATCGCGGGAGTGATCAACATGATCGAGCAGGGCCGCTCCTGCGATGAAGTGGTGACCCAACTGGCCGCCGCGTCACGGGCGTTGGACCGCGCCGGGTTCGCGATCATCGCGACCGGTCTTGAGCACTGCATGGCCCCGGAGAACGGTGAGCCGGAAATGGACCGCGACCAGATGCGGGCCCGGCTGGAGAAGCTCTTCCTCTCCCTCGCCTGACCTGGACGAGCCGCGGTCCAGTGGGATGAAAGGGTGAAGGGACCAGGGTATGACGCTTCAGTCCCGCCCCGACCCCCGGTAGAGATCCAGCTCCCCTTCGAGTTCGAGGGCCAACACCGTGGCCTGGTCGTCGAGGTCGGTCGGCTCGGGGGCGTCGATCCAGGTCACGCCGGGCACCGCGTCCAGGCCACCCGTGACGTGGTGGCCCAGTTCCCTGCCCGTGCCCAGGACCGTGGCCCGCAGGACGCGATTGCGCAGCCCGCGTACCGAGACGGACTCGCGCGGCGCGTCGAAGCACACCAGGTACAGCGTGCGCCGGTCGGCGGACAGGGTGCTGGGACCGTAGTGGTGCCCGGCGGGCAGCCCGGCGACCGTCCCGTACACGGCGTCGGAGTGCCGCGCGATCCACGCGCCGAGGCCTTCCAGGCGTTCGATCTGCTCGTCGGGGATCGTCCCGTCCTCCCGAGGCCCCGCGCCGAGCAGCAGGTTGCCGCCCATGCCGATCGTCTCGGTGAAGTACCGCACCAACTGGCGCACCGACTTGAAGTCGCGGTCCTGCGGCCGGTAACTCCACGAGTCGTTGATCGTGAGGCACAGCTCCCAGGGGCCGTCCGGGGCCTGGAGCGGGGTCCCCTGTTCCGGCGTGGCGTAGTCGCCGTAGCTGAGCATGCGGCCGTTGAGGATGGTGTCCGGGTTGCCCGCGAGAATCAGCTCGGCCAGCTCACGCATCCGCCACTGCTCCTCCGTACGCTCCCACTCGCCGTCGAACCAGAGGATGTCGGGGTGGAAGCGCTCGACGAGCTCGCCGACCTGGCCGTCCCGGTACGCGAGGTAGCGCGCCCAGGCCTCCGGGTCCTCCTTGCCGGGCTCGGCGCTCGAGTAGCCGTTGGGTGCCACGAGGTGTGGCCCGGGGTGCCTCTCGCTCGGGTAGTCCGGGTGGTTCCAGTCGGAGTGCGAGTAGTAGAGGCCGACCTTGAGGTCCCGCGCGCGCAGCGCGTCGACGAATCCGGTGACGAGGTCGCGGCCGGCCGGCGTGTCCCGGACGACGTCGAGATTGCGGTGGTCGGTGTCCCACAGGGCGACGCCGTCGTGGTGCCGGGCGGTGAGCACCGCGTACTTCGCGCCGACGCGGGCGAACAGTTCGGCCCAGGCGTCCGGGTCGTAGCGCGACGCGGTGAAGCCGTCGAGCTGTTTCATGTACTGCTCGTGCGTCATCTCGCCGGTGTAGAAGGACCAGGACTCGGCCGCTCCGGCCACGGCGTAGATGCCGTAGTGGATGAAGACGCCCAGCTTGGCGTCGGGAAACCAGGGTTGCATCGGCATGCGCCCACGCTATGCGCGGCGCCGTGGACGGCGCGTGGGCGGCCGTCACCCACTACTGGTCCGTTTTCACCATGCGCGGGCATGCGCTCCAAGGCCGTCAGCCGCATCGACGAGCACTACACGTGCAACATCCACCCCAGGAGTGAGTACTTCAAGGCCATGGCCGCCAACGGCCTGAT
>NZ_JAAKZY010000350.1 GCF_011045015.1 Streptomyces scabichelini | reverse complement strand
TGACGAAGTCTGCGCTTCACCTTGTTGCGGACGCCCGCGCCGCCCACCGCCTGTCCACCGACCCGGACACCGTCGAACGCGACCTGGTCAAACTCGTCCTGACCGTCGTCGAACTCCTCCGCCAGCTCATGGAACGCCAGGCCCTCCACCGCGTCGACACCAACGACCTGACAGAGGACCAGGAAGAACGCATCGGCCTGACCCTGATGCTCCTCCACGACCGCATGCAGGAACTCTGCGCCCGCTACGACCTCCGCCTGGAAGACCTCAACCTGGACCTGGGCCCACTGGGAACCCTGCTGCCGCCGGCCGAGTGAGCGGGCCGTGAGAACGGCTCAGGAGAGGCCTCAGGAAAGGCAGAAGGGACTCGGCCGGGTTCCGGCCGAGCCCCTTCAAAAAACGTAACGCCGACCTGCGGGGGTGCACCGCGCGCCGGTCATGGCGAACTGAAGCGGCCCCTGGGTCAGGCCTTCTGGGTCTCCTAGTAGTGGGCCAGGTCGGTGACGTGCGGGGATCTTTCCTGTGGGGCGCTGACCTGGTCTTTTGGCGATGGGCGGCGATGGGGTGCGACGGTCTTGAGCGGGTGTCGTGCGGACTGCCACGCCTCTCGGTATCACAGCCTCGGTGCTTCGCTGGCTGAGGTGGAATGATCCAAGCTGATTGTGTATGCGGGCAATGCTAGGAATTGCCGTCGTCGGCGCGTACGGCCATCAGCACCCGTTGAAGGGCGGTGATACGGGGATCTCCATCCGCTCTGGCTTCCAAGGCTTCGTTCAGCAGGGCTTCCAGCTCGTTCTGCGCAGCTCGTGGTTGGTCGGCTTCCCATAGCAGCTGCGCTCGTCGATAGCGTGCGTCCCAGACCGAGTCGTCGTCCTCACCGCGAATTCGGGCCCATCCCTCTGCCAGTTCCTTGAACTGATCGGCGCTTGCTGCTGGTCTTCCTACCCGGCTCAAGCCTTCGCCGAGGTTCTCACGTGTTGTCAGCGTCTCTGGGTGGTCACGTCCCAGCGTGCGTTCCCGACGCTCTACGACGTCGCTGAGTCGAGAAACGGCCTCGGTGAAATTCCCTTGGTGCCCCAACACCATGGCTAAATTGTGGTTCATCGTCAGAGTTTTAGGGTGGTCGTCCCCGAGCGTCTCCTGGCATGCATCCAGCGCTTCTCGGTACTCCGTTTCCGCTTCGATGAATCGTTCCTGATTTGCTAGCAGGAAGGCTAGGGTTCCCCAGACGGACAGGGTCTGGCGGTGATCACGTCCCAGGCGACGGGTGCACACTGACAGGATTTCCCGATATGTAGACTCGGCTTCTGCGACGGCACCTCTGTCTTCCAGGATGCGAGCGAGAGAGAGTCGAGTGGAAAGTGTCTCGGAATGCTCAGGGCCATGCCTGCGTTCCTGGATCTTCAGGATCGCCCAGTGTTCCTTCTCCGCTTCATCGAGATTTCCTTGGATGCGCACAGTAACGGCGAGGTTGTGGCGTAATGTCAGCACCAACGGTTGATCGGCCGAGTGTTTGCAGGCCGCGTCCCTGAGTGCCTCGCGATAGATGGCAACAGCCTCGTCGAGCCTTCCGAAGTCCTTCAGTGCGACCCCGAGACTGTTGTGGGCATTGATCGTGTTGGGGTGTGCAGGCCCCAAGCTCCGCCGCTCCTGATCAGCGATCTCCTGCAGCTGGTGGATGACCTCCCGCAGTCTGCCGCGTGCGTGCAGCACCGCCACGAGATCGTGCCGGACATCTAGGCGGGTACCGTCGTCCTCTGGCAGGGCGTTCAGTGCCTGCCGCAGTTGCCCCTCAGCCTCGGCGAGTCTTCCCTGTTGCAGTAAGAGAGCTCCGAGCGACGCTCGGACACTGGCCACGTTCCGGTGTGACTTGCCGAGTACATCCTCTTGGAGAGCCAGGACGTTGCGCATCTCCAATACCGCGTCGTCCGTTCGCCCAACATGTCCCAGAGACTGTGCCCATTCGAAGCGGGCATTCAGAGTGACAGGGTGATGCTTCCCATGGCATGTTGTTGCCGCGTCAAGAATCGCCCTGTACTCCGATTCCGAATGAACTAGTTCGCCTAGAGATCGCAGTGCCGCGGCATGACTCTTGCGACCTGCCAGCACGTTGGGGTGATCATCAACGAGTTGCCTCTTCTGTGCATCGGTCAATTCGGCGAAGACGGCCGCAGCGCTATTCGCGTCGAGTTCCCCTTGCTGCGTGAGCAATACGGCCAGGGTGTGGCGTGCGTCGAGCGTCTCTGGGTGATTGCGTCCCAGGATTCGGGTGCGCGCATCCAGCACGGCCCGGATTTCGGTTTCCGCCTCGGTGAACTCTTGCCGCAATATGAGTGTGCTGGCCAGGTTTGCCCGAGTAATTAATGTGGATGGGTGTTCGATCCCGAGGATCTCTTCTTCCAGCTCAAGAACCTGACGGAAGATCTCTTCGGCCCGCTCGTTCTCCCCTTGATCGCGCAGCGAGATGGCGAATTCGTGATGAGCCTCGAGAACATCCGGGTGCTTCTCGCCCAACTCCTCGCGCAGCCCATCCAGTACCTGCCTTCCCTCAGCTGCTGCCTCATCCAGGCGCCCCATACTTCTGATGCAGATCGCGCGGGCGTGGCGTGAACGCAGCGTAGTGGCTGCTGTCGCGCCGAACAGCCGGGTTTCATGGCGGATCACCTCGTCGTACTCGCGTTCAGCCTCATGGAGCTTTCCTCGCTGACCCGTTACCCGCGCTTGTTGGAAGCGTACGGCCAGCGTGGTGGAGTCGGCTGCGCCGAATTGCTTGGCGCATTCCTCAACGATGTAAGCGAGCTCGGACTCAGCCGTTTTCAGATCGCCCATCATCTCGACTGCGACGGCTCGATGTCTGCGGATGTTGAGCCCAATCCATGGGACGGCCTCCGCGGAGTCGGCACGTTCCAAGGCTTCGTCTGCCAGTGCGCAGGCCGTGGTGTAGTCGCTCCGGAAGTGCAGGTATGACACGGCGACCCCGGCGCCGATCAACACGCCGTTGAGACGGTCATCGGCAGGAGTGCTCCATCGCGGCAGGCGGCGCATCATGACCGTCCAGTGCGGGATGAGGCCCTGCCAGGCTGGCCACGAACTCGGATCCCGCGGATTCTCACGGTACGGGGTGGCCGCCACGAGCAGATCGGCTGCTGAGTCCCATACCGCTCGGTATTCCGATGGCTCAGCGAGGAGTGGGGCGACCGACACTTCGCCCACAAGTCGATGGATCTGGTAAACGGGTTCTTCCGACAGCGTGTCGACCCCGATGAGCCCGAACCTACGCAGGCCACCCAGGGCCGTTCTGATTGCGCGCGGTGCCAGGTCCCTTGGCCACATCCCGAGTTCAGCAATCGTGGACGGGCTGAGCAGGGAGGTGGGTAGGGAGGCAGCTGGGGCGAAACAAGACAGCAACTGAAGCAGGCCACGAGCATGCTCAGTGCCTTGCCGTTCCAGGAGGGCGAGGGATAGCTCCCAGGTACCGGCAATGGTCCGACGAGCTCGTTCCTCTTCACTGCGTAGATCTCCGTGCATGCCCTCTGCCGCGTCGTCGAGGAACAGCGGGGAGTCGCCGAGGACACGGACGTACTCGGTGAAGGTCTGGGCTTCGGCCAATGGATCGCCGTGAGCCATCGCTAGGTATGTGCCGGCCAGATGCAGTGCGAGCGGCAGGGAGCCCAGCCGGTCGGCTAGAGACCGAGCGGAGTCTGTATCCCCCGCTTCAGGAGCGAGTTCGTGGAGGACCTGGCCTGCGAATTTGGTCTCCAAGACATCAAGTTGGTGGAATCGTGCAATTTTGTCGCCCCAAGACCGCTTGTTGCCGTCACGCGTGGTGACCAGAACGCCGTACGACTTACCGACAGGGGGCCTGACCCAGCCAGTAGCGTCGGCCAAGGCGGCACCTGGGCAAGAGACAACGTCGAGATCGTCGGCATCGTCGAAGACGAGCAGCCACGGGCGGTCCACGTTCGCCAGGTGGCGCCAGACCAGGTCGGCCGCCGGTCGTCCGCCCTTTTCCCAGGCGTGGGATACGTGGTCGGCCGGGGCGCCCGCGAGGAGGGCCGCGTGCCGCATCCCGTCGGCCACGGCTGCTGCGGATCCGGCCTGGATCCAGAAGACCTCGGCTCCAGCCTGCTTGGCCCGCTCAGCCGTACTCAGGGCGACTGTGGTTTTTCCTACTCCGCCCATTCCAGAAAGGACTTGGATACGCGGATCGTCCATGGGCTGCGTGAGGGCTGTGAGGATGCCATCACGGCCCAGCACGGCCTCCGGGAGCCTGCCAAAGGGAGCCTCTACTGAGCCAAGGGCGAGCATCTCTTGGGCAGAAGGGGACTGTTTCTCATTCTGAGACGCGTGGTTGACGAAGATATTCCACACGCCGCCATGGAGGCTGCCGTTTACAAAGGTTCCCTGACCTTCGTTGCGCTGTTCACACGGTTGCTCGTCAGACACCGTTCATCACATCCGTCCCCGGGGGTTGGAGTTCAAGGCGTCTGCTGCGTCGAGGAGTCTCGGCAGTACTTTTTCGAGCTTGTGTGCTGTGGCTGAGAGTAATTGTGCGGAGTCAGGGAGAGCGATTCGTTGGAGGGTCGCTGCGGCGCTCGCAAGTAGTTCCGCAGAGTCCGCGACATTGAATCGGTTCGCAGTGATTGCAATCAACTCGGCAGCCTGCACGTTGTGTGTGCTGTGCATCGCGGTGTCGGCGAGCAGCCGGGCCAGCTTGGGCGAAGTCTTGGCGATGACCTCTAAGTGCCCCTTGGTCTCTTCGCTGAGGTGCTCGAAGTGGTTGTGAACCCCGCCGTGGACGTCGCGCCCCACGAACGTCCCTGGCCCGGTGTTGTGTTGCGAGCGACGATCGAACTCCGAACCTCCGGTTGCCACGGTCACTGGGAACCCCCGCCGTATGTGTTGCGAATCCCTCCAATAACCGTTCCGTTGACGAACGTCCCTGACCCGGAGTTGTGCTGGCTCCCGGTATTGGATGTGGTGCCTGCCTCAGCGATGGCATCAAGATCGGGGCGCGCTTCCTGATGTCTGTCTACGTACTCGGCCAGACGCTGAGTCCACTCCTGTGTGAGCTGCTCTCGGGCACGTGCCAGATCGGATCCTGCTGAGGGATCGGAGGCTGCCGCGCGAACACACTCTGCGAGCGTCCGAGCGTCGTTGTCGTGGGCACTGAGGGCCAGGGCCTGTTCGTCCTGGGTGCCCCTACGGAAGAGCTGCACAATCCTTGGGCGGATGGCCATGGCTCCACCTGTGAGCATCGACGCAACGATCGTTCCCGCTGCGCCGGTTGCTATTGAGACAAGTTCGGGGTCGAGCATGCTACTTGGTTCCCCCTGGCTGGATGGCCGTCGTGATCCTGGAGGGAACCTACCTTTGCTGCACGGGGCATGCGCCGTTTATGGACAGTCCACGACATTGGTACGGAAGATGGATGACGACTAGCCCCAACCATCGAGGGAGACTTGCCGCCCGCCATCTAGAGATCTTTAACAGCTGAGGTTACGGCGGTTGGAGGTCGAGCCCGGTCTTGGCGATGAAACCCTCGATGAGTAGGGGCGGTACTGCGTCCGTTTCAGCCGGGTCTTCACCAACGCGGTGAGCTGGTCTGGTGGGGTGCCTGTCCTGCCCTCGGGAAGGACAGGCACCCCACTTCAGCCTGCTCGGCATAGGAATGAGGGAGGGGATGTATGAGTGTTGAGGAGTCCTGGGAGAAGATAGAGCGCTGGATAGCCCAGCACGCCCCGGAAGAGCCCACGTTGCCGGGCCCGTGCACCCGCGAAGACCTTGAACGCCTGTATGAACGCCAGGGAGTACGGCTGCCCGTGGACGTCGAGCGGTCACTGTTACAGCATGACGGCTCTGGCCTCACCGAGATCCTTCCGCCGGGGTACACACTCCTCGGTATCGAGGACATCCTGAAGAATCGTGCAACCTGGTTGAAGTACGCAGCGCCGGATGACGCGAACCTGGCAGAAGAGGATAAGCCGTTCCTCGTTCCTGTGGCCGAGCTGAGCGTCGCGAAGATGATGGTGGATACCAGAACAGGAAGGCTCGGCTCCTGGGACATCGAGCAAGGCTACTTCCTCAGCAAGGACCCTCTGCACGCTTCACTGTCTGCGGCACTTGAGTTTGTAGGGAACCTTCTGGCCTCGTCGCCTCCCTGGATCATGCCCCTCCCAGGAGGGGGCGAGCTGGAGGTGACCGACGTGGACCCGGATTTCCCCGGGACGCTCGTGTGGACCGAAGATCCCGTTGATTGACGTTCAACAGGCGCGATCACGAAGGCCCCGTAACAGCAACACCAACAGTCGTGTAGGTAGCGATGAAGGGCACTGGCGGTCGTGTCGACGAACTCGTCGGGGATTGCTTCGGTGTCGACTCAGCGGATCTGGGCATGCTTGCGCGGCTCGCGGTTTCGGGTTCGTCGGTCCATTCGTGGGTGGTGAAGACCACGGTGAGGAATCCGTTGGGTGCTTCGACGCCCCAGGCACCGTGGATGATGTGGGCGATCTTGAGGGACTCGGGCCTCACGGTTAGGCCGGTTTCTTCGTACATCTCGCGTACGGCGGTTTCGGTGATGGGTTCTCCGGGTTCGCTCTTGCCGACGGGGAGGTCCCCCACAGGCCCTGGGCGAACTTGGCGTTCTGACTGCGTTGAAGGAGAACGGATGCGGCTGGCGGCCTGGTCGTGGACGATGACGGCGGCTACCAGCAGGGCCATGGATTCCAGGGC
>NZ_JAAKZY010000034.1 GCF_011045015.1 Streptomyces scabichelini | reverse complement strand
CGCTGGGCACCAGCCAGCGCTGCATGGGCTCGATGAGCGACGAACCGGCGGACAGGGCCAGCGAGGTGCCGAGGAAGCCGCGCCGGGCCAGCATCAGGTCGCTGCGCGAGAACTCGCTGATCAGCGCGACGGTCTGCGGTCCTGTCCACGGCAGGTCGATCCCGGACACGGACGGTGACTGGTGTGCGGTGCGCAGGCCGAGGTCCTCGACGGCGACGACGCAGCCGAAGCGCTCGGAGAACAGCTCGGACAGGATGCGCGGGATCGGCTCGCGCGGGTTCTCCCCGTCGAGCCAGCGGCGCACGCGCGAGGTGTCCGTGGAGATGTGGTTGGCCCCCAACTGGCGTGCCCTGCGGTTCACTTGGCGCGCCAGCTCGCCCTTGGACCAGCCGCTGCGCACGAACCACGAGCCCAGCAGCTCATTGGGGCGCTTGTCAGTGCTGGTCGCGGTCGTCCCGCTTCCGCCGTTGCCGCCCACTGGAACGCCCCCATCCCTCAAACCCCTTGTGCGCTGTGTGCGCCAAGCCCTACCAGATTGCCGGTAAATGCGGTCGTCCGTCCGGCAGTTCTCACCTCTCGAACGGAGAGCCGACTTGCCTCCGGCATACTCACAAGTGCGCGCACCCCCAGGAGTCGTGCACTCACAGTAATCCTACGATCACCCCTCCGGCCATGGCGGATGCGGAAACGCCACCATTCGCCACCCCTCCGAATGAACTCCCGGTGGTCGGTAAGCGATTCACTTGACACAGGACGGCCAGGAGTGGCGGAACGGTGCACACCGGGGCGCGAAGAGCCAAGCGCACCACCCTGAGAGCTTCTGGGCGCCGCTTGGTCCCAGGCGACGCCGGGAACGCAGAGTTACGTTCCGATTCCGCCGCGTAACCATGGACGCGCTGAACCTGTTGGAGGGGGCATGGGCTTCACGATCGGCGGCAGCCGTGGGATGCGCGAGATCCGGCCCGGCACACGACGCCGCGGCCGCTCGTCGGAGTGCACCGCGGTGGCCGAGTTCACCGGACTGTGGGGCTGGGACGTGGTGCCCGGCGCCCGGGCGTCCGCGGGGACCTGCTCATGCGGCAGGACCGACTGCCCGGCACCCGGCGCGCATCCACTGGACTTCGCACCGGTCATCCCCGCCGGCGCCACCCTCGACCAGGCGACCGAGGCCTGGAGCGACTTCCCAGGCGCCGCGGTGATGCTGCCGGTGGGGCGCGCCTTCGACGTGATCGAGGTCGCCGAGCCCGCCGGTCGGCGCGCACTGATCCGTCTCGAAAGGATGGGCCTCCCAGTGGGCCCCGTGACGGCGACCCCGGACGGCCGCACCCACTTCTTCGTCGCCCCCGGCGCCGCGGCCGAACTGCCGGAGCTGCTCTACCGCACGGGCTGGGACTGGGACGACACGACGCTCGACCTGCACGGCCTCGGCCCCGGCACGTACATCACGGCCCCACCCTCCGACCGCGCCGGCCTCGGCCCGGTCCACTGGCTCCGCTCCCCCGCCCTCGACTCGGCGACGAAGCCGCCCGCGGCGCGGCTGCTGCTGGGAACGCTGGCCTACGTGGCGCACCGGTCACGCACGTAGCCCTGCCGGGCGGCAACAGCGAAGCGCGCGTCCCCGACTGCACCTCGGGAACGCGCGCTTCTTCCGCACCTACGAAATTTCGTAGGTGGTCACTCTCCGATAAGAGCGTCAACGAACGCCTCCGGCTCGAACGGCGCCAGGTCGTCCGCGCCCTCGCCGAGGCCGACGAGCTTGACGGGTACGCCCAGCTCCCGCTGGACGGCGATGACGATGCCGCCCTTGGCCGTGCCGTCGAGCTTGGTCAGGACGATGCCGGTGATGTCGACGACCTCGGCGAAGACACGGGCCTGCACCAGACCGTTCTGACCGGTGGTGGCGTCCAGCACGAGCAGCACCTCGTCGAGCGGTGCGTGCTTCTCGACGACGCGCTTGACCTTGCCGAGCTCGTCCATGAGGCCGGTCTTGGTGTGCAGTCGCCCGGCGGTGTCGATCAGGACGGCATCGGCACCCTTCTCGATGCCTTCCTTGACGGCGTCGAAGGCGATGGACGCGGGGTCGCCGCCCTCGGGGCCACGCACGGTGCTGGCACCCACGCGCTCGCCCCAGGTCTGAAGCTGCTCGGCAGCAGCGGCACGGAAGGTGTCGGCCGCGCCCAGCACGACATGCTTGCCGTCGGCGACGAGCACGCGCGCGAGCTTGCCGGTGGTGGTGGTCTTGCCGGTGCCGTTCACCCCGACGACCATCACGATGCCCGGGGTGTCCAGGCCGGACTCGGTGTTCACGGTGCGGTCGAAGTCGGGCACGAGAAGGGTGAGCAGCTCCTCGCGCAGCAGGCCGCGCAGTTCATCGGGCGTACGGGTGCCGAGCACCTTCACACGCTCGCGCAGCCGCTCGACCAGCTCCTGGGTGGGCTGCACTCCGACATCGGCGGTGAGCAGCGTGTCCTCGATCTCCTCCCAGGTGTCCTCGTCGAGGTGCTCGCGCGAGAGCAGCGTGAGCAGCCCCTTGCCGAGCGCGTTCTGCGAGCGGGAGAGCCGGGCGCGCAGACGCACCAGGCGCCCGGCGGTCGGCTCCGGGATCTCGATCTCGGGTGCGGCCGGGCGTTCCTCGACGGCGACGGCCCCCGAGGCGTCCGGAAGATCCACCTCCTCGATCGTGCGGCGCGGTTCTTCGCGCGGCGTCTCGGCTTCGTCGCCGACGTGCGGCTCGGCCGGAGGGGCGGTGATGTCGGGCGTGGCGGGGGGCGGCGGGGGCGGCTGCTTCCGCTTGCGGCTGCCGACGACGAGCCCGCCGAGCGCGCCGATCACGACCACGGCGATGACTACAAGAAGGATGACGATTTCCATAACGCACCCAGTATGCGTGACCCTCCACCCGCCGTCCGTTCTCCGCTCAGGGGGTGTGCGTCGTCAGGGCGCGCGAGGCGCATCCGGGGCATGACCCCGGTCGTCGCCGCGGCGCGGCGTCGTGCTGCCGCCGCTATGGCCGTCTGACGCCCCGTCAGCTACCGTCCCCCTTCTCCGGCACCCGCCCGAAGGAGGACCCGCCATGTCCGTCACGGTCGTACGTTTCAATCTGGTCGAGCCCGGCGCGACGAGCGAGTCGCTCAGCGCCCGCTACCAGGCCGCCCTGGAGATGGCCGCGTACGCCGACGACCGCGGGATGACCACCGTGCAGACCGAGGAGCATCACGGCGCGGCCAACAACTGGCTGCCCTCGCCCTTCGCCTTCGCGGGCGCGGTCTTCGGCGCCACGCGCCGGATCGCGGTCACGGTCTCGGCGATCATCGGCCCGCTGCACGATCCGCTGCGGCTGGCCGAGGAGATCGCCGTACTGGACCTGCTCAGCGGCGGCCGTCTGGTGACGGTCGCGGGGATCGGCTACCGGCCCGAGGAGTACGCGCTCTTCGACGTCGAGTGGAAGCGGCGCGGCAAGCTCCAGGACGAGCTGCTGGAGACGCTGCTCAAGGCCTGGACGGGCGAGGAGTTCGAGTACCGCGGCCGTACGGTACGGATCACCCCGCGCCCGTACTCCGCTCCCCATCCGCTGCTGCTGGTCGGCGGCTCCTCGAAGGCGGCGGCCCGGCGTGCCGCCCGGCTCGGGCTGCCGTTCTTCCCGAGCGCGCATCTGCCGGAGCTGGAGGCGTACTACAAGGAGCGCCTTGTTGAATACGGCACGGAGGGCTGGACCATGATGCCTCCGGCCGTGACCCCGCTGCTGCACCTCGCCGAGGACCCGGACCGCGTGTGGGCCGAGCACGGCGAGCACTTTCTGCACGAGGCGCGGACGTACGCGTCCTGGCAGTCCGGCGACATCCGTTCCGCGGTGAAGTCGGGGGCCACGACGGTCGACGAGCTGCGCGCGGAGGGCGTGTACCGGATCGTGACGCCGGACGAGTGTCTGGCGCAGGGCCTCGACAACTACGTATTGCATCCGCTCTCGGGTGGGATGCCGGTCGACGAGGGCTGGCGCAGCATGCATCTGTTCTGCGAAAACGTACTGCCCCGGCTCAAGAACCTCGAGGACCACGAGGGCTGAGCCGGGGCGGTACGCCTTACGGGACGAGGAGAGGGGCAGCGGGGGCTTGGCCCGTCTCCTCGCGATCGAGGGCCTCTTCACGAGGCATCGAGAGCCTCTTTACGAGACCTGGCCTGGGGCCTGTCCGGCCTGTGGCCTAGCCCATCTCCTCCAGCGCCTTGCCCTTGGTCTCCTTCACGAACTTGAGCACGAAGGGGATCGAGAGGGCGGCGAAGACCGTGTAGATCACGTAGGTCATGGAGAGGTTCCAGTCGGCCAGGGACGGGAAGCTCGCGGTGATGGCCCAGTTGGCGATCCACTGCGCGGAGGCGGCGACGCCGAGGGCGGCGGCGCGGATGTTGTTCGGGAACATCTCACCGAGGAAGACCCAGACGACGACACCCCAGGAGAGGGCGAAGAACAGGACGAACACGTGGGCGGCGATCAGCGCGACCCAGCCCTGGGTGGCCGGCAGCTTGCCGTCGACGAGGTCGAAGGAGAAGGCCCAGGCCTCCAGGGCGAGACCGGCGACCATGCCCACGGAGCCGATGAGTGCGAGCGGCCTGCGGCCGATGCGGTCGACGAAGATCATGGCGATCACGGTGCCGACGATGTTGATGATCGACGTCGTGAAGGAGTAGAAGAACGACTCCGTCGGGTCGACGCCGACCGACTGCCACAGCGTCGAGGAGTAGTAGAACGCGACGTTGATGCCGACGAACTGCTGGAAGACGGAGAGGCCGATGCCGATCCAGATGATCGGCCTGAAGAAGAAGCTGCCGCCGAGCAGGTCCTTGAAGGTCGACTTGTGCTCGCTCTTCATGGCGTGCTCGATCTCGGCGACGCGGGCGTCCAGGTCGACGTTGTCGCCCTCGACCTCCTTCAGCACCTCGCGGGCGCGGGTCTCCTTGCCTGCGGAGATGAGGTAGCGGGGCGACTCGGGGATCGCGAAGGAGAGCAGGCCGTACAGGACGGCCGGGATGACCATCACGCCGAGCATGATCTGCCAGGCCTCCAGGCCCAGCAGTGTGCCGCGTTGGTCGCCGCCCGCGGCGTTCAGGATGGCCCAGTTGACGAGCTGCGAGACGGCGATGCCGATGACGATCGCGGCCTGCTGGAAGGAGCCGAGGCGTCCGCGGTACGCGGCGGGGGCGACCTCCGCGATGTAGGCGGGGCCGATCACAGAGGCCATGCCGATGGCGAAGCCGCCGACGATGCGCCAGAAGGCCAGGTCCCACAGCGCGAAGGGCAGCGCGGAACCGACGGCGCTGACCGTGAAGAGCACGGCCGAGATCTGCATGCAGCGGATGCGGCCGATGCGGTCGGCTATCCGGCCCGCAGTGGCGGCACCGATCGCGCAGCCGATCAGGGCGACGGCGATGACCTGCGCCAGGGCCGCGGAGCCGATGTCGTAACGGCCCCGGATGGCTTCGACGGCACCGTTGATCACGGCGCTGTCGTAGCCGAAGAGGAAGCCGCCCATCGCGGCCGCCGCCGCGATGAAGATGACGTGCCCGAGGTGTTCGGGATGAGCCTCTCGGGCTCCTGACTTTGGTGCCTGCGCTGTGCTGGTCACGGGTACTCCTCGGGCCTCCGGCCTCGCTGCCGGGGTGAGGGCACGCCCCCACCTGAAGGTAAAAGCAACGTTTCCGAGAGTATGCCTTCAAGTTTCGAAGTCAACAGAGGGGTAGGTGTGAACAAAGTTAGAGGCAGGTAAGGAAATTGTGTTCAGTACTTGAATGGCATGGCCACGTTGTGGCCATGTGCCTCGCGTCGACGTCCGGGTCCCGTCGTCCCAGGGCTAACGAAGCCGCTGGCTGATGACCTTCGACACCCCGTCGCCCTGCATGGACACGCCGTACAGCGCGTCGGCGACCTCCATCGTGCGCTTCTGATGGGTGATCACGATCAGCTGCGAGGCCTCCTGCAGCTCCTGCATGATCCGGATGAGCCGCTGCAGGTTGGTGTCGTCGAGCGCCGCCTCGACCTCGTCCATCACGTAGAACGGGCTGGGCCGCGCCTTGAAGATCGACACGAGCATCGCCACGGCGGTGAGTGAGCGCTCGCCGCCGGACAGCAGGCTGAGGCGCTTGACCTTCTTACCCGGAGGCCTGGCCTCCACATCCACGCCCGTGGTGAGCATGTTGTCGGGATCGGTCAGGATCAGCCGACCGTCCCCGCCGGGGAACAGCCGGCTGAAGACTCCCTCGAACTCCCGGGCCGTGTCCCAGAACGCCTCGGTGAAGACCTGTTCGACGCGCTCGTCGACCTCTTTCACCACCTGTAGAAGATCCGCGCGCGTCTTCTTGAGGTCTTCCAGCTGCTCGCTGAGGAACTTGTGGCGTTCCTCCAACGCGGCGAACTCCTCCAGGGCCAGCGGGTTGACCTTGCCGAGCTGCTGGTAGGCCCGCTCGGCGGACTTGAGCCGCTTCTCCTGCTCGGCGCGGACGAACGGCCGGGGCTGGTTGCGCGGGTGCTCGGGGTCATCCGGCAGTTCCTCGCCCTCGGCGGCGAGCGAGGGCGGCACAAGCTGGTCAGGGCCGTAGTCGGCCACGAGACCCGCAGGTTCCACACCGAGCTCTTCCAGCGCCTTCGACTCCAACTGCTCGATCCGCAGCCGTTTCTCGGCGCCGAGCACCTCGCCGCGGTGTACCGAATCCGTGAGTTTGTCGAGTTCGGCCTTGAGGTCCCGCCCCGCGGTGCGGGCGGCGACGAGATCCTGTTCCCTCAGCGCCTTGGCGCTCTCGGCGGCGGTGCGCTCTTCATCGGCCCGGCCCACCGAGACCTCGACGTGCGCGAGAAGCTGCCGGGCGCCGGAGGCGACAGCCTCGGCGACGGCGGCCTCGTGCCTGAGTCTCGCCCTGCGCTGCTCGGCACGCGCGCGTGCCTCACGTTCGGCGCGCGCGGCCCGATCCAGGGAATCGGCCCGCCCGGCCAGCCCTTTGACGCGCTCCTCGTGCGTACGCGCCTGGAGCCGGGCCTCCATCTCGGTCTGCCGCGCGTTGGCGCCGTCCGCGGCGAGCCGGTCCCGTACGGAGGTGTCGGGCTCCTCCTCGCCGGGCATCTCCTCGGCCACGGCGAGCCGTTCGGCCAGCTCTTCGGCTTCCTGTACGGCCCTGTCGAGGGCCTCTTGCGCCCGCGCGGCCGCGGCGGTGCTGCGCTCGGCCTCCCCTGCCGCCCCGCGGGCCTGCCCGGCCAGCCGCCCCAACTGCTGGGCGACGGCCGATCTCTCCCGCTCTCCGGCCCGCCGCCGCTCCCCCAACTCCTCGACGAGCGCGGCCCGTTCCTTTCGCCGCTCGGCGGCGAGGTGCTGCGCCTCGGTCAACTCCTCGCATCGCACGGCGAGTTCTTCGAGCTCGTCGGCGGCCTCGTCGACGGACGCCTGCACTTCGAGCAGACTCGGCGCCCCTGCCGACCCACCGTGCGCGAAGTGCGCCCCGAGCAGGTCGCCTTCGGCGGTGACGGCGGTGAGATCGGGCCGCGCGTACACGAGGTCCTCGGCGTCCTCGAGGGTTCCCACGACGACGATGCCCCTCAGCAGGCGCCGTACGGCGGGCATGAGTTCAGCGGGCCCTCGGACGAACTCGGCGGCGTACGGAGGACCGCTGCGCTCCGGGGACACGTCTGTGGAGGCAATGTCGCCCGCGGCCCGCACCTCCTCCGGTGCCCCCGCCAGCAAGAGGGCCGCTCGTCCCGCGTCCTGCTTGCGGAGCAGGCGGATGGCGTCGGCGGCCGAGGACGGGGTCGTCACCGCGATGGCGTCCGCGGCCGCGCCGAAGGCGGCGGCCAGTGCGACCTCATGGCCCGGGGTGACCGACAGGAGCTCGGCGGCCGGGCCGAGCAGGCCGGTGAGACGTTCCTTCGCTCCCAGCAGGGCGCCCGTGCCGTCCTTGCGGCGCAGGCCGAGTGCCAGGGCCTCGTGGCGGGCCTGGGTCGCCGCGCGCTTGCGCTCCACGGAGGTGGCCGCCTCGCGGGCCGCCGCCAGGGCTGCTTCCGCCTCGGCCAGCGCCGACTTGGCCGCCTCGTGCCGCTCGGCCAGCTCCGCGTCGCCCTCGTCCAGGCCGTCGACCTCGGCCTTGAGCGCTTCGTACTCCTCCTGCGCCGCGACGGCCCGCTCCTGGGCCTCGTCCCGCGCGGAGGCGAGGCGGTCGATCTCGGCCTGGGCGGAGGCGGCACGCGAACGGGCCGCGTTGACCTGACCGTTCAGCCGGGCGAGGCCCTCGCGGCGGTCGGCGATGGCGCGGGCCACGTCCTTCAGGCGCCGTTCCTCCACCGCCAGTTCGCGCTCGAGGTCGGCCCGGTGAGCGACGGTGTCCTCCAGCGCCCGCTCGGCCGCCTCCAGGGCCGCTTCGAGCTCGGCCTCCTGCTCACGGATCCGCGCGGCCTCGCGCTCCATGTCCTCGGGATCACGTCCGCGCCGCTCCTCGGGCGGTGCGGAGGTCGCGCTCTTGACCCGGGCGTCGGCCAGCGAGATCGTGCCGCGCACCCGCTCGGCCAGCTGGGACAGCTCGTACCAGGTCTGCTGCGCCCGCTGGAGCCGCGGCGTGAGGCGCCGCACCTCGTCCTCGAGCAGCGCCTCCCGCTGGAGCGCCTTCTTCAGCTCGGCCTCGGCCGTTTCCTTGCGTTCCTTGAGCGCGGCCTCGTCGGCGACTTCGGCCTGGAGCGCCTGGCGGAGTCGTACGAGATCGTCGGCGAGCAGGCGCAGCCGGGCGTCCCGGAGGTCGGCCTGGATCACCGCTGCCCGGCGCGCGACCGCCGCCTGCCGACCGAGCGGCTTCAGCTGACGTCTCAGCTCGTCCGTCAGGTCCTGCACGCGTGCGAGGTTCGCCTGCATCGCGTCCAGCTTCCGCAGCGCCTTCTCCTTGCGCTTGCGGTGTTTGAGGACGCCCGCGGCCTCCTCGATGAAGGCGCGGCGGCCCATCGGGTCGGCGTGCAGGACGGAGTCGAGCTGGCCCTGGCCGACGATGACGTGCATCTCGCGGCCGATGCCGGAGTCGGAGAGCAGTTCCTGGATGTCCAGCAGGCGGCAGGTGTCGCCGTTGAGCTGGTACTCGCTGCCGCCGTTGCGGAACATGATCCGCGTGATGGTGACCTCGGCGTACTCGATGGGCAGGGCGCCGTCGGAGTTGTCGATGGTCAGGGACACCTCGGCGCGGCCGAGCGGCGGGCGCCCGGTGGTGCCGGCGAAGATGACGTCCTCCATCTTGCCGCCGCGCAGCGACTTGGCGCCCTGTTCGCCCATGACCCAGCTCAGCGCGTCCACGACATTGGACTTGCCCGAACCATTGGGGCCCACGACACAGGTGATCCCCGGCTCGAACCGCAGAGTGGTCGCCGAGGCGAACGATTTGAACCCACGGAGGGTCAGGGCCTTGAGGTGCACGCCGCTGGACTCTACCGTCCGGGTCTGTCTCACTCCATGAACGAACGGTTTCACCCATGAACGTGCAGGGCACACCAGACGTTAAAGAGAGTGAAAGAGTGCGCGGGACAGAGTACGCCGGGGGCCAGGGAAGACGCGGGGGCAAAAAAGAAGGGACGCCGAAGCGTCCCTTGCAACACTGAATGAAGCGGCTGACACGGACAGCCTGATCACTGGCGGCGTCGTTGCCGTGCGGTGGTCAGGTGAGCGCAGGCTCCGCCTGGGGTACGTCGATGCTCTCCAGAAGGTGATCGTGAGAAGCGGCAGCCGTCAGCTCGTCGTTCTCGGCCTGGATCCGTACGAGCTCGGATTCCAGGTCCTGGACGCGCTGCTGGAGCCGTCGCATCTCGGCGAGGAGTCGCGGGTCGGAGCCGCCGACGTAACCGAGAAGCGCCTTTGCCATGATGGATGGTCCTCCACACTGAGTGACCGACCGAAGCGGTGTGGGTCGTGAGGGAATCGCACCCGTAGTGCTTGGCACTGTTCAGTTGTTGCTGCCGTTCTTACATGCCAAACAGCTAAGGTGCGCGGGGCTTTCAGCGTCTCACCAAAAAGTTTGACGGTCAACACGATCACGCCCCGTATTGGCGGGCAACCCTGGGCGCGCGGCCTGAAAACGGGCGGCGCTGCCTCTCCTTCGGGGCCCTGAGGGCGTAGAGATCATCCTTACCTCGCGAGCCTGCCACGGCAAGCGGTTCTTGGCAACAACCAGGCGGTTTCTGCCCGGGGCAGGTGCCCGGAGCCTGCCCCGCGCCCCCGGCCTGCGGTGTTGTGGGCGCCGACCGGCAGTGGATCTCAGCGGATGGCGAAGCCGTCGTAACCGCCCCGGGGCGTGTCCCAAATCTCAGTGACTCCGTCGACGCGGCCGGGTGTGTCGTCCCCGCGCAGCCAGTCGAGCAGTCCCTCGCATCCGGCCCGCGGGCCCTCCGCGACCACCTGGACCCGTCCGTCCGGCAAATTGAGAGCAAAGCCACTCAGGCCGCCGATCTCCAGCGCCTTGGCACGCGTGAACCAGCGGAAACCCACACCTTGGACGCTTCCGCGTACCCACGCCACGAGCCGCACATCCTCGTTCATGGCTGCACGCTAACCGGCCATTTGCTCTGTGAGCACTTCCTCCTCTTGCGTCATGCGGTACCGTCCCGACGCAATGCACCTCACTCATTCGAGTGAGGACGTTGACTGCAAGGATGAGGAAGGCCAGGAGATGGGACGCCACCGACGCTCCGCCGCCGGCCGCGCCGCCACAGGCCGCGCCACCGGCGTCACGCAAACGTACGGAACATACACCGGCCGCTACTCAACGGCCGACGCGGGTGATTACGCGACCGAGGCCATCTCGGGCGCCGGCCAGGACCGCTACGAGGCGAACGGCCGCTACGCGCAGAGCAATGGTCTCTACGCGCCGAGCCACGACTACGCGCACAGCGACGCCTACCTCTTCTCGACGGGCGACACCGCCCCGGGAAGTGCCGCCTACCTCTACTCGACGGGCGACGTCGACGCGTACGCCACGACCTCCTTCGCGCCCACCGGTGACCCCCGGGGCGGTCGCTCGCACCGCCGCCGCAAGAAGGCCGCGGTGCCCGTGCGCGGCGGTCTGCTCGGTGTCTCCGCGGCGGTCGCGATGGGCGCCGTCGCGGTCGCGTCCGGGCTGCTGCCCGGCGGCGGTGACAAGGACGTGGTCGGCGGCAACAACGCGGGCAAGGTACAGACCTCGGACTTCCCGACCGGTCTTGAGACCCAGGGCGGCACGGACGGCTCCGCGGACGACCGCGACGACTCGGGCGCGAGCCGTGACACTGACCGCTCGCCCTCGCCGACGCCGACGCCGACGAAGCCGGCCGAAGAGCCCACGAAGAAGCCCACCACGAAGCCGACGACGAAGGCTCCGGAGCAGTCGAAGCCCAAGCCGACTCCGCCGCCTCCGGTCACGAAGGTGCCCAAGCCCACTCCGCCCAAGGCGGTGTCCCCACAGTCCGCGGCCGAGGCCGAGGTGCTCTCGCTGGTGAACCAGGAGCGGGAGAAGGCGGGCTGCAGCCCGGTGACGGCGTCCAGTTCGCTGGCCGCGCTGGCTCAGGACTTCAGCAAGGCCATGGCCGTCGGGGACTTCTTCGATCACACCGACCCGAACGGGGCCACCCCCTGGGACCGGGCGAAGGGGCTCGGCATCGGGAACCTCGGCGGGGAGAACATCGCCCGCGGACAGGCCGACGCCGCGGCGGTCATGGAGGCCTGGATGAACAGCCCCGGCCACCGCGCGAACATCCTGAACTGCGACTTCAAGACCCTGGGAGTCGGCGCCCACTTCGACACGGGCGGCCCCTGGTGGACGCAGGACTTCGGGTACTAGGTAGGCGGTTACTTTTCGTTAGCGCCATCTGCGGGTCGGCGCTGCACCGGAGTACGCTGAAGGTATGGACCTCACGGAGACACCCGACCTTCCGTATGACGTGTTCTCCAAGGCGTGTCCCTCTCGGGGCACCCTGGAGCACGTCACGGGGCGCTGGGGCGGACTCACGCTCGCCGCGCTGTTCGAGGGCTCGCTCCGCTTCAACGAGCTGCGCCGGCGCGTCGACGGCGTGAGCGAGAAGATGCTGTCGCAGACGCTGCACGCGCTGGAGCGCGACGGACTGGTGCACCGCGAGGCGCAGCCCACGAACCCGCCGCGCGTGGACTACGAACTGACACCGCTGGGCCACGAGGTCGCCGAGCGGCTGCTGGCCCTCGTCCACTTCGTTGAAGGCCGTATGGACGACGTCATGGCGGCACGCGAGCGCTACGACGCGACGCGCGGCGGTCGCTGACAGCGCGGGCAGAAATAGCTGGACCGGTTCATCCAGGGCCGCCGTCGGATCACCGTGCCGCAGCGCCGGCACGGCTCGCCCTCCCGCCCGTACGCGTCGAGGGACCGGTCGAAGTAGCCGGACTCGCCGTTCACGTTGACGTACAGGCTGTCGAAGCTGGTGCCTCCGGCGGTCAGGGCCTCGTACAGCACGTCCCGTACATGGCCGAGGAGTTCGGCGGTGCGCGGGCGCGTGAAACCGGTGGTCGGGCGCTCGTAGTGCAGCCGCGCGCGCCACAGCGCCTCGTCCGCGTAGATGTTGCCCACGCCGCTGATCAGCGACTGGTCGAGCAGGGCCCGCTTGATGGTCGTACGCCGTCGCCTCAGCGCTTCGTGGAACGCGGCGTCGTCGAACTGCGGGTCCAGCGGGTCGCGGGCGATGTGCGCGATGACGTCGGGCAGTCCGTCGGGTGTGGTCGTGTGCAACGAGAGCCCGCCGAAGGTCCGTTGGTCGACGAAGCGGAGTTCGGTGTTCAGGGTGTCGGCGAAGCGGACGCGGATGCGCAGATGCTTCTCGTCGGGCGCGCTCTCCGGCTGGACGAGGAGCTGGCCGCTCATGCCGAGGTGTGCGAGGACGGCGGTCGGCTGGTCGGCGAGCGGCAGCCACAGGTACTTGCCGCGGCGCTGGGGAAGCCCGATGCGGTGCCCCTTGAGCCGGGCCCCGAAGTCCTCGCCGCCCGCGATGTGCCGGCGCACCGCGCGCGGATGCAGCACCTGTACGTCGATGACGATCCGCCCGCTGACCCAGCGCTCAAGGCCGCGCCGCACGACCTCGACCTCAGGAAGTTCGGGCACGGGTTCTCCTCCGGAAGGGAAAGGTGGTTGCGCTGGAAAGGTGGTTCGAAAGCCGCGGGCCGTTCGTGGCTGATCGCGCAGTTCCCCGCGCCCCTGCGGGGCCGCGGTACTGCACCGGACCCGGGCGGGCCGGACGGGGATGGCGAACATGATCGCCCGCCCCTTTGCCGGGACGGGCGATCGGTGACGGCTGTGGGCCGTGGGTCAGGCGGGAGCGGTGTCGGAGTTCGCGGTCGAGGGGATGTCGACGTCCCTCTCGGCGTCCGCGGCGGCCTTCGTCGCGTTCAGCCGCTCGTCCGCGGCGGAGCGGATCTCCCGCCACGCGGATTCCGCCGCCTGCTGCTCCGCTTCCTTCTTGCTGCGGCCGGTGCCGGTGCCGTACGAGACGCCTCCGACGCGGGCGGCAGCAGTAAAGGTCTTCTCGTGGTCCGGGCCGGTCTCCGAGACCAGGTACTCGGGCACGCCGAGCCCCTCGGTCGCCGTGAGCTCCTGGAGACTGGTCTTCCAGTCCAGGCCGGCACCCAGGTTCGAGGACTTCTCGATCAGCGGATCGAACAGGCGGTGCACCAGCTCCGCCGCCGAGTCGAGCCCCTGGTCGAGATAGACCGCGCCGATCACCGCTTCGAGGGTGTCGGCAAGGATGGACGCCTTGTCCCGGCCGCCCGTGCCCTCTTCGCCCCGGCCGAGCCGGATGAAGGAACCCAGGTCGAGCCCGCGGCTCACCTCCGCCAGCGCACGCGAGTTGACCACCGCGGCCCGAAGCTTGGCCAGCTGGCCTTCGGGCAGGTCGGGGTGGGTGCGGTACAGCGTGTCCGTGACCACGAGGCCGAGGACGGAGTCCCCGAGGAACTCCAGGCGCTCGTTGGTCGGCAGACCGCCGTTCTCGTACGCGTACGAACGGTGGGTCAGCGCACGCACCAGAAGGGCGGACTCGAGCTTGTACCCGAGCCGCCCTTCCAGAAGCGTGTGGGACGAGGCTGTTGTGTCCGCCTTTTTCTTGGCGTTCGAATCCGCCTTGGCGTCAGACATAGAGCCTCTCACCAGCCGCTCAGACCTCGAGGACCTGGCGCTTGTTATAGGTGCCGCAAGCGGGGCACGCGATGTGCTGCAGCTTGGGCTCGTGGCAGCGCTCGCACGCAACCAGGGTGGGGACCGCAGCCTTCCACTGCGACCGGCGGTGGCGCGTGTTGCTGCGCGACATCTTCCGCTTCGGAACAGCCACGGCTACTTCTCCTGCTTCTCGTCGGCGCGTGCTTCGGCGCCGCTGGTCTCGTCCTTCTCGCCGTCTTCGAGTGAACCGGCGAGTCCCTGCAGTGCCGCCCAACGGATGTCGACGGCGTCATGGTGGTGGCCCGGTTCGTCCGAGAGACGCACTCCGCACTCGGAGCACAGTCCCTCGCAGTCTTCCTGGCACACCGGCTGCATCGGCAGTGCGAGCACCACCGCGTCACGCAGCACAGGCTCGAGGTCGAACAAGCCGTCCTCGATGAAGAGCCTGTCCTCGTCTTCCTCGGCGTCGTCGGCCGGTTCCCCCTTGGGGCGGCCCCGGTCGTCGGCGTCAGGGTACGAGAACATCTCCTGGAAGTCCGCTTCGAGCTCCAGCTGAAGCGGCTCCAGACACCTTACGCACTCCCCCTCGGCCCGTGCACGGGCGGTGCCTGTGACAAGCACACCTTCCATGACCGACTCGAGTCGGAGTTCGAGCTCCACCGGCGCGCCTTCCGGCACTCCGATCACTCCCTGGATACCGAGGTCCTTGGGAGCGTCGACCGTACGGGTCAGGCGCTGCAGCGCACCAGGACGTCGCCCCAGCTCGTGTGTGTCGAACACGAGAGGGTTGCGGTGGTCGAGGCGGGCGTTCAGGGCCATTCCTGCTTTCGATCTTGTAGCTCAGAGGTACGCCGCCGCGGTTCGAGAAAGGTCACCCATCTCTTGCGCTGAGGGCAGCGTGGATCGCGGACGAACGCGCGACCGAAGAGCCAGGATACTGGACCTTCCGCTCTCGGCCCAATCCGGTGCGCACCCGGCGGTCCCGGACGCCGGCGTACGCCCCTCGGCGCCCCCGGTCAGCGTCCGCCGCGCTCCTGTTCGTACTGGCGCAGCTGCTCGGCGCTGATCATGCTCGTGTCGAAGAGGCTGGTCTCGTCGAGGGTGTGCGCCTGCGGCTGGGGCTGTTGCTGCTGTTGCTGGTAGGCCTGCTGCCCCTGGTTGGGGTCGTATCCCGTCTGCTCGCCGTTCGGGTCGTAGCCCTGCTGCGGGTAGGCGGCGTACGGATCGGCCTGCTGCTGGTACGCGTACTGCTGCTGGTCCTGGCCGTATGGCTGCTGATAGCCGTACGCGTCGGTCTGTTGCTGATACGCGTACTGCTGGTCTTGGTGGCCGTACGGCTGCTGGGCGGGAACGGCGGGGGTCGGCCCGGCGGGCCCCCCGTGGGTGTCCGCAGGGGCCGCGAGGCCGTCGAGGTACTCGGCGTCGCTGGTGTGCTGTACGGGCGTCCCGTCGTCCGTGAGCGCGCCCAGATCGTCGGAGGCGATGCGGCCGTGGAGCTTCTGGCGGCCGCGGCCGACCGCGTCCAGGGTCTTGGCGAGGACGGCCTCGAAGGCTCCGAGCTTGACGTCGACGTATTCGTCCGCGTTGCGGCGCAGGGTCTCGGGGTCGTGGCTGCGCTCGGGGGCGTCCTCGTCCTCGTACCCCTGCTCGTCGAGGCCTGGCCCGGTGCCCAGGAGCTTCTCGCGGCCGCGGCCGACGGAGCCGAGGGTCTTGGTGAGGACGACCTCGAAGTTGGCGAGCTTGGAGTCGACGTAGTCGTCGGCCTCCGCGCGGATCTCCTCGGCCTCCTTGCGGGCCTCGGCGAGGATGCGGTCGGCCTCGTTCTGGGAGCGGCGGGCGACCTCGGTGTCGGAGATCAGCGAGCCACGCTCGGCGTGCGCGGACTCGATGATCCGCTGGGCCTCCTCGCGGGCCTGCTCGACCAGCTGCTCACGGCCGCCGATGAGTTCCTGGGCCTGGGCGAGGGAGCCGGGCAGGGCTTGGCGCACCTCTTCGAGCAGGGAGAGCAGCTCGGCGCGGTTGACCACGCACGAGGCCGACATGGGCATCGAACGGGCGCTGCCGACCGCTGCGACGATCTCATCGAGCTTCTTCTGCACGTCCACCGTGTGCTCGCCACTCTCTACAGCTGTGATGGAGACGGACGGGTCGACTGTACGGCCACTCCCGCACCATCCGACACCGGATGACGCACTGTCAGCCACCCGTGGGCGTCTCAGTCCTTCTTGAGGCGTTCGCCGAGGGCTTCGAGGACCACCGGAGGCACCAGGTGGGAGACGTCGCCGCCCCAGGCCGCGACCTCCTTGACGAGCGAGGAGGACAGGAAGCTGTAGGTGGGGTTGGTGGGGACGAAGAGGGTTTCGACTCCGGAGAGGCCGTTGTTCATCTGGGCCATCTGCAGCTCGTAGTCGAAGTCGCTGACCGCGCGGAGTCCCTTGACGATGGCGGGGATGTCGCGCTGCTTGCAGAAGTCGACGAGGAGGCCGTGGAAGGACTCCACCTCGACGTTCCCGAACTCCGCGGTGACCTGGCGGATCAGGTCGATCCGCTCGTCGATCTCGAAGAGGCCCTTTTTGGACTGGTTGATCATCACCGCGACGTGCACGACGTCGTATAGCTTGGAGGCTCGGGCGATGATGTCGAGGTGTCCGTTGGTGATCGGGTCGAATGACCCGGGACAGACGGCGCGGCGCAACTGAGGTCCCTCGCTCTCCGGTCCGGTCATCGTGCGTCTTCGCACGTAGAGGCGGCGCGACCGTACCAAAACGTTCCCTCGCCGTAGCGACGGGAGCGCAGTGCCTCAAAACCGCCGGGCCACCGGAATTCGCCGCCTCTAGTACTGCGCTCCACGGTGACGAGAGCTTCGCCCATGAGCCAGCCCCCCGCACGGAGTGTGAGCAGGATCTCGCGAAGATCGTCGTCCGGGACGTCGTACGGCGGATCGAGGAAGACCAGGTCGTACGGGGCTGTCGGCGCCCCTGCGCGGATGATCTGCCCGGCTTTGCCTGATCTGACCTCGGCGCCGGGCAGCCCGAGCGACTTCACGTTCTCCCGGATGATGCGCGCCGCGCGGGCGTCGGCCTCCACGAGCAGGGTGTGCCCGGCGCCGCGTGACAGGGCCTCCAGGCCCACGGCGCCCGAGCCGGCGTAAAGATCGAGAACGCGCTCGCCGTCCAGGGGGCCGCCCAGCAGGGACTGCCAGGTGGAGAAGAGGCCCTCGCGCGCGCGGTCGGAGGTAGGGCGGGTACCGGTGCCCGGCGGGACGGCCAGGCGGCGTCCGCCGGCCCGGCCGGCGATCACGCGGGTCATCTCTGTCCTTGTCGTGGAACGAGCGGCTGTGACCGTTCCAGTCTCTCAGTCCCCGTCCCGCGGGCGCTCGTCGTGGGGCCTTTTCCGGCAGGACGTCCGGGGAACGGCTCACCCCTTGTCCAGATACTGCTCGCGCTCCTCGTCGAGCAGGGCGTCCAGGGCCGTACGCAGGGCGGGCAGGCGCGTGAGTTCGGGGTCGGCGGCGACGACCGCGGCCGCCTCCTCGCGGGCCTCGGCGATGATGTCCTCGTCGTCTATGACGGTGAGCATGCGCAGCGAGGAACGCACGCCGGACTGGGCCTGGCCGAGGACGTCGCCCTCGCGACGCTGTTCGAGGTCGATACGGGACAGCTCGAAGCCGTCGAGCGTGGCGGCCACGGCACCCAGCCGGGCGCGGGCCGCGCTCGCCTCCGGCATCTCGGTGACCAGGAGGCAGAGTCCGGCGGCCGAGCCCCGGCCGACCCGGCCGCGCAGCTGGTGCAGCTGCGAGACGCCGAACCGGTCCGCGTCCATGATCACCATCGCCGTGGCGTTCGGCACGTTGACCCCCACCTCGATCACCGTCGTGGCGACCAGGACGTCCGTCTCGCCCGCGGCGAAGCGGCGCATCACGGCATCTTTGTCGTCCGGCTGCATACGGCCGTGCAGCGCCTCCACCTTGAGGCCCTGGAGCGGGCCCTTGGCGAGCTGGTCGGCGACGTCCAGGACGGCGAGGGGCGGACGCTTCTCGGCCTCGTCCTCGGGGGACTTCTTCTTGGCGGAGTTGTCCTCCTCGTCCCCGATGCGGGGGCAGACCACATACGCCTGATGGCCGCCCGCGACCTCCTCGCGCACGCGCTCCCACGCGCGCGACAGGAAGTGCGGCTTGTCGGCGGCCGGGACGACATGGCTGGCGATGGGTGAACGCCCGGCGGGGAGCTGGTCCAGGACGGAGGTCTCCAGGTCGCCGAAGACGGTCATCGCGACCGTACGCGGGATGGGTGTGGCCGTCATGACGAGCAGATGCGGCGGCTGCTTGCCCTTGCTGCGGAGCGCGTCGCGCTGCTCCACTCCGAAGCGGTGCTGCTCGTCGACCACGACCAGGCCGAGGTCGTGGAACTGCACCTTGTCCTCGATCAGCGCGTGCGTCCCGATCACGATCCCCGCCTCGCCCGTGACGAGATCGAGAAGCGCCTGTCTGCGGGCGGCCGCGCCCATGGACCCGGTCAGCAGCACCACCTTGGTGGCCTGCTCGGCCCCGCCCAGCATGCCTCCCTCGGCCAGCTCCCCCATCATCTCCGTGATCGACCTGTGGTGCTGCTGGGCGAGCACTTCGGTGGGCGCCAGCATGGCCGCCTGCCCTCCCGCGTCGACGACGGCGAGCATGGCGCGCAGCGCGACCATCGTCTTCCCGCTGCCCACCTCTCCCTGGAGCAGCCGGTGCATCGGGTGCTCGGTGGCGAGGTCGTCGAAGATCTCCTTGGAGACCTTTTGCTGGCCTTCAGTGAGGGTGAAGGGGAGCTTGGCGTCGAAGGCGGTGAGAAGGCCGTCAGGCGTGGGTTTGCGGGGGACGGCCGGGAGTTGGCCGTCCGCGTGGCGACGGCGGGCCAGGGCTACCTGGAGGACGAAGGCCTCGTCCCACTTGAGGCGGGCGCGGGCGTCGGCGATGTCCGCCTTCGTGTGCGGGCGGTGGATCTTCAGGAGCGCTTCCGGAAGGGAGACCAGGCCCCGGTCCTCCCGCAGCGCCGGCGGCAGCGGATCGACGGCCTCCTGGGCGCTGGGGAGCACCGTCTGGAGCGATTTGCCGATCTTCCAGGACTCCAGCTTGGCGGTGGCCGGGTAGATCGGGATGAGGGATCCGGCCCACTTGTCGACGGCCTCGTCACCGTCGCCGCGCAGCAACTCGTAGGCCGGATGGGCGAGTTGAAGCCGATGGTTGAAGACAGAGACCTTGCCCGCGAACATGGCGCGCGTGCCCGGCAGGAGCTCCTTGTGCGGTTTGTGGGCGCCGTTGCCGAAGAAGACCAGCTTGAGGCGGCCGCTGCCGTCCGTGATGGTCACTTCGAGGCGCTGGCCCTTTCCGCGGGGCGCCTTGGGCGACGAGAAGGTGAGCAGGCGGGCGTCGGCGACCTGGGCGACCACCGTCACGTGCTCGTCCATGGGCAGGTCGGCGAGGTGGGTGAGCTGCCCGCGCTCCTCGTACCTGCGCGGATAGTGGTGCAGCAGGTCGCCGACGGTGTGCAGGCCTAGGTGCTCGGCCATCACCTTCGCGGTGGCGGGGCCGAGCACTTTCTTCAGTGGTTCATCTAGCGCGGGCACGAGATCCATTGCACACCACGCCACTGACAATGCCGTATACGTCCCGGAATTTCGCTGGTCAGGCGGGTCTGTTCGGGCCTAGGATGGCGCGCTCCGGCCTTGTTCGCGGTCACCCGCTCGCGGGACCGCCCGACCCCGCGCCGTCGCCCGTCCCCCCACCGGCGCAGCGACGATGGACTCTCAGATCTCCCAGTCATCTCAGGCATCTCAGTCACCCCATACGTTTCAGGTCGACCTGCGCGGCTTGGTGGACCTGCTCTCCCACCATCTCTACTCCAGTCCCAAGGTCTACCTGCGCGAGTTGCTGCAGAACGCCGTGGACGCGATCACGGCCCGGCGCGCCGAGCAGCCGGACGCGCCCGCTCGGGTGCGGCTGTCCTTCGAGAACGACACGGCCGGCGCCCTGCGGGTGGAGGACTCCGGGATCGGGCTTACCGAGGCGGACGTGCACAACCTCCTCGCGACGATCGGCCGCAGCTCCAAGCGGGACGAGGGCCTGGAGTCGGCGCGCTCCGACTTCCTCGGCCAGTTCGGGATCGGGCTGCTGGCCTGTTTCGTGGTCGCCGAGCGCATCCGCGTCGTCAGTCGCAGCGCCCGTACGCCCGACGCACCGCCCGTCGAGTGGACGGCGACGGACGACGGCTCGTACACGGTGCGTACGCTGCCTCAGGAGGCCCGCGTAGAACCCGGCACCACCGTGCACCTGGTGGCCCGCCCGGGCGCCGCCGACTGGCTGTCCCCGGAGCGCGTGCTGTCGCTGGCCCGGGACTTCGGTTCGCTGCTGCCGTACGACGTACGCGTGGGCGACGAGACGGTCACGGATCTTCCGGCGCCCTGGGACCGCCCGTACCCGTCTCCCGCCACCCGAAGGGTGGCCCTGGCGCGGCACTGCCACGAGCTGTTCGGCTTCACACCGCTGGACTCGATCGAGCTGGACGTCCCGCTCGCCGGGATCCGCGGTGTGGCGTACGTGCTGCCGTCCGCGGTCAGTCCGGCCCAGCGCGCCGGGCATCGCGTGCACCTGAAGGGCATGCTGCTCACCGAGCGGGCCGAACAGCTGCTGCCCGACTGGGCGTTCTTCGTGCGCTGCGTCCTCGACACGGACAGCCTGCGGCCCACCGCGTCGCGCGAGTCGCTGTACGAGGACGAGACCCTGGCGGCCGTACGGGAGGCGCTGGGCGAGCGGATCCGGTCCTGGCTGACCGGACTCGCCGCGGGCGACCCGGAGCGGCTGGCGGCCTTCCTGGCGGTGCACCACTTGGGCGTGAAGTCCCTTGCCCGGCACGACAGCGAGATGCTGCGCACGATGCTGCCGTGGCTGCCCTTCGAGACGACCGACGGGCGGCTGTCCCTGGAGGAGTTCGCGCAGCGGCACCCGGTGGTGCACTTCACGCGGACCGTGGAGGAGTACCGCCAGGTCGCCCCGATCGCGTCCGCGCAGGGCGTCGGGGTGATCAACGGCGGTTACACGTACGACAGTGAGCTCGTCGAGGCGCTGCCTTCCGTGCGGCCCGGCACCGTTGTCGCGGAGCTGGACGCCGACACCGTCACCGCTCATCTGGATTCCGTCGACCCGGCCGAGGAACTGGCGCTCTCGGGTTTCCTG
The DNA here is from genome assembly GCF_011045015.1 of Streptomyces scabichelini. Classification (GTDB taxonomy): domain Bacteria; phylum Actinomycetota; class Actinomycetes; order Streptomycetales; family Streptomycetaceae; genus Streptomyces; species Streptomyces scabichelini. Next base: position 40,830 of record NZ_JAAKZY010000034.1, on the reverse strand, counting down.
GCGGCCGCCCGCGCCAGGCTCGACCCCCTGGGCTGCGACGTGGTGCTGCGCGCCTTCCACCCGCTGTCCGTGCCCGCGCTGCACCTGGACGACCGGTCGACGCGTCATGAGCAGGCGCGCGCGGACGCCGAGGGGCAGGCCGACGATCTGTGGGCGGGCATTCTCGGCTCGCTGCGCGGCAGTGCCCCACGCGCGCGGCTGGTGCTCAACCACCTCAACCCGCTGATCCGGAGGATCAGTTCACTCGACGACCGGGAGTTGATCGGGACGGCCACGGAGTCCCTCTACGGGCAGGCCCTGCTGATGGCTCAGCGGCCGCTGCGACCCGCCGATTCGGCACTCCTCAACCGGGCGTTCATCGGCCTCCTGGAGTGGGCGACCCACAGCAACTCGCCGGAGGAGGGCGGCCGATGAACCCGACCATGGGCTTCGAGGCGCTGCGCCGGGCGATGTCGGAGAACTATGAGCAGCCGGAGGGCCCCGCCCGCAACGCGCGCGCGGAGCAGCTGCTCGTCGAGGCCGAGAAGCTGAACATCCCGCTCGCCGTGATCGAAGCGCTCGGACACCAGCTGAAGGTCTACAACTACAGCTCCGAGAAGGACAAGATGTTCGTCCCCTTCGCGCGTCTGCTGCGCATGTGGGACGAACGGCCCGAGGACTTCGACGAGTACGAGGTCCACTCGCTGCACTGGGTCTTCAAGTGGATGTCGTCCGGCATGCTCGACCAGCCGCACGTTCCGCTCGCCTCCATCGAGAAGTGGCTCGGCGAGATGGAGCACCGCTACCGCCTCGCCGGTCACTCCGAACGGGCCGTGCGCAGCGCGGAGTTCAGCGTGGCCGCGCATGTCGGGGACCTGGCGCGTGCCGAGCGGGCGTACGCCGCGTGGCTGGCCGCCGACCGGGACAGCATGGCCGACTGCCACGCCTGTGAGCTGCACGGCCAGGGCTGGTGGCGGGCGCTGCAGGAGGAGGACACGCAGGCGCTGGAGCTGTGGCGGCCGGTCCTGGAGGGCGAGTACACGTGCGCCCACGAGCCGCACACCGCGCTGGCGTCGTCCCTGCTCCCGCTGCTGCGTCTCGGCCGCCTCAACGAGGCGCGCGCCCACCACCTGCGGGGCTTCCGTCTGGTGCGGCCCATGGAGAGCATGCGGGGCGCGTACGCCGACCATGTGGAGTTCTGCGCGCTGACCGGCAACGAAGCGCGCGGCCTGGAGCTGCTCGCGGAGCGCCCGGCGTACTTCACGGACTCCGGGGAGCCGCGCAGCAAGCTCGACTTCATGGCCGTGGTGGCCCTCCTGATGGACCGCATGACCGAGCTCGGCCGCGGCGACCAGCCGGTCCCCGGCCCGGCCGGCCGTACGTGGACCGCACGCGAACTCGCCGCCCACGCGCGCGGGGAGGCGCTATCACTGGCCGCCCGTTTCGACGAGCGCAACGGCACGGCATACGTCAGCACCCGCGCCCGGGAGCGCATGGACCGACGGCCGCTGGTGGACCGGCTGCCCCTGGGCGTACGGGCACGGACCATGACGGCGCCCGTGACATCCGCGCCTGCCCCGACCGCCGCCGCTGATACTGCTGCCGCGGGCGCACCCGCCGAGTCGGAACTGTCCGCGCTGCTCGCCGAGGCCCGTCGGCTCTCGGAGGCGCTGCACCCGGAGTCCGTCGCGGCGTGGGCCGCGGTCGCCGAGGCGGTCGGGGACGAGGAGCTGCCTCACCGCGACCGCGCGGAGATGACCGACCACGAGGCGATGGGCCTCGGTCCCGAGGGCGTGGAACTGTTCGCCCGCGCCGCCGAGCTGTACACCGAGGCGGGCGACCCGGGCGAGGCCATGGCGGCACGCGCGCGTGGAGCGTACGTACTGGCCCTCACCGGCCGGACCAACGAGGCACTGGCCGCGGTCTCGGAGCCGTACGAACGGGTGCTCGCCCTCCACGCGGAAGGCGGGACCGGGGTCCAGCAGGTGGCTTCCGTGCTGGTGGGGCGGGCGCGGATCCTGTTGCAGCGGGTGCACGAGGCGGCGGAGACGAACGAGGTCGGCCCCTCCGGAGGCGCCGACCCCTCAGGAGGCGCGGGCCTCTCAGGAAGCGAGGCGTTCACCGCCGCAGAGAGCGCTGTGCGGGAGCTGCTGGCGCTCGCCGAGCCGCACACCGGAGACGACCTCCTGGTCGCCTCACGCGCCGCGGAGGCACAGGCCATGCTCGGGGAGCTCGCGGCGCACGCCGGGGACGTGGAGACGGCGGCGGAGCAGCTCACGCGGGCCTCGGAGGCGTTCGTGGCGGCGGGGCTGCCGTGGTTCGCGGTGGAGTACGAGGCCCGGCTCACCGGCATGGCACGCCACCTGGGTGACGCCGAGGCGGCGGAGCGGGCGGCCCGGGCGGCGCTGGAGCACGGCGGGCCGTACCTGGAGGCGATGGGCCACGCCCAGCTGCACCTCCAGCTGGCCGAAGTCCTCGGAGCCACCGGCCGGTTCGGGCCCGCCGCGGAGCACGCCCTGGAAGCGGCGCACTGGGCCGACGAGGGCGGCGAGGGCGCCACGCTCGGCGCCTGGGCGCGGCATCAGCTCGGCGGCTTCCTGGTACGCCAGGGGCGGTGGGCGGAGGCCGCCGAGGTACTGGAGTCGGCGCTGCCCGAACTGGCCGCGGAGACCCACGGCGAGGGTGCGGTCGTGCAGACCCGGTGGTGGCTCGGCGACTGTCTCACCGAGCTCGGCGAGCACCGCGGGGCCGCCGAACACTGGCTCAAGGCCGCCGAGATCGCCCGGCACTGGCCCGAGCAGCGCGACCACGCGATGCTCGCGCACCTCGCCGCCGAAGCCCTCGAGAACGCCGGCCTGCCCGCCCAGGCGAAGGCGGCCTACGAGCGGGCCGGTGACCTGTGGCGGTCCCTCGGCAACGTCCACGGGCTGGTCCGCTCCCTGCGGGCGCGTGCGTGGCTCGCGGGGCGCGAGGAGGGTGCCGGGCCGGATGCGGCGCGCGAGTTGATGCGGGCGGCGGTCCGGGAGTGCGAGGCAGCCGTGGCGGAGGACGACGGCGCGCGGGAGCAGCTCGTCGCCGAACTCGCCCACACGCACCGGCAGTTCGGCGACCTGATCGCACGGTCCGTGGCCGACGACGCCGACGACGAGTCGATTCGCGCCGTGCTCGAGGAGTCCCTCACCCACATCACGCGGGCCGCCACGGGCTTCGCCTCCCTCGGCGACACCGGCCTCCACAGCCGCACCGGCGCCGAACTCGCGGCCGGCTGGCTGGAGGCCGACCTGGAACGCCCCGAAGCGGCGGCGGCACGCGCACGCGTGGTTCTCACGGCGTACCCGGAAGCCGACCACGCCGACGCTCCCGACGAGACGGCGGAGTCCCGGCGGGCGGAGGCGGAGCGGCTGCTGCGGGTCACGGGAGCGTGAGCGCTCCGCTGGGGGCGCGGTTCGAAGCTGCGGGTTCGTCGTGGCTGGTCGCGCAGTTCCCCGCGCCCCTTACGGGGCGCTGGTCGCTCCCCCAATCACAGCGGAGCCGCATATCGACACAGCCCCGCGCCCCTTACGGGGCCTCGGCTCAGGGTCTACTCCACGCCGATCAGCAGCAGCGCGCCCTGTCGCCCACCCCGGTACACCACCGTGTCGACCGCCAGGTAGGACTCGCGTACCCGGGCTTCGAGGTGGGCGGCGATCGTGTCGGGAGCGTCGTCGCCCAGGACCAGGGTCACCATTTCGCCGCCCGCCGCGAGCATGCGGTCGAGGACGGTTTCTGCGGTGGCCGTGATGTCGGAGCCGATCACCGCGACGTCGCCCTCGATGAGGCCGAGGACGTCGCCGGCCTGGCAGATGCCGGCCATGGTCCACGACTCGCGTTCCGCGACGGCGAGTTCGGCGTAGCGGGTCGCGCCGGCCGCCGAGGTCATCGAGACGACATCCTCGTCGAAGCGCCGTTCCGGCTCGTGGACGGCGAGCGCCGCGATGCCCTGCACCGCGGATCGCGTGGGGATCAGCGCGACCCGGACGCCGTCCGCGCGGACCTGCTCGGCCGCCGCGGCCGCGGTGTGGCGCAGCTCGGCGTCGTTCGGCAACAGCACCACCTCGCGCGCGTGTGCCCGCCGTATCGCCTCGACGAGTTCCCCGCTCGCGGGCGGCTCCTCCGGGCGGGCGAGAACGGTGGTCGCCCCGGCGTCGGCGTACAGCCCGGCCAGCCCCTCTCCCGGGACCACGGCGACGACCGCACGCTGTGCCCGCTCACGGACCGGCCGCCCGGCGGCACCCGCCGTGTGCGCGTCACCGGCCCCGAAGTGCGTGATCCGGATTCGGTACGGCCGCCCGGCCTCGACGCCCGCCTCCACGGCTGCGCCCGCGTCGTCGACGTGCACATGGACGTTCCACAGCCCGTCCCCGCCGACCACGACGAGCGAGTCGCCCAGCCCGTCGAGCCGGTCACGCAGCCGGTCCACGGCCGCGTCCTCCGCCTCCAGGAGGTAGATCACCTCGAACGCGGGCCCGACCCCCTCCAGGGCCACGGATCCGTCCGCGCACTCCCCCACGTCTCCGAGCGGCTCCACGGAGCCAGAAGGGGCCTCCCCGGAAGGCCCCTCCCCGGAAGTGGCCTCCACGCGCGCGTGCCCCATGAGAACCGGCACCGCCCCCGTGGCGGCAGGTGCCTCCCCCGTGAACGTCTCCACCAGCGCCGCCAGCACGGCCACGAGCCCCCGTCCGCCCGCGTCCACCACCCCGGCCCGCTTCAGGGCCGTCAGCTGCCCCGGAGTCGCCGCGAGGGCCGCCCGTGCCCCCTCGTACGCCGCCCGCGCGACCGTGCCGCAGTCGCCCTCGGCCCCGGAAGCCGCGTCGGCAGCCGCCGAGGCGACTGTGAGGACCGTGCCCTCCACGGGGTGCGCGACGGCGTGCCGTGCCGAGTCGGCCGCCTGCCGGAGGGCGAGCCGCAGGCCCTGACCGTCGGTGTGGGCGGTCGCACCGCCGGCGGCGAGCACCTGGGCCATGCCCCTCAGGAGCTGCGCGAGGATCGTCCCGGAGTTGCCCCGGGCCCCGATGAGCGCGCCGTGCGCCATCGCGCGCATCGCGTCGGCGAGCGCCGGCCGCTCGGCCGCCCCTTCACTGGAGACACCGGAGGAGCCCGAGCCCCCGGAGGCACCGCCGGAGACGGCGCCATGCGCCGCGAAGACCGCCTCGACCGCCCCTGCCGCCGACTCCACGGTCAGATACAGATTGGTACCGGTGTCCCCGTCCGCGACCGGATAGACGTTGATCGCGTCGATCTCCTCGCGCGCGCGGCCGAGGGCTTCGAGCGCGAGTCCGCACCAGGCGCGCACCGCGAGAGCGTCCAGTGCCCGCCCGTCTCCCACCGCCGCCCTCAACCGAGGCCCTTCGGGCCGCCCCTCCCTCTCTGGCACCTGCGGCACCTGCGCCTCCTTGAGCAGCCGAACGTGGGACGCAGCGTAGACCCGGGTCAGGTCTCCGTCGGAAGAGGACCGGGACAGGCCCCTGGGCCGACCATGGTAGTTTCGTTCTACGGACGCAGTCGTTGTATGCTGCTCCGGTTGCCCGATCCCGATCGGGCCTTCCCCCTGGCACCGCCACTCAGATCCTGGATTCCTAGATCTTGATCTCGGCATGCCGGGATCAACCGTAAGAGCATCTGAAGTCTTTGGAGTGACCCGTGGCTGCCAACTGCGACGTCTGCGGCAAGGGGCCGGGCTTCGGCAACAACATCTCGCACTCGCACCGCCGTACGTCCCGTCGCTGGAACCCGAACATCCAGCGCGTCCGTACCGTGGTGGGCGGGACGCCGAAGCGCGTGAACGCTTGCACCTCGTGCATCAAGGCCGGCAAGGTCTCGCGCTGACGCTCTGCTAGCGCGCGGCCACTGCTGGTTCGCTGTACAGAGCCGGTCCACCGAAGGGTGGGCCGGCTTTTTGCCGTTCCCGTGGATCAGGGACGTACCCGGATGGATCAGGAACGTACCCGGAACCGCCACCCATGATCCACCGGCCCGATCCCGCCCCCCAGCGCGAACCCCCCGGCGATCGCCCCGGTGACGTACTCCTTGGCCGCCGCGACCGCTTCCGGGACGCCCTCCCCCTTCGCCAGCCCCGAGGCGATCGCGGACGCGAGGGTGCAGCCCGTGCCATGCGTGTGCCGGGTGTCGAGGCGGGGCGCGCGCAGCCAGTGCTCGTCGGAGCCGTCCGTCAGCAGGTCGATGGCATCGCCGCTCAGGTGGCCGCCCTTGATCAGCGCCCACTTCGGGCCGTACGACAGCACAGCCGCAGCCGCTCGCCGCATCTCGCCCTCCGACTCGACCCGTACGCCCGTGAGCTGGGCGACCTCGTCGAGGTTCGGGGTGGCCACGGTGGCGACGGGCAGCAGCTTCGTGCGTACGGAATCCAGGGCGGACGCGGCCAGCAGTGAGTCCCCGTGCTTGGAGACGCCGACCGGGTCGACGACGGCGGGCGCGTCCGTGCCCGCGATCAACTCGGCGACGGCCTCGACGAGTTCGGCCGAGGCCAGCATGCCGGTCTTGACCGCCTGAACCCCGATGTCGTCGACGACGCTGCGGTACTGGGCGCGTACGGCCTCCACCGGCAGTTCCCAAGCGCCTTGTACGCCAAGGGAGTTCTGGGCCGTGACGGCGGTGAGCACGCTCATGCCGTGCACGCCGAGCGCGAGCATCGTCTTCAGGTCGGCCTGGATCCCCGCCCCGCCGCCGGAGTCGGAACCGGCGACGGTCAGCACACGCGGCGGAGCACCCCTGACACCCACGCCACTCACGCCACCCACAGCACTCATGACTCGATGTCCCCGAAGTGGTCCCAGCCGCCCTTGCTGGTCCACGGCGCCCCGTCGACGGTGACCTGCGGCAGCGCCGAGGGGTTGAGGACCTCGCCGATCACCTTCCAGCGGGCGGGCAGCTTCACGTCCGGCGGGAAGGTCGCCACGATCGCGTGGTCCTCGCCGCCGGTGAGCACCCACTGGAGCGGGTCGACACCGACGGCCTGGCCGATGTCGTTCATCTGCGAGGGGATGTCGACGGCGCCGGAGCGGATGTCTATGCGGACCTTGCTGGCCTCCGCGATGTGCCCGAGATCGGCGATGAGCCCGTCGCTGACGTCCGTCATCGAGGTCGCGCCGAGTCCGGCGGCCGCGGGACCCGCGTGGTACGGCGGTTCGGGGCGCCGATGGGCCTCGACGAACGCGCGCGGCGAGCGGAAGCCGCGGGAGAGCACCGCGTGCCCGGCCGCGGACCAGCCCAGCCAGCCCGTCACGGCGACGACGTCGCCGGGCTGGGCTCCCCCGCGGATCACCGGCTCGTGGTTGCGCAGATCGCCTAGTGCGGTGATCGAGACGGTGATCGTGTCGCCGCGTACGACATCGCCGCCGACCACGGCCGCGCCCGCGACCTGGCACTCGTCGCGCAGGCCGTCCATGAGCTCGGAGGGCCAGGTGGCCGGAAGTTCGGCCGGGACGACCAGGCCGAGCAGCAGCGCGGTCGGTACGGCGCCCATGGCGGCGATGTCCGCGAGGTTCTGCGCCGCCGCCTTGCGCCCGACGTCGTACGCCGTGGACCAGTCGCGGCGGAAGTGCCGCCCCTCCAGGAGGATGTCGGTGCTCGCCACGACCCTGCGGTCGGGCGCGGCCACCACGGCGGCGTCGTCCCCCGGCCCGACGCGTACCGCCGGGGTGGTGGTGAGCCGCGAGGTGAGCTCCTTGATGAGCCCGAACTCTCCCAACTCGCCCACGGTTCCCTTCATTGTCGTACGTCTCCTTCTGTTACTGCCGCTGCCAGATCCAACCCTGCCGCCGCCCGGTCGCGAGCCGTCACTGACCTGGGTACGGTCGAGTCGACCGTCAACTTGTGCCGTTCACGCACCTCGGCGCGCAAGTCGCAGGCCCCCCGGGTCTCCCCGCGGTGAGCGGCGACGCGATACCGTGGCGTTCCTTTTCCCCACATGATCCTCGTGGCCGCCCTGGAGGTTCCGTGGTACAGGCGTACATCCTGATCCAGACGGAGGTCGGCAAAGCGTCGACCGTCGCTGAGACGATCAGCAAGATTTCGGGGGTGATCCAGGCCGAGGACGTGACCGGACCGTACGACGTGATCGTGCGGGCCCAAGCCGACACCGTGGACGATCTCGGTCGCATGGTGGTCGCGAAAGTCCAGCAAGTGGACGGCATCACGCGTACCCTGACCTGCCCGGTGGTGCACCTGTAGCCCCCGTCTACCCTTTGCCGGTGAGCTTCTTGCGTCCCCGGCTGTTCGGTCTTCCCGCCCTCATCCTGCTGATCTCCGCCACAGGCTGCTCCTCAGCAGACGACAGCGCCTCGGCCGTGGTTCCCAGCCCGGACGCGAAGGTCACCAAGCTGTGCCAGAACCTGGACGAACGGCTGCCGCCGAAGGTGGACGGCCTCGACCGGGAGGATCCCGAGCCCCGGTCCACGCTGACCGCGGGCTGGGGAAGCCCGGCGATCATACTGCGCTGCGGCGTCGAACGGCCGCCGAAGATGACCGACCCGAAGGTCGCCGAGGGCCGTGACCCCGACGCGGTCGCCGGCGGTGTGAACGGCGTCGACTGGCTGATGGAGGAGGGGAACGACGGGGCGTACCGCTTCACCAGCGCATCGCGCGTCGCGTACGTCGAGGTGACCGTACGCAAAGGGCAGGACACGTCCGTCGTCCTCATCGACCTGGCCGCGGCCATCAAGAAGGCGATCCCCGAAGGGATCGCCGACTAGCCGCACTCTACGAAGGGACGCGCCCGCGAAGGGTCAGCGGAGCCCCGTGGAACGCCGCAGCGCCGCCTGCACCAAGCGGTCCACCAGTTCCGGGTAGCTGACGCCGCTCTCCTGCCACATGCGCGGGTACATGGAGATCGGTGTGAAGCCCGGCATCGTGTTGATCTCGTTGATCACGAACTCGCCGTCCTCGGTGAGGAAGAAGTCCGCTCGTACGAGACCCTCGCACGACGCCGCGTCGAAGGCCGCGACGGCCAGCCGCTGCACCTCGGCGGTCTGCTCGTCGGTGAGCGGTGCGGGCACGATCCCGGGGGCGGCGTCGATGTACTTCGCCTCGAAGTCGTAGAAGTCGTGGGACTGCGCCGGCGGGATCTCGGCCGGCACCGAGGCACACGGTCCGTCCTCGAACTCCAGGACCCCGCACTCGATCTCGCGGCCGCGCAGCAGCGCCTCCACGATGATCTTCGGGTCGTGGTGCTGGGCCGCCGCGATCGCCTCGTCGAGGCCGCCCAGGTCGTCGACCTTGGTGATGCCGATCGACGAACCCGCGCGCGCGGGCTTCACGAAAAGCGGCCAGCCGTGCTCGCCCGCGAAGTCGACGATGCGCCGCCGGGCACCCGTCTCGTCGAGCTCCCACTCACGCGGACGGATCACCATGTACGGGCCGACGGGCAGCCCGAAGGAGGTGAACACCCGCTTCATGTACTCCTTGTCCTGGCCGACGGCCGAGGCGAGCACGCCCGAGCCGACGTACGGGACACCGGACAGCTCCAGGAGACCCTGGAGGGTGCCGTCCTCGCCGTACGGGCCGTGCAGCACCGGGAAGACTACGTCCACCTCACCGAGCGCCTTGGGGACCGAACCGGGCTCGCTGTAGACGACTTCGCGGTTGGACGGGTCGACGGGGAGGATCACCCCGCCCTCGCCGGACTCGGCGAGCTGCTCCACGCTCGGCTGGCGCCGGTCGACGATGGCCATCCGTTCCGGCTCGTCCGCCGTGAGCGCCCAGCGGCCGTCCTGAGTGATGCCGATCGGCAGGACGTCGTACTGCGTCCGGTCGATGGCGCGCAGGACGGCGCCGGCGGTAACGATGGAGATCCCGTGTTCGGAACTGCGGCCGCCGAACACGACGGCTACACGCGGTTTACGAGGCGTCTGCCCAGGGCTCTGGGGGAGGTTCTCGGTGCTCATATCGCGTTGAGAGTACCCGTTGGTACGGCGGTGAGTCAGCGCCCCACGGCGGCCGTTGTCCGGTGTCGTACGAGCCGTTGCTCAGCGTCGTACGAGCGGTCGCGCAGCGTTGAGGGTCAGCGCCGTTCTCAGCGCCGTTCCGGCTTCGCGCTGCGCGCCATCAGTTCCTTCAGGGCGACGACCGGCGGCTTGCCCTCATGGACGATTCCGACGACCGTCTCCGTGATGGGCATGTCGACGCCGTGGCGGCGGGCCAGATCCAGCACGGACTCACAGGACTTGACGCCCTCGGCGGTCTGCTTGGTGACCGCGATGGTCTCCTGAAGGGTCATGCCCTTGCCGAGGTTGGTGCCGAAGGTGTGGTTGCGGGAGAGCGGCGAGGAACAGGTCGCCACAAGGTCGCCCAGGCCCGCGAGCCCGGAGAACGTCAGCGGGTCGGCGCCCATGGCGAGCCCGAGCCGGGTCGTCTCCGCCAACCCGCGTGTGATGAGCGAGCCCTTGGCGTTGTCGCCGAGCCCCATGCCGTCCGCGATGCCCACTGCGAGCCCGATCACGTTCTTGACGGCGCCGCCGAGTTCGCAGCCGACCACGTCGGTGTTGGTGTACGGCCGGAAGTACGGCGTGTGGCAGGCGGCCTGGAGGCGCTGGGCCACCGCCTCGTCGCTGCACGCGACCACGGCGGCGGCCGGCATGCGGGCGGCGATCTCCCGTGCGAGGTTGGGTCCGGTGACCACCGCTATGCGCTCCGCGCCGACCTTGGCGACGTCCCCGACGACCTCGCTCATCCGCATCGCGGAGCCGAGTTCGATGCCCTTCATGAGGGAGACGAGGACGGTGCCGGGAGCGAGCAGCGGAGTCCATTCGGCGAGGTTTCCGCGCAGCGTCTGCGAAGGGACGGCGAGCACCGTGAAGTCGGCGTTGCGCGCCGCCTGTGCGGCGTCCGTGGTGGCGCGCAGATTCTCGGGGAGTTCGATGCCCGGCAGGTAGTCGGGGTTCGTACGCGTGGAGTTGACCGCTTCGGCGAGTTCGGCCCGCCGCCCCCACAGCGTCACGTCGCATCCGGCGTCGGCGAGCACCATGCCGAAGGCCGTGCCCCACGATCCGGTCCCGAAGACGGCCGCCTTGACGGGCTTGCCGGATGTCGTCACTTGCCGTGCCCCTCTTCCTGTTCTGCCTTTTCGTGTGCCCGCGCCCTGCGCCGCTGCTCGATGCGCACCTGCTTGGGGTCGTACGGCGTCTCGGGCGCCTTCTCGCCGCGGATCACCTCCAGCTGAACGGTGATCGCAGCCATGATGACCTCGGTCGCCTCCTTGAGGACGTCCGGGGTCATCTCCTTGTCATAGAAGCGCGACAGGTCCACCGGCGGGCCCGCGAGCACGTGATGTGTCTTGCGGGGAAGGATGTTGGGTTTCTTGGCGTACGGCGGCAGCAGCAGGTTGGCACCCCACTGAGCGACCGGAATCACCGGGCACTTGGTCTGCAGCGCGACGCGTGCGGCACCGGTCTTGCCGGTCATCGGCCACTGACCGGGATCGCGCGTAATGGTGCCCTCGGGATAGAAGGCGACGCACTCCCCGCGCTCCACGGCGTCGATAGCCGCCCGGAAGGCGCTCAGCGCGTCGGTGCTCTCGCGGTACACGGGAATCTGTCCCGTGCCGCGCATCGCGGCCCCGACGAATCCTTTCCTGAAAAGAGCGGCCTTTGCCAGGAATCGCGGAACGCGTCCGGTGTTGTACTGATAGTGCGCGTACGCGAAAGGATCAACGTGAGAATTGTGGTTCACCGCGGTAATAAATCCGCCCTCGGCCGGAATGTTCTCCATTCCACGCCAGTCCCGCTTGACCAGAACCACCAGCGGCGGTTTGCAGAGGACCGCTGCGAAGCGGTACCAGAAGCCGATTCTGCGGCGGGGCACGCGGACACCTTCCTCTAGGGCCTGGGGGGCCGCACAAGTGTCGCCCCAGGCCGCCGGTCTGTCGAGAACACCGTACGCCCCGGCCACTGACCAGCCCCGGTGCTCGGGTCACAATGGGCGCGACGAGAGAGGGACGGAACACCGGTGCAGTGGACCTTGGTCATACCCCTGAAAGCCCTGGCGCGGGCGAAGAGCAGGCTCTCGGACACCGCCGCCGACGGACTGCGGCCCGGGCTCGCCCTCGCCTTCGCGCAGGACACCGTGGCGGCCGCTCTCGCCTGCGCCGCGGTGCGCGATGTGGCAGTCGTCACGGACGACGTGCTGGCCGGCCGCGAGTTGGCCGCGCTGGGCGCCCGGATCGTCCCGGACGAGCCGGCGGGCGGCCTGAACACCGCCCTGACACACGCGGCGTCGTTCGTACGCACCAGAAGCCCCGAAAGTCCTTTGGCGGCCCTGAATGCCGATCTCCCCGCACTGCGCTCCCTGGAATTGGCCCGCGTCCTCGACGCGGCCGCCGAATTCCCCCGCGCTTTTCTCCCGGATGCCGCCGGAACGGGCACGACTCTGCTGACCGCGGCAGCGGACCGTGAATTGCTCCCGGCGTTCGGCCCGGATTCCCGCGCCCGCCACCGCGCCTCGGGAGCCGCGGAACTCGTCCTGCCCGCGGTGGATTCCGTACGCCAGGACGTGGACACCGGCGACGACCTACGAGCGGCACTCGCACTCGGTGTGGGTTCACACACGGCAGCGGCGGTAGAACGCCTGAGGGCCGCATGAGCGCCCCGTCAGAGGGCGCGGGACTGTGACAACCTGCGGCCGCATGAGCGCCCCATCAGGGGCGCGGGGAACTGCGCGACCAGCCCACGCGGACCCGCACCGTGTCCACCGACCTGCACCTCACGCACCCAGCTCCAAGCGGAGCGCCTACGCTGGCCCTCATGCAGGCGACCGCGTACACGTACGACCCCGAGACCCATAGCGGGCAGGTGCTGCTCGACGACGGCACTCCGGTGCCCTTCGACGGCCCGGCGTTCGACGCGGGCGGGCTCAGGCTGCTGCGCCCTGGGCAGCGGGTGCGGATCGAGACGGAGGGCGAGGGCGAAGCGCGCCGTATCACCCTGGTGACGCTGCAGACCCTCTGAGCGGACCGTCTGAAGGCCTGTGGCCCAGTAGTTCCGGACACGCCGCGGGCCGGGCTCTCTCCGCTGAGGAGCCCGGCCCGGCGCGTGAGTGTCCCAGCGCCCTCTCTACCGGCGGGCGGTGGTCTTCTTGGCGGTGGTCTTGCGCCCTGTCGACTTCTTCGCGGGCGCCTTCTTGGCGGCCCCCTTCTGGGCGGTGGTCTTCTTGGCCGCGGTCTTCTTGCCGGCCGCCGAGGTCTTCTTGGCGGTCGTCTTCTTGGCCGGGGCCTGCTTCGCCGCCGTCTTCTTGGCGGTGGTCTTCTTGGCCGCGGTCTTCTTGGCGGGCGTCGCCGCCTTCTTGGCCGTGGCCCTCTTGGCCGCGGCCTTCTTGACCGTGGCGGCGGCGCCGCCGGTCAGGCTGCCCTTGGGCGCCTTCTTGACCGCGACATCGTGCTTCGGGAGCTTCTTCGAGCCGCTCACCAGGTCCTTGAAACCCTGGCCCGCGCGGAACCGCGGCACGGAGGTCTTCTTGACCCGAACACGCTCCCCGGTCTGGGGGTTACGGGCGTAACGGGCCGGACGATCAACCTTCTCGAAGGAACCGAAACCGGTGACAGAGACCCGTTCCCCTGCGACAACCGCACGGACCACGGCGTCCAGTACGGCATCGACCGCGTCGGCGGCCTGCTGACGCCCGCCAACCTTGTCCGCAATCGCTTCTACGAGCTGCGCCTTGTTCACGTCTTCCCCTTCGGAGACATTGCCAGAACGAAAGTGTTCAAGCCTTTTCGCACGTTAGGCAGATATATACCGCAAATCAAACACGAAACGGGCTAATCACCCTAGTGCCGCAACGAACTCGGACTGTCGCGGAGTTCCTCAGAGGCCCTCTTCGGGGAATCGCCCCTCGTCGAGGTCCGCGGTGAACCGCTCCAGACGCCTAGTCGCATCGGCGAGATCGTGCTTGGCCACGGCCGTAATGACCAGCAGCTTCCGGGTCAGCGCCATCCGTACGCCCTCCGGGACTTGCAGTGCGCGCACCCTTGCGTGCGCTTCCTTGAGTTGGGACGCGACTGCCGTATAGAGCTCGAGTTGGCCGTCGTGTTCCATGCACAGATTGTGCCATCTGGGGCGAGTTGTCGCCTGCGCAGGGGGTAACTGCTGCCTCGCAGGCGCTTCCCGCACACCTCCGCACAAGCCTGTGCCAAGGCTCGATTACCCCAACAAACCCCCTTGAAACAAGGGGAGTTGAAGCCAATCACGAAACCCCTCTGACCTCGTCCGAAGGCAGACACAGCAGTACCCCCAACCGTCCACGATTGGGGGTACTGAGGCCTGTTGAGGTGGCTGGAATCAGCCTTGCGGTCTGCGGGCCGTTCAGGCTTGGAGGGTCCGCGGCTTGTAGGCGGGCCGCTTGGACTCGTACGCGGCGATGTCCGGCTCGTTCTGCAGCGTGATGCTGATGTCGTCGAGCCCGTTCAGCAGCCGCCAGCGTGCGTTCTCGTCCAGTTCGAAGGAGGCGGTGATGCCCTCCGCACGCACCTCACGCGCCTCAAGGTCAACAGTTACCTCAGCCTGTGGGTCTTTCTCCGTGAGTTCCCACAGCGCGTCCACGATCTTCTGCTCCAGAACGACCGTGAGCAGACCGTTCTTCAGCGAGTTGCCGCGGAAGATGTCCGCGAAACGCGACGAGATGACCGCCTTGAAGCCGTAGTTCTGCAGCGCCCACACGGCGTGCTCGCGCGAGGAGCCCGTACCGAAGTCGGGACCCGCGACGAGGACGGTGGCGCCCTGCCGCTCGGGCTGGTTGAGGATGAACGACGCGTCCTTGCGCCAGGCCTCGAACAGCCCGTCCTCGAAGCCGTCCCTGGTGACCTTCTTGAGCCAGTGGGCGGGGATGATCTGGTCGGTGTCGACGTTGCTGCGGCGCAGCGGGACGGCCCGTCCCGTGTGCGTGGTGAATGCTTCCATGGCCATGGTTCTCAGACTCCAGCGGGCGTACGGGCGGCAGACTGGTCGTTCAGGTCGGCGGGGGACGCCAGATGGCCGAGCACGGCGGTGGCGGCGGCGACCTGCGGCGAGACCAGGTGCGTACGGCCGCCCTTGCCCTGCCTGCCTTCGAAGTTGCGGTTGGAGGTGGACGCGGAGCGCTCACCGGGGGCCAGCTGGTCGGGGTTCATGCCCAGACACATCGAGCAGCCCGCGTGCCGCCATTCGGCGCCGGCCTCCTTGAAGACGAGGTCCAGGCCCTCCTCGACGGCCTGCAGTCCCACGCGCGCGGAGCCGGGGACGACCAGCATCCGTACGCCGTCGGCGACTTTGTGGCCCTCGACGATCGCGGCGGCCGCACGCAGGTCCTCGATACGGCCGTTGGTGCAGGAGCCTACGAAGACGGTGTCGACCTTGATGTCGCGCAGCGGCTGCCCGGCGGTCAACCCCATGTATTCCAGGGCCTTTTCGGCGGCATACCGCTCCGAAGCGTCCTCGTACGAAGCAGGATCGGGGACGGACGCCGAAAGCGGCGAGCCCTGACCGGGGTTGGTGCCCCAGGTGACGAACGGCGCGAGGGAGGCGCCGTCGATGACGACCTCGGCGTCGAATTCCGCGTCCTCGTCCGACTTCAGGGTCTTCCAGTACGCGACGGCGGCGTCCCAGTCCTCGCCCTCGGGGGCGTGGGCGCGGCCCTTGATGTATTCGAAGGTGGTCTCGTCGGGGGCGATCATGCCCGCGCGGGCACCGGCCTCGATCGACATGTTGCAGATGGTCATCCGGGCCTCCATCGAGAGCTTCTCGATGGCGGAGCCGCGGTACTCCAGGATGTAGCCCTGGCCGCCACCCGTACCGATCTTGGCGATGATCGCCAGGATCAGGTCCTTGGCCGTGACGTCCTCGGGCAGTTCACCGTCGACCGTGATGGCCATGGTCTTCGGGCGGGCCAGCGGCAGCGTCTGGGTGGCCAGCACATGCTCGACCTGGGAGGTGCCGATGCCGAACGCCAGCGCGCCGAAGGCGCCGTGCGTGGAGGTGTGTGAGTCGCCGCAGACCACGGTCATGCCGGGCTGCGTCAGACCCAGCTGCGGTCCGACGACGTGGACGACGCCCTGCTCGACGTCGCCGAGCGGGTGCAGGCGTACACCGAAGTCGGCGCAGTTCTTGCGCAGCGTCTCCAGCTGGGCGCGCGAAACCGGGTCGGCGATGGGCTTGTCGATGTCGAGGGTCGGGGTGTTGTGATCCTCGGTCGCGATGGTGAGGTCGAGGCGGCGCACGGGGCGCCCCGCCTGGCGAAGGCCGTCGAAGGCCTGCGGGCTGGTCACCTCGTGCAGCAGGTGCAGATCGATGAAGAGAAGGTCGGGCTCGCCCTCAGCGCGCCGGACGACATGGTCGTCCCAGACCTTCTCCGCGAGTGTCCTACCCATCGCTTTCCCTCCGGCCGGCCTGTGTGGCGCCGGCCCAACTAGAGACTTCGGGATGGCCGCGTCCGTCACCCCCGCACCGGACGTCTGCCGCCGGGCCCGCTGGTCTACGGGCCGTTGTACGTACAGGGTGGCGCGTTCCACGGAAAATTGAACTTGCGTTTCACAGAGTGAGACGCGAGTATCGTTGCATGGACAACAGTAGCGGCGTCGGCGTTCTGGACAAGGCAGCCCTTGTCCTGAGCGCCCTGGAGTCCGGTCCGGCCACCCTCGCGGGCCTGGTCGCGGCGACCGGACTGGCACGACCCACGGCACATCGTCTCGCCGTGGCACTTGAGCACCACCGGATGGTGGCGCGGGACATGCAGGGCCGTTTCATTCTCGGTCCGCGCCTGGCCGAGCTGGCCGCGGCGGCCGGCGAGGACCGCCTGCTGGCGACGGCGGGCCCGGTGCTCACCCACCTCCGTGACATCACGGGCGAGAGCGCGCAGCTCTACCGCCGCCAGGGCGACATGCGTATCTGCGTCGCCGCGGCGGAGCGCCTGTCGGGCCTCAGGGACACGGTCCCGGTCGGCTCGACGCTCACCATGAAGGCGGGCTCCTCGGCCCAGATCCTGATGGCCTGGGAGGAGCCGGAGCGCCTGCACCGCGGCCTCCAGGGCGCCCGCTTCACGGCGACGGCGCTGTCGGGCGTACGGCGCAGGGGCTGGGCCCAGTCGATCGGCGAGCGTGAGCCGGGCGTCGCGTCCGTCTCGGCGCCGGTGCGCGGGCCCTCGAACCGGGTGGTGGCCGCCGTCTCGGTCTCCGGGCCGATCGAGCGCCTCACCCGCCACCCGGGCCGGATGCACGCCCAGGCGGTCATCGACGCGGCAGCCCGCCTCTCGGAGGCGCTGCGCCGCACCGGCTGATACCCCGAGTCGATCCGACCGGTCGCTTCAACGCCGCAGCGACCGGCTGGAGTTGAGGTTGTCCTGCCGTTCAACTCAACACGAAGAAGCCCTCCCCAGCTGGGGAGGGCTTCTTCGTCACGTACCCCCGACCGGATTCGAACCGGCGCTACCGCCTTGAGAGGGCGGCGTGCTAGGCCGCTACACAACGGGGGCGAGGATCTTGCAAGCGCTTAATTTACACCGCCGCAGATCCGAGCTGGTCTACCAGGACTCGAACCTAGACTAACTGAACCAGAATCAGTCGTGCTGCCAATTACACCATAGACCAATGATGGTTTAGACCAGTTTGTACCCCCGACCGGATTCGAACCGGCGCTACCGCCTTGAGAGGGCGGCGTGCTAGGCCGCTACACAACGGGGGCCCTAGCGATCCTCACCCGGCGATAGCCGGATGTTTGTCACCGTGAGAACCAGTGGGTACGACCCGGACTGTCTCCCTGGGAAGGATCCGTACCCCCGACCGGATTCGAACCGGCGCTACTGCCTTGAGAGGGCAGCGTGCTAGGCCGCTACACAACGGGGGCTTTGCAGATGAGCTCTGCGAGCTGGCCTACCAGGACTCGAACCTAGACTAACTGAACCAGAATCAGTCGTGCTGCCAATTACACCATAGGCCATGGAAACGCAACCCCCGGTGGGGATCTTGTTTTAGCTTGCGCCTCCGGCTCCCGGCCTGTCGGCCCGCTCCGGTGGCGCAGGAAGAACATTACCCGAAGGTGGACGGCGCTCCAAAACGGGTATCGGCCCGGAGGATCCCCGGAAGTTCGGCCAGCGAGGCGATTCGGCGCAGGCCGGCGGGCTGATCAAGTACGTCGTTCCCGCGCGTGTCGGCGGCGTCAGTGACGGCGTTCACGCCCACGCGGTCGATCCAGACCGAGAAGAGCCCCGCGTCGGCCGCGCCCTGTCCGTCGATCTCCGGGTGGTCGCCGACGTACGCGACCTGGTGCGGGGACAGCTCCAGGGCCTCGCAGGCCGCATGGAAGGCCTGGGCGTCCGGCTTGGAGACGCCGAGTTCGGCGGCGCACAGGACGGACTCGAAGCGGTCGCGTACGCCGAGGATGCGGAGCTTGCGGTCCTGGACGTGGAGGCTGGAGTTCGACAGCACAGCGTGCCGGTGGCTGGCGGCGAGGGTGTCGAGGGCGGGCAGCACGTCCGGGAAGAGCTCCCAGGCGGCCTCGTAGTGGTCCATGTACCGCAGGAACCAGGCGTCGGCCTCGGCGTCGGTCAGCTCCTCCCCCAGGAAGACCCGCACCCGGTCACGCCGCTGCCCCTCGAAGGAGGCCTCCCCCGCCGCGAACCTGGCCCACTGCCGGTCGGTGACCTCCCGCCAGCGCCCGAGGGCCTGCTCCACGGACGCGTACCCGTCGAGCAGGCCCTCGGCCGCGAGATGCCCGCGCATTCCGGCCCGGTCGGCCGTGGTGTAGTCGAAGATCGTGTCGTCGATGTCCCAGACCACGGCGCTGATCGTCATGACACGACAGTACCGCCGACACCGCTCCCGGCTGGGGGTTCGGGGGTTATCCCCCGATGAATGCAGTGTCGATGTCCCAGACCACGGCGCTGATGCTCATGGTCCGACGGTAACCCGGGGCTGGGGACGGCGTCCCTCGCTTTCTGCGGAGCAGGGCCGAAAGCGGGGTCGGGTCGCTGACCCGCCCTGATCGACGAGTACGACGTCTGATCGCAGCCACGCACGGAGGGGCGGCACCCACGCCGGGTGCCGCCCCTCCGTGTGTGCTACGCGGTCAGCTTCGCCAGGGCCGCGTCGATGCGGGACAGCGTCTTCTCCTTGCCCAGGACTTCCAGGGACTCGAAGAGGGGGAGGCCGACCGTGCGGCCGGTGACGGCGACGCGGACGGGGGCCTGGGCCTTGCCGAGCTTGAGGCCGTGCTCCTCGCCCGCCGCGAGGACGGCGGCCTTCAGCGCCTCCGGACTCGTCCAGTCCGCGGATTCCAACTTCGCGCGGGCCGTGCGCAGGAGCGCGTCCGAGCCCTCCTTCATCGCCTTGTTCCAGGAGGCCTCGTCCTCGACGGGCTCCTTCAGGAACAGGAAGTCGACGTTCTGCGTGATGTCGGACAGGACCGTGAGGCGGGTCTGGGCGTGCGGGGCGATCGCCTCCCACTTGGCCTGGTCGAAGTCCTCGGGCGCCCAGGACGCGTGCGGGGCCTTCAGCCACGGGCCGCAGGCCTCGACGAACGCCTTCACGTCCAGCCGCCGGATGTGGTCGGCGTTGATCGCCTCGCACTTCTTCAGGTCGAAGCGGGCCGGGTTCGGGACGACGTCCTTGATGTCGAAGGCCGCGACCATCTCGTCGATCGAGAAGACATCCTGGTCCGCGGAGAGCGACCAGCCGAGCAGGGAGAGGTAGTTGAGCAGGCCCTCCGGGAGGAAGCCACGCTCCCTGTAGAGGTTCAGCGACGACTGCGGGTCGCGCTTGGAGAGCTTCTTGTTGCCCTCGCCCATGACGTACGGCAGGTGCCCGAAGGCGGGCACGGACTTGGCGATGCCCAGCTCGGTCAGTGCCTTGTAGAGGGCGATCTGGCGCGGGGTCGACGACAGCAGGTCCTCGCCGCGCAGGACGTGGGTGATCTCCATGAGGGCGTCGTCGACGGGGTTCACGAGCGTGTACAGGGGTGCCCCGTTGGCTCGTACGATCCCGTAGTCCGGCACGTTCTCCGGCGTGAACGTCAGCTCGCCGCGGACCAGGTCCGTGAAGGTGATCGGCTCGTCGGGCATGCGGAAGCGGACGATGGGCTCGCGGTCCTCGGTCCTGTACACCGCGAGCTGCTCGTCGGTGAGCGCGCGGCAGTGACCGTCGTAGCCGGAGGGCTTGCCGGCCGCGCGGGCGGCCTCGCGGCGGGCGTCCAGTTCGGACGTCGAGCAGTAGCAGTAGTACGCGTGGCCGCCGTCCAGGAGCTTGCGCGCGACGTCCTGGTAGATGTCCATGCGCTGCGACTGGCGGTACGGCGCGTGCGGGCCGCCGATCTCCGGGCCTTCGTCCCAGTCGAAGCCGAGCCAGCGCATCGAGTCCAGCAGCTGCTCGTACGACTCCTCGGAGTCGCGGGCCGCGTCGGTGTCCTCGATGCGGAAGACCAGGGTGCCGCCGTGGTGGCGGGCGAACGCCCAGTTGAACAGGGCGGTGCGGACCAGGCCCACATGGGGGTTGCCGGTCGGCGAGGGACAGAAACGTACGCGGACGTTCGCGTTAGCCACGCTTGATCACCTTGTTGGTGAGAGTGCCGATGCCTTCGATGGTGACGGCGACCTCGTCGCCGACGTTGAGTGGGCCGACCCCTTCCGGGGTGCCCGTGAGGATCACGTCGCCGGGGAGCAGCGTCATGGCCTCCGTGATGTTCACGATCAGATCCTCGATGGAGTGGATCATGTCGCTCGTACGCCCCAGTTGGCGCTGCCCGCCGTTGACCGTGCACTGGATGGTCAGGTCGGACGGATCGACGTCCGTCTCCACCCAGGGGCCGAGCGGGCACGAGGAGTCGAAGCCCTTGGCCCTCGCCCACTGCTTCTCGCGCTTCTGGACGTCGCGCGCGGTGACGTCGTTGGCGCAGGTGTAGCCGAGGATGACGTCCTTGACGCGCTCGCGCGGGACCTCGCGGCACATACGGCCGATGACCACGGCCAGCTCGGCCTCGTGGTGCAGTTCCTGCGAGAAGGAGGGGTACGCGATCTCGTCGCCGGGGCCGATCACCGAGGTGGACGGCTTGAAGAAGGCGAACGGGGCGTCGGGCACCTCGTTGCCGAGTTCCTTCGCGTGCTCCGCGTAGTTGCGGCCGAAGGCCACGACCTTGTTCGGGAGCACCGGCGGCAGCAGCCGGACCTTGCTCAGCGGGACCTTCGTACCGGAGAGGTCGAAGTCGGCGAATGGGATGCCCTTGATGATGTCGAGGACGAGCCCGTCGGTCGATCCAGGAGGGCTCTCGCCCTCGACCGCGCCGAACGCGACGTTGCCGTCGATGGAGAACCTGGCGATGCGCACGGGATCTTGCGCCCCTCTACTGAGCCGGCCGGAGTATGACGCTCCAGGCTAACGCGGCAAGGGGACGCGACCTCGCGCAATTGCGTCCGGTGGATCGGGTGGATCGGTGAGGGCTCGTCCTCGATTCGGAGTCCTACTGCGCAGTGGTGGCCGCGACCGGGATGTCCTCCAGGACCGTGCGCCGGGGGTTGGCGGTCTGGGCGGGGAGCTCGACGGTGTGCTCCTGGTGTTCCCGCTGCTCCGGCGTCCGCAGCTCGTCGGCGTCCTCGAGGTGCGCCAGCGTGGTGCGTCGCGGATTGGCTATGTTGCGGAACATCATCGTCGTCTTCATGTGCGGTGTCTGACCCCGTCGGTACGGGCGCCGCGCACGGCCAACGGCCTTCGCGCGAGCGCGTGTTGTCGGATTTGCTGTGCCTGTAAAGCCTTAGGCTAAACATCCGATTCCCCGGGAAAGTTGTGAAGACCCCATGATCACCGTGTGAGTTTCCTCACGAACCACCCGTCAAAACGGTCAATTCAGGCCGACAGCCGACCCCGACGAAACGGGCATTCCGCCACTGAAGACATCATTCCGCTCCTGATCATGGCGACTGGGACACGTCTCGCGCACGAGCGAAGCGGCATGATATGCCCGTTACGTACAGGATCACTTTCTACGTCTCGTAACCCGCCCCTCACGAGGGGTCACGTTGGTCACAGCATGGCCATGGCCCTTGTTGGAGATCCGGCACTGTGCTGGAATTCCACGAACCGTCGCCGGATCGAACCGGCGCACAGGGGGCGCGAAGCAGCGCCGCATGGCGGCGGGAATGGGGGAGACAGCGCCGGTCACGACGACCGACAAAAGGCGCATTGCGCCGGGTACGACGCCGACACCGTCCCGCCGTCACGCGGAGGGGCGCCTGGTCCAGAGGTTGCGACGCTAGTGCAGGGACGTTTCAAGAGGGATGGCAGCGCTTCGGCGGAGCCGGGGCCGCAGGGCGGGACCGACCGCGGCTCCTCGCCCCAGCACGCCCAGAACCCGGGACCGGCACTGACCGGCGACAGCGGTCAGCGCGCCTCGCGCCTCGGCGCGGCAGGCACATCGGGGGGAGCCCCGTCCGGAACGCCCGCGCCCCCGGCAGCCAAGCCGAAGGGCCCCAGCGGCCCCGGCTCACGAATAGCCCTGCGGAACTGGCGCATCTCGACCCGTCTGGTCTCGCTGCTCGCGCTGCCCGTGGTCGCCGCGACCTCGCTCGGCGCGCTGCGCATCAGCGACTCCATGGACGACATCCAGCAGCTCGACAACATGAAGCTGCTGACCGACATGACCGAGCAGGCGACCGAGCTCGCCGCGGCGCTCCAGGAGGAGCGCGACAAGTCGGCCGGACCGCTGGCGCACGGCGCGAACCCGAACGACGCCACCATCAAGGGCGTACGCGACAAGACGGACCGCGCGCGAACCGCCTTCATGGAGGGCTCGCGCGAGATCGACGACGCGAGCAACGACGAGAACCTCGACGGCGTCCGCGACAACGTCGTCTCCATCGCCTCCGAGCTGGCCAAGCTCAAGCCCATCCGCAACGACGCCTACGCGGATCCCGAGAACTCCGCCCAGACGGTCGAGGCGTACCACCGGCTCATCGACCAGCTGCTCGGCCTCTCGCAGGACATGGCGCAGGCGACCAGCAACCCGGAGATGATCCAGCGCACCCGCGCCCTGGCGGCCTTCTCCTCCGCCAAGGAGTACGCGTCGATCCAGCGCGCCGTCATCGCCGCGGCCCTGCCCGCGAACGACAAGACGTTCGGCAATCTCTCGGAGAACGACCGTCAGTACGCGGCCTCGGCGCTGGACAGCCAGGAGTCCGAACTCACCAGCTTCGCCAGCATCTACGACGGCAACGCGCCGGCCCTGACGAAGCCGATCGACGACGGCAGCCCGACCATCGAGGCCGCCGACAACTACGCACGGCGCGTGCTCGCCCGTGAGAACGCGCTGGAGGACCGCGAGAAGCGCTCGTACCTGGACTGGATCGACTCCGACTCCGCCAAGATCCAGGAAATGGCCAAGATCGAGCTCACGCTGCTCAACCAGATGGAGCAGAAGGCGCGTGAGCTGCGCAATGAGTCCGAGCGGGAAGCGATCATCTCCGGTGCGCTGATCCTGCTCGTCCTCGGTGTCTCGCTGGTCGGCGCCTTCGTGGTCGCCCGGTCCATGATCCGCTCGCTGCGCCGCCTCCAGGACACCGCGACCAAGGTCGCCCAGGACCGGTTGCCCGAGCTGGTCAAGCAGCTGTCCGAGTCGGACCCGCAGGACGTCGACACCTCCGTCCAGTCGGTCGGTGTGCACTCCAAGGACGAGATCGGCCAGGTGGCCGCGGCCTTCGACGACGTGCACCGCGAGGCCGTACGACTGGCCGCCGAGCAGGCCCTGCTGCGGGGCAACGTCAACGCGATGTTCACCAACCTCTCGCGCCGCTCCCAGGGCCTCATCCAGCGTCAGCTGTCGCTGATCTCCGAGCTGGAGTCCCGCGAGGCCGACCCGGACCAGCTGTCCTCGCTGTTCAAGCTCGACCACCTCGCGACCCGCATGCGCCGTAACGGCGAGAACCTCCTCGTTCTCGCCGGTGAAGAGCCCGGCCGCCGCTGGACCCGCCCGGTCCCGCTGGTCGACGTGCTCCGCGCCGCCGCCTCCGAGGTGGAGCAGTACGAGCGCATCGAGCTGTCCTCGGTCCCGGCCACCGAGGTCGCGGGCCGGGTCGTCAACGACCTCGTGCACCTGCTCGCCGAGCTGCTGGAGAACGCCACCTCGTTCTCCTCGCCGCAGACCAAGGTCAAGGTCACCGGTCACGCGCTGCCCGACGGCCGCGTACTGATCGAGATCCACGACACCGGTATCGGCCTCTCCCCCGAGGACCTCGCGGCGATCAACGAGCGGCTCGCATCGCCGCCCACCGTGGACGTCTCGGTCTCGCGCCGCATGGGTCTGTTCGTGGTCGGCCGGCTTTCGCAGCGGCACGGCATCCGCATCCAGCTGCGTCCGTCGGACTCCGGTGGTACGACCGCGCTGGTCATGCTGCCCGTCGATGTCGCCCAGGGCGGCAAGAAGGTACCGGGCAAGCCGGGCCAGGGCGCGGGTGTCGGCGGTCCTGCCGCCGCGCAGGCCGCGGCCGGTGTCGCGGCGGCCCGTCGTGGCGGTGCCGGCAGTGGTCCCGCGCTCGGCGCGGGTGCCGGTGGCGGCGCGGCCCCCGGTGGCCCCGGACGCCTGAACTCCGGGCCGCAGCGCGGTCAGGTCGGTGCCGGCTCGGCTCCGCGGCCCGCGCTGACCGGGAGCGACTCGGGCGGTCGTCCGAGTGGGCCGGGCGGAGCACGCGGACCTCAGCCGCCGCAGCCGCCGCAGCCCCCGCAGGGCAGGCCGACTCCGGCAGGTGCCGCGCCGGGTGCGCCGCAGGGCCTGCAGGCCGCGGGCACGGGTGCGCCGCAGGGCTTCGACGGTTTCAACGACAGCGGCCGTCAGGACTTCGGCGGCCCCCGTGGTGCCGTACCGCCGCCTCGGCGCCCCGAGAACAACTCCGAGCAGGGCCGTGGCCCCCGCCAGCCGCAGCTGCCGCCGCCCGGTGGTCCGCGTGCCGAGCTGCCCGGGGGCAACCCGCAGCCGCGCGTGCCCACCTGGAGCGACGACAACGCGCAGCCGCCGGTGCCGCGCGACTCCCTGGACGCCCCGCGCGGCCACGAGGAGTCGGACGCCACCTCGCACATGCCGCGCGTCGACGGCCGCCAGGGTCCGGGCTCGACCGCTGAGATCCCGCGGATCGACGACCGCCAGGGTGCCGGCGCCACGGGCGAGTTCGCCCGGCCGGACGTCGACGCCCCGCGTCCCGGCGGACCGTCCGACTTCGACATGCCGCGTCCCGGCTCGGGAGCCCAGCAGGGCTCCGGGCAGTTCGTGCGCCCGGACGTGTTCGGTCCGCCGAATCCTTCCGCCAGGCAGAACCCGTCTCCGAACGGGCGGTTCCCGGCATCCGGCTACAACGGTTCCTCCGCGGACCGTGACGGCCGGGACAGCCGCGACGGCCGCCAGGACACCGGTCAGTTCCCCGCTCCCGGCCGGAGCGAGCGCCAGGACGCGTCCAGCACGGGCGAGTTCCCGGTGCCGGGCCGCGGCGAGGGCCAGGGCGGTGGCGACACCGGCCAGTCCGAGCGCCCCGGAGCGGGCGGGACCAACGGCAGCCAGCGCCCCCAGCGTCCGCAGCCGCGTCGTCGTCCCTCGCTTCCCCCGCAGCCCCGGCACGAGCCCGAGGGCCTGCCGCCGGCGACGGGTCCGGGCGACGGACGTACACCGCTGTACGACACTCTGGAGACCAACTGGTTCAACCAGGCTCAGGGCAACGGCGCCCGGAGCGAGCCGGCGTCTTCCACGTCCTCCATGGACACCCCACCGCAGCAGCCCTCCCAGGCTCCCGCGGCCCCACAGCGCCCGGCGTCGGCACCGGCTCCCGCCGTCACGTCGTCCTGGCGCGCCACTCCCAACGACGAACTCGGCCGCCAGGCCGAGCGGGTACGCCAGCCCACCGCGGGTGGCGTCACCGTCTCCGGCCTGCCGCGCCGGGTGCCCCGCGCGAACCTCGTCGCGGGCACGGCTCAGCAGCAACAGCACCAAAGCGGTCCGCAGGTCTCGCGTGCGCCCGATGACGTACGCGGCCGGCTGACCAACCTTCGTAGGGGCATTCAGCAGGGTCGTCAGGCCGGTACCGGCCAGACGGGCAGCTTCCCCAGCCCCACTCACCAGCAGGAGCGTTAGTTGAGCCAGATGAGCCAGGCGGCACAGAACCTCAACTGGTTGATCACCAACTTCGTTGACAACACCCCAGGGGTGTCCCACACCGTCGTCGTCTCCGCCGACGGTCTCCTTCTGGCGATGTCCGAAGGGTTTCCGCGCGACCGCGCCGACCAGCTCGCGGCCGTCGCCTCCGGACTGACCTCACTCACCGCCGGCGCCTCCCGGATCTTCGAGGGCGGCACGGTGGCCCAGACCGTGGTCGAGATGGAGCGCGGCTTCCTCTTCCTGATGTCCATTTCCGACGGTTCGTCGCTCGCGGTCCTCTCCCACCCGGACTGTGACATCGGCCTCGTCGGATACGAGATGGCCCTGCTCGTCGACCGTGCGGGGGCCGTGCTCACGCCCGACCTGCGTGCCGAACTGCAGGGCAGCCTGCTGCACTAGATCCCCCCGCAAGGCAAGACCCACCGTCAGGCCGCCGCTCCCCCACCGGCCCAGATCGACGGCACGAATGACCGACTTGCTGTCCCGCCCGGAGGATTCATGACCCCGCCCACCGCCTCTCACGATCCGTACGCAGAGCCGTACGGGGACGAGGGCGACCAGCCGCTGGTACGTCCGTACGCGATGACCGGCGGCCGGACCCGGCCGCGCTACCAGCTCGCCATCGAGGCACTGATCAGCACCACGGCCGACCCGGCGCAGCTGATGGGGCTGCTCCCCGAGCACCAGCGGATCTGCCACCTCTGCCGTGAGGTCAAGTCGGTGGCGGAGGTGTCGGCGCTTCTGTCCATGCCACTCGGTGTGGCACGGATTCTCGTCGCGGACCTCGCGGAGGCCGGTCTCGTCGCCATTCACCAGCCGGGTGGCGACGAGAGCAACGGCGGCGCGCCGGACGTGACACTGCTCGAAAGGGTGCTCAGTGGACTTCGCAAGCTCTGACGGAGGGCGGGCGACCACCTCCGCGAAGATCGTGGTGGCGGGTGGCTTCGGCGTGGGCAAGACCACGTTCGTCGGGGCCGTCTCCGAGATCAACCCGCTGCGCACCGAGGCCGTCATGACGTCCGCGTCCGCGGGCATCGACGACCTGACCCACACCGGGGACAAGACCACCACGACGGTGGCCATGGACTTCGGCCGTATCACCCTGGACCAGGACCTGATCCTGTACCTCTTCGGTACGCCGGGTCAGGACCGGTTCTGGTTCATGTGGGACGACCTGGTACGCGGCGCCATCGGCGCCGTGGTCCTGGTGGACACCCGGCGTCTCGCCGACTGCTTCCCGGCGGTCGACTACTTCGAGAACAGCGGACTGCCCTTCGTGATCGCCCTCAACGGCTTCGACGGGCACCAGCCGTACACCCCCGACGAGGTCCGGGAGGCCTTGCAGATCGGTCCCGACTCCCCGATCATCACGACGGACGCCCGACACCGGGCGGATGCCAAGAGTGCGCTGATCACGCTGGTCGAGCATGCACTCATGGCACGTCTGCGATAGCACCCAAGTCGGCCATGCTGTACGGCAGTTGTCGTAGAAACCCTGGAGCCGGCTGTGTCCTTTGACACGGTCGGCCAAGGTGTTCATAACGTTTCGACAGAGAAATTCAGTGGTACCGACACGCGTCGCGGTCGCATGGTGCCGCTGTGCTCACAAAGGCCCCGCCTTTTGGCGGGGCTCGCTCTTTATGACCGTTTTATCTGGGGCTTACAGAGCCCGGAATCTGCGGTTCCGAGTGTTTGGAGGAGCACAGCCTGACGTGCTGGAATGCCAGAACTGCCCGGTAGTAAGGGCCGAAAGACACACGCGGCACAACGTAGGTGCCGGCGCCGAGAGGTTGTTGGTCGAGTGAGGCGAAGCAAGAACGGTCCCGAGCCGTCGGCACGGGGCAACTTCACCCCGCCGCCGCGCGGAGCGGCACCCGCACCCGTGCCCCGGTCGGAGCCGACGGCCCCACCGCCGTCGAGCGGTAGTCGGCTGTCTCCGCGTAACTGGCGCGTACCGACCAGACTGAATGCCATCCTGCTCATACCCGTGCTGGTCGGCCTGGTCATGGGCGGCTTCCAGGTGAAGGGCTCGATCGACACCTGGAACGAAGCGCAGGACGCCGAGAAGATCGCGCAGATCGTGGCCTCCGCCTCGGAGTACGCCGCGGCCATGCTCAACGAGCGCGACCTCTCCGCCGAGCCGCTGTTGAAGGACAACCCGAGCGACGCGGACAAGAAGCTCATCGACCAGGTCCGCGCCACCACCGACGAGAAGGCCGACGCCTTCCACGAGTCCGTCAAGGGCATGCCGACCGGTTACGGCCTGGAGCGCCGGCTGCGGCTCGTGGAGGAGGCGGAGCCGAAGCTGGCGGGGCTGCGCAAGGCCGCGTACACCACCGCCATGGACCCGGTGAAGACCGAAGAGGGCTACGTCACCGTCGAGCACTACCTGCTGGAGTTCTCCAACGAGCTCGGCCTGGGCACCGGCAACATCACCAGCTACGGCCGCACCGTGTACGCCGCCGCGCTGGCCAAGGGCGCCGCCTCGCTGCAGCGCTCGATCGGTATGCACCTGCTCGTCAAGCCCAGCGAGGACGAGGCCGTCTACAACCGGCAGCGCGTCGCGTTCACCTCCTACGCCTACCTGGAGAACATCGCGGTCCAGGAGTACATCTCCGGCGGCACGGAGCAGGACGCCACCAAGCTCCGGAATGTCATGGGGCAGAAGACCAAGGAGGGCGAGCAGCGGATCGCCGAGGCCAAGCGCAAGGCCGAGGCCGCGGACCAGAAGTTCGTGGCCCCGCCCGCCATGGACCAGATGGTCCAGGGCATCGCCGCCAGGCAGCCCGACCAGCTGGCCACGCAGGGCATCACCCCGGCGACCTGGATGGCCGCGTCCACCGCCAAGTTCGACGGCTACGACGAGGTGGAGTCCGACCTCATCGACACGGCCCTCGCCGACGCGGACAACATCGCCTCCGACGCCCAGCGTGACGCCATCATCAACGGCGCCATCGTCATCGTCGCTCTGCTCGCCGCGTTCATCATCGCGTCCCTCATGGCCCGCCAGATGAGCCGCTCGATGCGCCAGCTGCGCAACGCCGCCTTCGGTGTCGCCGAGCAGCGCCTGCCGATGCTGGTCGACCAGCTCTCCCGTACCGACCCCGGCCGGGTCGACACCCGGGTCGCGCCCATTCCGATCACCTCCACGGACGAGATCGGCGAGGTCGCGCGCGCCTTCGACCAGGTCCACCGCGAGGCCGTACGACTGGCCGCCGAGCAGGCTCTGCTGCGGGGCAACATCAACGCGATCTTCACCAACCTGTCGCGCCGCAACCAGTCGCTGATCGAGGGCCAGCTGACCCTGATCACCGACCTGGAGAACAACGAGGCCGACCCGGACCAGCTGGAGAACCTCTTCCGTCTGGACCACCTCGCGACCCGTATGCGCCGCAACGGCGAGAACCTCCTGGTCCTCGCCGGCGAGGAGCCCGGCCGCCGCTGGGACCAGCCGGTCCCGCTGGTCGACGTGCTGCGCGCCGCCTCCTCCGAGGTGGAGCAGTACGAGCGCATCGAGCTGTCCGGCGTCCCGGAGGCCGAGATCCACGGCCGCGCCGTGACCGACCTCGTGCACCTGCTCGCCGAGCTCCTGGAGAACGCCACCACGTTCTCCTCCCCGCAGACCAAGGTCCGCGTCACCGCCACCCGGCTGCCCGACGGCCGCATCATGGTCGAGATCCACGACAAGGGCATCGGCCTCACCGCCGAGGACTTCGCGGACATCAACCACAAGCTGGCCAACCCGCCGACCGTGGACGTCGCGATCTCGCAGCGCATGGGCCTGTTCGTGGTCGGCCGGCTGTCCGACCGGCACGGCATCCGCGTCCAGCTGCGCCCCTCGGGCGAGCAGGCCGGTACGACGTCCCTCGTCATGCTCCCCGACGCGATCACCCACGGTGGCGGCGGCGAGCAGCAGTCGCAGCGCGACGACTTCACGGTCTCGCAGATCATCCCGGAGCAGCAGTCCTTCCAGGGCGAGGACTTCCAGGGTCCGCCGCTGCGCACGGCCGCCGAGCTGGGCTTCGACGACAGCCGCTACGCCGACGTCCCGGACGACATACGCGAGCTGGACCCCGTCGGCCGCTCGCTGATGCGTGAGGAGCGCCGCGCGGCCCTGGAGGCCCAGTCACAGCAGGGCCAGCCGGAGCTCGAGGCGGCGCCCTTCCGCGACGACTTCGACCGGCAGCAGTCCGGCTACGACGACGGCCAGTCCGGCTACGGCGGCGAGCGCCCCGCCTATGACGAGGGTCGGCCCGCGTACGACGGCGCACCGGGCGCGTACACCGATCAGCCCTCGTACGACCAGCAGATGCCGTACGCGGAGCAGCAGCCGTCGACGTACGACGAGACGTACTTCCCGTCGACCGGCGGCTACCCGGAGCCCTCCTATGCGGAGCCGGTCCAGGAGGAGCAGCCGACCACCCACGGATCCCCGCAGGAAAGGTTCTCGCCGTTCGAAGACCAGTCCTACCAGGACGACTGGCCGCAGCAGGACGAGTACCGGAACGGATATCAGTCCGAGTACGCTCCGGAAACGGAATCCGCGCAGGCCGCTGACGTGGCCGAGCAGGACCGCGTAGGCTTCGATCGTCCGGGACCGGCCCCCTCCGCCGCCCACGAGCTGACCGACGCCGGGCTTCCGCGCCGCGGATCCACCGCGAGCGGCACCAACGGCCGACAGCACGTGAGCCAGGATGCGCCGGCCCCCGCGGACAGCAGTGGCAGCAACGGCAGCGGCAGCAACGGCACCGGTGACTGGCAGACGGCCAACGACCAGCGGTGGCAGCGCGCCGAACAGCTGAAGAAGCCCAAGGCGGGCGGGGTCACCTCCTCCGGCCTGCCACGGCGGGTACCCAAGGCCAACCTGGTCGAGGGCACCGCTGAATCGACCCAACAGGGCGGCCCTCAGGTCTCCCGCGCCCCCGAGGACGTCCGGGGCAGGCTGAGCAACCTGCGCCGGGGTGTCCAGCGGGGACGTAACGCAGGCAGTGAAACGAACGGCCAGGGCTTCAGCCCTGATAGCACCTACAACCAGGAGCGTTAGTGTGAGCCCGATGAGCCAGGCGGCGCAGAACCTGAACTGGTTGATCACCAACTTCGTGGACAACACCCCCGGGGTGTCTCACACGGTGGTGGTCTCCGCCGACGGACTCCTTCTGGCGATGTCCGAAGGCTTTCCGCGCGACCGCGCCGACCAGCTGGCGGCCGTCGCGTCGGGTCTTACCTCACTGACCGCGGGCGCGTCCCGCATCTTCGAGGGCGGCAGTGTGAACCAGACAGTTGTGGAGATGGAGCGAGGATTCCTCTTCATCATGTCCATTTCCGATGGTTCGTCGCTCGCCGTCCTGGCACATCCGGAAGCGGACATCGGGCTCATCGGGTACGAGATGGCCCTTCTGGTGGACCGTGCCGGTACGGTTCTGACGCCTGATCTGCGTGCTGAGCTCCAGGGGAGCCTTCTCAACTAGCAGACAAGCGATACTTTTTGGCGTCCCGTGGCCGTAAGGTTTCGGACACGGCTATCCAGCGTGATGGGTGCCCGGCACAGTCGGAGGAGGAGAAAGTGGCAACACCCCCAGGCGGTTCGTCTTCGGGCAACTGGTCTTACGGTCCTGGCCAGGGCCAGGACCAGGGTGACGGTTCGCAGAACCCGAACCGGTACAACTTCCCCTCCGCGCCGAGCCACCGGCAGCGCCAGCCGTACGCGCCCCAGGGTCCCGGTCCTTCGCCGTACGACCAGCCGCCGGCGCCGCGCATCCAGCCCGTGCAGCCGCAGCGCCGCTCCCCTGAGCCCTCGCCCGCCGGCGGGGCATCGAACCCCTTGGTGCGTCCGTACGCCATGACGGGCGGCCGCACCAGGCCGCGGTACCAGCTCGCCATCGAGGCGCTGGTGCACACCACCGCGCAGCCGCACCAGATGCAGGGCCAGCTGCCCGAGCATCAGCGGATCTGCAACCTCTGCCGGGAGATCAAGTCGGTGGCCGAAATCTCGGCTCTGCTGACGATCCCTCTCGGCGTGGCCAGGATCCTCGTCGCCGACTTGGCGGAGGCGGGCCTGGTCGCCATCCATCAGCCCGGCGGCGACGAGAACGCCGGCGGCCAGCCAGACGTGACACTGCTCGAAAGGGTGCTCAGTGGACTTCGCAAGCTCTAGCGGCGGTCCTTCCCGCTCCACCACCTCGGCGAAGATCGTGGTGGCGGGTGGCTTCGGCGTGGGCAAGACCACGTTCGTCGGGGCCGTCTCGGAGATCAACCCGCTGCGTACCGAGGCCGTCATGACGTCCGCGTCCGCGGGTATCGACGATCTCACCCACACCGGAGACAAGACGACGACCACCGTCGCCATGGACTTCGGCCGCATCACCCTGGACCAGGACCTGATCCTGTACCTCTTCGGTACGCCCGGCCAGGACCGCTTCTGGTTCATGTGGGACGACCTGGTACGCGGCGCCATCGGCGCGATCGTCCTGGTGGACACCCGCCGTCTCGCCGACTGCTTCCCCGCGGTCGACTACTTCGAGAACAGCGGCCTCCCCTTCGTCATCGCGCTGAACGGCTTCGACGGCCAGCAGCCGTACAACCCGGACGAGGTGCGCGAGGCCCTCCAGATCGGCCCCGACACGCCGATCATCACGACGGACGCCCGGCACCGCGCCGACGCGAAGTCGGCGCTGATCACGCTCGTGGAGCACGCGCTGATGGCACGCCTTCGCTAGTCGTTCGCCCGCAGAAATCTTCCGCAGAAATCTGCAGAAACCTTGAGAAGGGGCCCTCTCCATCACAGGAGAGGGCCCCTTTGCCGTTGTCCCCTGCCACAATGAGCGCGTTTCCGTTCAGCGAGGGGGCTTGGATGAGCGCGGAAGCGGCCGCATTACGGCTGGGGACGACCGTGGCGAACACGGCCGCCCAGATGTGGCTGGGAGGCAAGCGGCGGGAGCAGGAGCGCCGGCTGCCGATGGACGAGCTCGTACGGGTGCGGGTGCCCGGCCTGCGGCTCCAGCGCAGCGTCCGCCGGCAGTTCGAGGAGATGGCCGACGCGGTCGCGGCCCGGATGGAGCCGTTCCTGGCGCATGAGTTCCGGGGGATGGACGAGAGCGGCCGGGAAGCGGCGGTCAACGGGGTGTGCGACACGTTCGCCGCGGCCGACCTGTCGGACGAGGCGGTCCTGGCGGCTGACGCCAGTCCCGCGGAACTGATCCGCCGGATCACCGGGACGGTGCGGGCGCCGGTCGGCCTGAACGAGGCGGAGGAGCGGTTCTACCGGCTGCTCTTCACCGAGTGCTGTCAGTACTACGTCAGCATCGTGCGGAGCCTGCCGGTGTTCGAGGAGCGTGCGCTGGCCGAACTGCTGGAACGCACCACCTCCCTGGGCACCGACGTGGCCCGTGTCCTGGAACGACTGCCCGACCGTTCACTGTTCGCGCCGGACGGCACCGACCAGGACATGGACTTCCGCCGTCTGTACATGGACCTGGTCAGCAACGACCTCGACGAGGTGGAGCTGTTCCGCCGCACGTCCGACCGCGCGGCGGCGCAGGTCCGGCTGTCGGTCGCGTACGTCAGCCTGCGGGCCACCGGAGACGCCGGAACCCGCCGCCGCGCCGCCGGCCGCTCCCTGCCCCTCCTGCGGCCCGACATGAGCGACTGGGAGGAGCCCGGCACGGAGAGCTCCGGGATGCGGGTCGAGGCCGCGCTCGGCGGGGCGTCGAGGGTGCTGCTGCGGGGCGAGGCGGGCTCGGGCAAGACGACGTTGCTGCGCTGGCTGGCGATCACGGCGGCGCGCGGCGCCTTCACCGCCGAGCTGGCCGACTGGAACGGCCTCACGCCGGTCTTCGTCAAGCTGCGGGAGTACAGCGGCCGTCCGCTGCCGAAGAAGCCCGAGGAGCTGCTGGACGGGGTCGCCGGAACCATCACCGGGATCATGCCCAAGGGGTGGGTGGAGCGCCAGCTCCGCGACGGCACGGTCCTGCTGCTGGTCGACGGCGTGGACGAGCTGCTCGGCGGGGAGCGCCGGTCGGTGCGGGAGTGGCTGCGCAAGCTGCTGGGGACGTACAGCGGTATACGGGTGGTGGTCACCTCGCGTCCGACCGCGGCCGGAGTGGACTGGCTGCGCAGGGAGGACTTCACGGCCCTCCACATGGACCGCATGACTCCACCGGACCTGGCGGCCTTCGTACGGCGATGGCATCAGGCGGTACGGGAACTGGGCGACGAACTCCCCTGCGCCGTGGACGAACTCCCCCGTTACGAGCAGTCCCTGCTGAACAGTCTCAAGGACCGGCCGCACCTCCCGTCCCTGGCCGGCACCCCGCTGCTCGCGGCCATGCTCTGCGCCATGCACCTGAACCGGGGCAGCCAACTCCCGCGCGACCGGATGGAGTTGTACAAGAACGCCCTGGACACGCTCGTCCACGACCGTGACACGGAGCGCAGCGTTCCGAGTGCGGTCGACAGCAAGCTCAGCCTCGGCGACAAGCTGGTCATACTCCGGGATCTGGCCTGGCGCCTGTCGGACAACAACCGCAGCGAGATCAGCGTGGACCAGGCCGCCGTCCACGTCGGCAGGAAGCTCGCGGCGATGCGGCATCTGGACGTCCAGGACGGCCACGGGGTCCTCGATCAGTTGCTGGAGCGCTCCGGGATACTCCGCGATCCCGTCCAGGGGCGCCTGGACTTCGTACACCGGACGTTCCAGGAGTACCTGGCCGCCGAGGAGGCCACGGAGGAGGACCGCATCGGCAACCTGGTCGGGCGGGCCCACCTCGACCTGTGGCGCGAGACGATCATCATGGCCGCCGGACACGCCAACACCCGCCAGCGGGAGGAGCTCCTGGGCGGCATCCTCGACCGCGCGGAGCGAGAACCCCGGCACGCACGGGCCTTGCGGCTGCTGGCGGCCGCCTGCCAGGAGACGATGCCTTCGGCCTCGGCAGAACTGGCGGGCCGCCTGGACGAGGCGGTGTCGGCGCTGCTCCCGGCCCGCAGAAAGACGGACCCGCCCGCGCTGGCGGCGGTGGGGACGAGTCTGCTGCGGAGACTGCCGCGCTCGCTGGGCGAGCTGACGGAGAAGGCCGCGGCTCAGACGGTACGGACGGTGGCGATGATCGGGGGTGAGGAGGCGTTGTCGCTCATGGCGGGGTACGCGGAGGACGAACGCGACGGCGTCATCGACGAACTCATCGGGGCCTGGAGGTACTTCGATGCGGACGCCTATGCCGATCAGGTCCTGGCGCCGCTGCCGCTGACGGGGCACACCGTCGAACTTACACACTCCGGCCAGTGGCACGCGGCGACTCGGTTGAGGTCCATCACCGACCTGTGGATCGGTTATCCGTTCCCAGATCTCGCTGCCGTGGCCCAGCTCTCGCCCCTGACGGAACTATCGATCCCCCAGCTCCGCGGCGCCGGTGACCTGTCGGTGATGGCAGCTCACCCAGGGTTGCGGGAGCTCGCGGTGCTGGGGCCAAGAGAGCTGATCAACCTAGAAACGGTGGGGAACCTGGGGAGTCTCGCCCACCTGTTCCTTGGACTCCGCGGTACGCCGACCCTCGACGGTCTGCGTCTTAGGCCAGCCGCGTCGGAGCTGAGCTTCTACGATGTGAGCGAGAGCACGGATTTGGGTGTTTTGAGCAGCTGCTGCGAGCCTTGGTTCCTCTACCTGGCGGGCCTGAACACCTGCATGCCACGCAGCATCAACGCCATCTCCGCGATGCGCGGGCTCAGGCACCTCTCCATCAAACGCTTCGACTTGTGCGCCTGGCTGAAGGCGAATGAGTCCCTTCCTCCTGCGTTGCGGACCCTCAACATCACAAACTGCGTCTTGCCCGACGGATCCGACGCCTACCGCCATCTCGGCGGTTCCCTGAAATCGGTACGGATCTCCTCGTGCCACACCCCAGACGGTCAGCCCATCACCACGCTGGATCTCCCCGACGTAGACGTCACCATCACATGACACCTCCAACACAACAGCCCCGCCCTCCCAAAGGAGTGCGGGGCCGAGCGTGGATCAAGCGAACCGTCAGCGCCAGCTGTGCGGTGCCCGGAAGCCGGGCTCCCGCTCCAGGCGGCGCCAGCCGGCCTTCGTGCGGCCACGGTGGGTCGCAGGCGCGGGCGCGGCCGCGGCGCGGGCCAGGAGGATCGCCGTGATGGCGGCGACTTCCTCGGGCTCGGCGTGGCCCTTCTCGACGCGAATGTCAGGGGTGCTCATAGACGTAAGTCTCCGTGAGTGAGGTTTCCGCGGGGGGACCGCAGCGTTACTGCGGCGGGTTTCCGTGCTTGCGGGACGGCAGATCCGCGTGCTTCGTGCGGAGCATGGCCAGTGAGCGGATCAGGATCTCGCGGGTCTCGGCGGGGTCGATCACGTCGTCCACCAGGCCGCGCTCGGCCGCGTAGTACGGGTGCATCAGCTCGGCCTTGTACTCCTTGACCATGCGGGCACGCATAGCCTCGGGGTCCTCGGCCTCGGCGATCTGGCGGCGGAAGATGACGTTGGCGGCGCCCTCGGCTCCCATCACCGCGATCTCGTTCGTGGGCCACGCGTAGGTGAGGTCCGCCCCGATGGACTGGCTGTCCATGACGATGTAGGCACCTCCGTACGCCTTCCGAAGGATCAGCGAGATCCGCGGCACGGTGGCGTTGCAGTACGCGTACAGCAGCTTCGCGCCGTGGCGGATGATCCCACCGTGCTCCTGGTCGACGCCGGGCAGAAAGCCGGGTACGTCCAAAAGGGTGACGATCGGGATGTTGAACGCGTCGCACATCTGCACGAACCGCGCGGCTTTCTCGGAGGCCTCGATGTCCAGGACACCGGCCAGGGACTGCGGCTGGTTGGCGACGATGCCCACCACCTGGCCGTCAAGGCGGGCCAGGGCGCAGATGATGTTGCGGGCCCAGCGCTCGTGGATCTCCAGGTAGTCGCCGTCGTCGACGAGTTCCTCGATGACCTTGGTCATGTCGTACGGCCGGTTGCCGTCCGCGGGGACCAGGTCCAGGAGGACGTCGCCACGACGGTCCGCGGGGTCCTCGGAGGCCGTGTGGGGCGGGTTCTCGCGGTTGTTCTGCGGGAGCATCGACAGGAGGTAGCGGACCTCCGCCAGGCAGGTCTCCTCGTCGTCGTACGCGAAGTGCGCGACGCCGGAGGTCTCGGCGTGCACGTCCGCGCCGCCGAGGCCGTTCTGGGTGATCTCCTCGCCGGTGACCGCCTTGACCACGTCCGGTCCTGTGATGAACATCTGCGAGGTCTCGCGGACCATGAACACGAAGTCCGTCAGCGCGGGGCTGTAGGCGGCGCCGCCCGCGCACGGGCCGAGCATGACGCTGATCTGCGGGATGACGCCGGACGCGCGGGTGTTGCGCTGGAAGATGCCGCCGTAACCGGCCAGCGCGCTGACGCCCTCCTGGATGCGGGCGCCCGCCCCGTCGTTCAGCGACACCAGCGGCGCCCCGGCCGCGATGGCCATGTCCATGATCTTGTGGATCTTCGTGGCGTGGGCCTCGCCCAGGGCGCCGCCGAAGATCCGGAAGTCGTGGGCGTACACGAAGACCGTGCGGCCCTCCACCGTGCCCCAGCCGGTGATCACACCGTCGGTGTACGGCTTCTTGGCCTCCAGGCCGAAGCCGGTGGCCCGGTGCCGGCGCAGCTGCTCGACCTCGTTGAACGAGCCCTCGTCCAGCAGGAGCTCGATGCGCTCCCGGGAGGTCAGCTTGCCCTTGGCGTGCTGCGCCGCGGTCGCCTTCTCGCTGGGGCCGGCGAGCGCCTGCGCGCGGATCTCGTGCAGCTCGGCCACACGTCCGTGCGCGTCGGTGGGTTCTCCGGCCGAGGATCCGGCATCGTCCAAAACGGTCATGTAGTGACCTTACGAAGTCCACCAACGAAAGCGGGCCGTCGACTCCTCACAGTCTCCGGAGCGTTTTCCTGGTACCCCTGAACAGAACCTCGCGAGCATGCAGGTCAACCACCAGCTCAGGGGCGGTGTGCGTTGTCGAGGTTCCACAAAGCCGCCCAGTGTGGCGTGCTGCACACCTCGCTCAAGGTCACCACATCCTCCGGCTGGGCCTCGTGGACCTTCTGGACGTCGTCCAGGACGCCCGTGAGGTACGAGAAGGCGAGGCGGCTGGCTGTCGGGGCCCGGCAGCCGGCCGCCCTCGGCGACACGCGCCGCCACCGGTTCGATCTCCCGGCGCGGGCGCGATCAGCCCCAGACGCCCGCAGATACGGACGGTCCGCTGTTTCCGCACCCACAGCGGAGCGCTACCGCACCTCGCACCGGAAGGTGGCTCCCGCCGTCCCAGGCCTCACCCGCACCCTCAACTCCCGGCCAGTCGCAAGGACTTCCACCCCCGCATCGGCCCGCACAACCTCCCGTACCGGCCGATCCCACACCACCTCCACCGGCTCACCCGCACGCTCGGGCCCGCTCACACACAGCAGCGCGTCCCCACGCCCATGACGCCCACGACGCCGTACGAGAACACTCGCCGGCGCCGAGACCGACAGCGGCCCCACGCTCCCGGCCC
The DNA here is from genome assembly GCF_011045015.1 of Streptomyces scabichelini. Taxonomy (GTDB): domain Bacteria; phylum Actinomycetota; class Actinomycetes; order Streptomycetales; family Streptomycetaceae; genus Streptomyces; species Streptomyces scabichelini. Next base: position 2,197 of record NZ_JAAKZY010000034.1, on the reverse strand, counting down.
GCCAGAAGTTGGCCGCGGTCAGGCCCAGGGAGCTCACATGGACTGCCTGGCACCGGACGTCGTTGGCGAGAACCGACAGCCGGTCGTGGAGGGCGGCGACGATGTCCATCAGGAGGCGGGGGCTGCCGATCTGCCACTCCCACCAGTTGCCATAGCGGGTGGTGGAGGAGTTGTAGACGGTGGCGGAGAGGTGATCGATGCCCTTGATGACGTCGGCGAGGAGTGAGTCGTCGCCGGTCGAACCGGTGCCCTCCTGGACGTACGCCCGCGTCATCGTCCACAGCCTGCGGTGGCGGTCGGGGCCATGGTCTGTCTGAAGCCCCGGGCCAGATCGCCGGTCTCGGCGAGGCGGGCGGCGTAGGGCTCGGCGGTCGGGTCGTAGCCGGTGCCGAGTGCGATCTCCAGCCAGCGGCGGCGGAGGGTCGCGTACTCGTCCTCGTCCTTGTCGTCCGCGGCATGTGCGGCATAGGCAGCACATGAGGAGGCTGCGAGCGCGGCGCCGGCCGCGAGAGTCGCCGCCAGCAGAAACGTGCGACGGGTGGGGGTCACTGGCCGATGGTCCCCCAAGGCAACGGTGCGTAATCGACCCAACACACCCACGCTTCTGTTGAATTTTAAACGGAATAGTTCTACGGTCGATGTCATTGAAGATTAAACGGCTTCGGCGCAGCGCCGGAGCTCGTCCCCCAAGGAGTCAGTCATGGGTCTTTTCGGCCGCAAGGACACCGCCGCCACCGCCACAGCCACCGTCACGGCTCCCGCCGCCGTGAATCCCGACCTGGCCGCCCTCACCGGCGACTACACCATCGACCCGTCCCACTCGACGATCGGCTTCGTCGCCCGGCACGCCATGGTCACCAACGTCAAGGGCGCCTTCCTCGACTTCACAGGCACCCTGCACCTGGACGGCACCGACCCGTCCAGCTCGACCGCGTCCATCGACGTCACGATGGAGAGCATCGACACGGGCAACGCCGACCGCAACGGCCACCTCAAGAGCTCCGACTTCTTCAAGACGGACGAGTTCCCGACGATGACGTTCCGCTCCACCAAGGCGGAGGCGCTCGGCGGCGACGACTACCGGATCACCGGTGACCTGTCGATCCTCGGCACCACCAAGCCCCTCTCCATCGACCTGGAGTTCAACGGCTCCGCGAAGGACCCGTTCGGCAATGAGCGCGTCGGCTTCGAGGGCAAGGCGGAGATCCTGCGCTCGGAGTGGGGCCTTACGTACAACGCGGCGCTGGAGACCGGCGGAGTCCTCATCTCCGACAAGATCAAGCTGAACTTCGACATCTCGGCGATCAAGAACGCGGGCTGAGGCTGGGCTGCGGCGTTGAGGCCCCTGCGCTGGTCTCGCTCCACGTTCCGCTGCATTCCGCCACGCTGCACCACGCGTAACTACTGCGCCCATTTCGTGTGCGAACTGTGCAACAGCCGTACCCAGTACGGCTGTTGACGCACGATGAGCTGCGCCCCTGGCGCCCCGCCGGGGAGTCCAGTTCCAGGAGACGCAGTGAGCACGAAGACGGGACCCCAGCGCTACCCCGGCGCGAGCCGGACGCACTGGTACCAGGACGACTACGGCGGCGACGCGATAGAGGTCAACACCGTCGTCCTGCACACCACCGAGGGCCGCACCCTGCCGGGCTACGGCGGCGGAGCCTCGGCCCCGAACCTCACGGCGGTGCCGGACCTCGCCGCCGAGCAACTGAAGTGGTACCAGCACTTCGACATCGAGACCTCGTCCCGCGCCCTGGTCAACGAGTCGGGCGGTGTCGAGACCAACGCGCTCAACGTCTGCCAGATCGAACTCGTCGGCACCTGCGACCCGAAGACCCATGCCGAGTGGGCGGAGGCAGGACAGTCGCACATCTACTGGCCGAAGGCGCCCGACTGGGCCCTGCGCGGAGTCGCCCGCTTCCTGACATGGATGCACAACGAGCACGACGTACCCCTGTCAGGACCGAAGGCGTGGCCCGCCTACCCGAAGTCGTACGGGAACGGTGAGGGACAGCGTATGAGCGACGCGGAATGGAACGACTTCAACGGGGTCTGCGGGCACATGCATGTCCCCGAGAATCTCCACGGGGATCCTGGAGCGATCGACTTCTCCCAGCTCATCAAGTACGCGAAGGAGGCGGCGGACTAGGCGTCGGAGGCCTGGTCGGCCTCGACCCCGGCCCTGTCTCTTATA
>NZ_JAAKZY010000349.1 GCF_011045015.1 Streptomyces scabichelini | reverse complement strand
GCCTCCCCCAGCCCGCCCGTCCCGGTGTCCCCCTCGCCGAGCTACACCCTGCCGTCACCGGCGTCCAGCCCGCCTCCGTAGAGCAAGGAGAACAAAAACCACCCGGACACCAGCGGGCCGGTGCTTTACTTCACCAAATACCAAACGAAATATCCCTTTTGCCATTGTTGTGCGCCGAAGGGATACGCGATGAGAGCTGCCGTCCTCTATGGAACCGCCGGGTCCTTGGTCCTGACCGCCCTCGTCGCCGCCCCTGCGGGCGACGCCCGGGCCGCGGCACCCGGCTGGGCCGAACGGCACGGCGTGGCCGTCGCCGCCGCGCGCGCCGCCGCCGAAGGCATCCGCTTCGGGAAGTGCGCCGCGGAGCGGGACGCCCCGGGCAGCCTCCAGTGCGGCACGGTGACGGTGCCGCTCGACTACGCGCGGCCCGACGGCAAGAAGATCGACCTGACCGTCAGCCGCGTGCGCGCGACCGGCAAGAACGGAGAGACAGGCAAGGAGAGGAAGGACGGCAAGAACGCCAAGAACGGCGGCAAGAACGGCGGCGCGAACGGCAAGCGGAAGGTCCCGTATCAGGGCTCGCTCGTCTACAACCCGGGCGGCCCCGGCGCCTCCAGCATGCGCTTCCCGCTGGCCGGCCAGTTCCCCGAGTGGAAGCGCATCGCGGCGGCGTACGACCTCGTCGGCTATGCACCGCGCGGGGTAGGCCGCTCCGCGCCACTGTCCTGCCAGGCACCGAACCAGCTCATGAAGGGGCCCTCGCAGTCGCCCACGCACCCTTCGGAGTCGCACAAGCAGGAGCGCATCGCCCGGGCGAAGACGTACGCACGCGGCTGTCTGAAGCGCTCCGGCAGCGGGCTGCGGCACTTCACGTCGCTCAACAACGCGCGCGACCTGGACGTCCTGCGCGCCGCGCTCGGCGAGCGGAAGCTGACCTTCATGGGCGCTTCGTACGGCACGTACATCGGAGCCCTGTACGCGACGCTGTTCCCCTCGCATGTACGCCGGATGGTCTTCGACTCGGCCGTGAACCCGGACCCGGAGCAGATCTGGTACCGCAACAACCTCGACCAGTCGGCCGCCTTCGAGAGGCGCTGGACGGACTTCCGCACATGGGTCGCCAAGCACCACAAGGTGTACGGACTCGGCCGCACACCCAGGGAGGTGCTGCGCAGCTACGAGAAGGCACGGGCGCGGCTCGCCGCCAAGCCCGCGGGCGGCAAGATCGGACCGGGGCAGTTGCAGAGTGCGTTTCTGAAGGCCGGGTACTACGACAGCTACTGGCCGCAGCGCGCGCTGGCGCTCTCCGCGTATCTCAAGGGCGACCCGAAGCCGCTGATCCAGCAGGCGTGGCCGCAACCGGAGGCGGTGGCCGAGCAGGAGAACGGGGACGCCGTCTACACGGCCGTCGAGTGCAACGACGCGCCCTGGCCGACCGACTGGCGCACCTGGGACCGCGACAACACGCGCCTCGCGCGCGTGGCGCCGTTCGAGACGTGGGACAACGTCTGGACGAATCTGCCGTGCGCGTACTGGCCGGTGCCGCGGCAGCGGCCCCTCGACGTACGGACGTCACCCGGCGAGCTGCCGCCGACGCTGATCCTGGCCGCCGAGCGGGACGCGGCCACGCCGTACAAGGGGGCGCTGGAGCTGCGTCGGCGGCTGTCCGGCTCGGTGCTGGTGACCGAGCGGGCCGCGGGCACGCACGGGATCGGGGGTGGTGCGAACCCGTGCGTCAACGGCCACGTGGACGCGTATCTGCTGGCGGGGCAGCTTCCGGTGCGGGGCGAGGAGTGCGCACCGCATCCGGAGCCCAAGCCTGTTTCGCCGGGCGACCGCTCGCGGCGGAGCGCTCCGCGAGCAGTGGCGTAGGCGGTAGTGGGTGACTGCGGGTCCGTCGTGGCTGGTCGCGCAGTTCCCCGCGCCCCTTACGGCGCCAAGGCCGCTCAGACGCCGATCAGGCCAGACCCGCGACCAGCTCGCCGATGTCCTTGCGGCGGCCCGTGTAGAACGGGACCTCCTCGCGGACGTACAGCCGTGCCTCGGAGCCGCGCAGGTGGCGCATGAGGTCGACGATGCGGTACAGCTCGTCTGCCTCGAAGGCGAGGATCCATTCGTAGTCGCCGAGGGAGAACGAGGCGACCGTGTTGGCGCGCACGTCCGGGTAGCCGCGGGCCATCTTGCCGTGGTCGGCGAGCATGCGGCGGCGGTCCTCGTCGGGCAGCAGGTACCAGTCGTAGGAGCGCACGAACGGGTAGACGCTGATGTAGTTGCGCGGCGTCTCGTCGGCGAGGAATGCCGGGATGTGCGAGCGGTTGAACTCGGCGGGGCGGTGCAGCGCCATGTTCGACCAGACCGGCTCCAAGGCGCGGCCCAGCCTCGTACGGCGGAAGAGGTTGTACGCCTCCTGGAGCTGGTCGGCGGTCTCCGCGTGCCACCAGATCATGAGGTCGGCGTCGGCGCGCAGCCCGGACACGTCGTACGTGCCGCGGATCGTGACGTCCTTGGCGGCGAGCTGGTCGAAGAGCTCCTGGACCTCGTCCGCGTAGCCGCCGCGGTCCTCGGGGAGGACGTCGCGCAGCTTGAAGACGGACCACAGCGTGTAGCGGATGACCTCGTTGAGGTCCTTGGCCAGCTTGCCCTTGTTCGGGATCTTGGCGGGCTCGGTGGTGGGGGCGTCGTCACTCATGGGGCTATTCTCCCGCTCCGCCGTGCAGGCTCTGCACCGGGTTCGCGACCAGTGCGTCCAGTCCGCCGCGGTCGCCCTTCAGCTGGTCGACGGCGGCGTACGCGCTCGCGATGCAGGCCGGGATACCGACTCCGTCGTACGCCGCTCCGCACACCGCGAGGCCCGGCAGCTTGCCGACGTGCTCCCGGATGCGGGCCACGCGCGCGTGGTGCCCGACGGGGTACTGGGGCAGCCCGTCGTACCAGCGCGTCACGCGGCTCTCGACGGGCGCCGCGGCCAGCCCGGTGGCTTCGCGCAGATCGTGCCGCGAGACGTCGACGAGGTCACCGTCCTCGCGCCCGAGCACCTCCGTCTCGCCGTACCGCCCCACGGACGTCCTGAGGACCACCACGTCCGGGTTCTCCTCGGCGATCCATGCCCACTTCTGGGATGCGAACGTCGACGCCTTGATGGTCCGCCCGTCAACGGGCGGCACCAGAAAACCGCTCCCTTCGGGAAGGCTGATTTCGTCGCGCCGGTAGGCGAGCGTGATGAGCGCCATGGAGGCATACTCGACGGCGGCCAGCTCGGCCGCGGCAGCGGGCGCTTCGGCACGCAGCAGCGCGGCAGCCGTGGTGGCGGGAACGGCCATGACGACCCCGTCGGCGTGAAGCACGCGCCCACCGGCGACGATGCGCCATGCCGCCTCGTCCGCGACTCTGCGCAGCTCCGTCACCGGTGTCCCGGTGACGATCTCGCCGCCCCGCGCTCGTACCGACTCCGCCACCGCGAGCGGCAGTCGGCCGACGCCGCCCTCGAGGCCCATGAAGACCGGGCCGGTCTGCTGGGCGGCGGCCGCGCGGGCCTGGATCTCGCGGACCGCCTGCGTCAGCGAGGCGTGCGTGCGGGCCGCGTCGAAGAGTTGCGGGACCGCCGAGCGCATGGAAATGCGGTATGCGTCGCCCGCGTAGACGCCGCCCAGCAGTGGCTCGATCAGGCGGTCCACCACCTCGCGGCCGAGGCGGGCCGCCACGTACTCCCCCACTGCCACGTCGTCGCCGATGTCCGTGCGCGGCAGGTCGGCGTCGCGCTCGATGCGGTGGAGGCCCTCCTCGGAGAGCAGCCCGGCGAGAGCGGACGCGGTGCCGGGCACACCCATGACGTGGCCCTTGGGCATGGGCCGCAGCGCACCCCGTGTCCAGATCGACGCGCTCGCCGTCGCGGGCGTCTGAAGCCGGGTGTCGAGGCCCACCTCGCGGGCGAGCGCCACCGCCTCGGGCCGCCGGGCCAGCATCGACTCGGCACCGAAGTCGACCCGCGCACCCGCGATCTCGCCGGGCAGCAGCTTGCCGCCGAGCCGGTCCGTGGCCTCCAGGACGGTCACGCGCGCACCGCCGTCCAGCAGCCGGTGGGCGGCGGCCAGACCGGCGATGCCGCCCCCGATGACGACGGCATGCCCCGTGCCCGGACGAGTCTCTTCGTGCATGTCTCCACTGTCCCAGACCCCACTGACAGTCCCTCCGGCCCCCGGTGTCCGTGGCGAGTCCTGACCGTGACCTCTTCGGGACCGGATTCGTCCAACGTCGCGCCCCGTTCCGGCGTCGAAGGAGCGTCAGTCATCACGACACCCTCGGGGGTACGCCGGCATGCAGACGCATGGCACCACGCACCGAACGTCCAGGCTCCGATCCGTACGATCCCTACGACCTGTCCAGCTCCTCTCGGCACTGCTGCTGGCCGCCGCCCTCGCGCTCACGGGATGCACCGGCACGGACGACGCCGGCGGCGCGGACTCCGCCGCCGGCGAAGCCGCGCAGAGCAACGCGAAGGGCGCGGGCGGCAACCAGGACAGCAGCGACGGCAAGGGCCAACAGGCCGCCGCGCCGCCGAAGCTGAGCGCTGTCCACATCATCCGCACCGCGTCCCTGACCGTGCAGGTCAAGGATGTGCCCAAGGCCCTCGCCGAGGCCCGTACCGCCGTCGAGAACGCGGGCGGCATCGTCGGCAACGAGACCACGGACCGCGGCTCCAAGGGCCACGAGCGCTCACGGGTCGTCCTGCGGGTGCCCACGGACCGGTACGAGGAGGTGCTCGCGGACCTGGAGGGCTCCGGCAAGCTCATCGACCGGACGGCGAAGGCGGAGGACGTCACGGACCAGGTCGTCGACGTGGAGAGCCGCATCACGTCGCAGCGCGCCAGCGTGGCGCGGATCCGCGAGCTGATGGACCAGGCGACCAAGCTCAGCGATGTGGTCACCCTGGAAGGCGAGTTGAGCACCCGTCAGGCCGACCTGGAGGCCCTGCTGGCCCAGCAGGCGTCCCTGAAGGACCGGACGAGCCTCGCCACGATCACCCTGTCGCTGTCCGAGACCCCGGTGAAGAAGACGGCGGACGACGAGGATCCCGGGTTCGTGGACGCGCTCGCGGGCGGCTGGAACGCGTTCGTCACCACGTTCCGCTGGATCGCGGTGGCACTCGCCGCGGTACTGCCCTTCGCGGTGGGCACGGCGCTGCTCGTGCTGCTGTGGGTACGTTTCCTGCGCCACCGGCTGCCGCGCCGCCCGGCCACGGCGGGCGCGGGTACGGCGACCGCGGGCATGACGCTGCCGGTGGCCCGGCCGGCACCGGGAGAGGGAGGCGAGCAGGACTGAAATGCGGCGCCCCCGTAGCGTGTTCGTATGGGCATGAGCCGTACGAGAGAGCGTCTGGTGATCGTCGGAGGGGACGCGGCGGGCATGTCCGCCGCGTCCCAGGCGCGCCGCATGAAGGGCCCCGACGAACTGGAGATCGTCGCGTTCGAGCGCGGCCACTTCGCCTCGTTCTCCGCGTGCGGCATCCCGTACTGGGTGGGCGGCGACGTCTCCGAACGGGACCAGCTGATCGCCCGCACGCCGGAGGAGCACCGTGAACGCGGGATCGATCTGCGGATGCGTACGGAGGTGACGGAGCTGGACATCGCGGGCAGCCGGGTCCGCGCCCGTGATCTCGAGTCCGGGACCTCCGGAGCTTCCGGGACCTCCGGGGCCTCGGGGGCCGAGGAGTGGGTGTCGTACGACAAGCTCGTGATCGCGACCGGCGCCCGCCCGATCAGGCCGCCGCTGCCCGGCATCGACGCCCCGGGTGTGCACGGCGTGCAGACCCTCGACGACGGCCAGGCGCTGCTGGACACGCTGGCCCGTACGCCCGGCCGGCGCGCGGTGGTGGTCGGGGCGGGCTACATCGGCGTGGAGATGGCCGAGGCGCTGATCAACCGCGGGTACGAGGTGACGGTGGTCAACCGCGGCAAGGAGCCGATGTCCACGCTCGACCCCGACATGGGCCGGCTGGTGCACGAGGCCATGGAGGGCATGGGCATCACGATGGTGAACGACGCCGCGGTCACCAAGGTCCTCACCGGCGACGACGGCCGGGTCGGCGCGGTCGCCACGGAGGACGCCGAGTACCCGGCGGACGTGGTGGTCCTCGGTATCGGCGTACGCCCGGAGACGACGCTCGCGCAGGCCGCCGGTCTGCCCCTGGGCGACCACGAGGGACTGCTGACCGACCAGGCGATGCGGGTGCGCGGGTACGAGAACATCTGGGCCGGGGGCGACTGCGTGGAGGTCCTCGACCTGGTCTCGGGCCGCGAGCGGCACATCGCGCTGGGCACGCACGCCAACAAGCACGGCCAGGTGATCGGCGCGAACGCCGGCGGCGGCTACGCCACGTTCCCCGGAGTCGTCGGCACAGCGGTCAGCAAGGTCTGCGACCTGGAGATCGCCCGCACCGGCCTGCGCGAAAAGGACGCCAGAAGGGCGGGCCTCCAGTACGAAACGGTCACCATCGAGTCCACGAGCCGCGCGGGCTACTACCCCAACGCCGCCCCCATGACCGTGAAAATGCTCGCCGAACGCCGCACCGGCCGCCTGCTAGGCGTCCAGATCGTAGGCCGTGAGGGCGCGGGCAAACGAGTGGACATAGCCGCGGTGGCCCTGACCGCACGCATGACGGTGGACGAGATGACAGCCCTGGACCTGGGCTACGCCCCGCCTTTCTCCCCGGTATGGGACCCCATCCTGGTAGCGGCCCGCAAGGCGGTGGGAGCGGTGTTCCTGCGGCGCTAACCATGTAGCGGGTCAGGTGGGGGGCGGGCC
>NZ_JAAKZY010000348.1 GCF_011045015.1 Streptomyces scabichelini | reverse complement strand
GGAGGGGCGCCTTTAGGGGGGTGCCTCTTTAGCGGGTGCCTCTTTGGCGGGCGCCCCTTCAGGGGCGCGGGGAACTGCGCGACCAGCCACAGCCGGCCCGCAGCCGAAAACCGACCGTGGGCGGGGCCCGGAGGGCCCGGGCGGTCCCCGGGGCGTCCCGCGGCGCGTCCCGTCAGTCGTCGGCGCCCGGCACACGCTGGGCCTTCGGCCCGTCAGCCACGCAAGTGACGTCGTACGCAAGATCATCCGCGTCGTCGGCGATCGGCTCCGCCTCCAGCCGGGCCACCGGCGCAGGCCCCCGCGCGACGTCCTCGTCGAACTGGTACCCGTCGGCCGGGCTCCAGGAGACGAGGAACACGCTCCCGTCGGCACGGCACTCGGCGGTGGCACTGCCTCCGGCGAAGTGCACGGTGTCCGTCCGAGGGCTGCGGCTCGGCCGCGGGGCCGTGGTGGCGCCCGGGGAATCCGACGACGGCGCGGAACCGGAGCCCAACGTGCTCGGCGCCGACCGCGTGCCCTCCGCGAGCGCGCGCCGCACAGCCGCGTCGTCCAGCGCGCGCCCGTGCGCGCCGCCGTCCCCGTCGGCGCTGGCGAGCTGCCAGGCGCCGAGGCTGCCCGCACCCGTGCCGACCGCGACCCATACCGCGGTCACGACCGCGCTCCGCCACCTCATACGAAGAGCTTGGCGCACCGTTCCCTAAGGCCGGGTTAAGACCCAGACAAAGCCGCAGACAAAGCCGCAGACAAAGCCACAGAAAAAGAGGGGTCTTTCCCCCGTCCGCGGATCAGCAGGCTCCCCTCGGCTCCACTTGACCCCAACTCCCTGATTACGGTGGCCGTATGGCCCATTTGCTCGTTGTGGAGGACGATCCCGCGCTGCGCGGGGCCCTGGTGCGCGCCCTGCGGGACAAGGGCCACGCCGTCGCGACGGCTCCCAGCGGCATGGCGGGGCTCGACGCGGCGGTGACCAGTCCGCCCGACCTGGTGGTACTGGACCTGGGGCTGCCGGACGTGGACGGCGCCCAGGTGCTGCGGATGCTCCGGGCCGTCAGCGACGTACCGGTGATCGTGGCGACGGCACGCGACGAGGAGCCGGAGATGGTCACGCTCCTGGAGAGCGGCGCCGACGACTACATCGTGAAGCCGTTCGGCGCGGCGCAACTGGACGCCCGGATCAAGGCGGTGCTGCGCCGTCTGGGCCCGCCCGAGGCGGAGGAACCGCTGCGGGTGGGCGGCCTCACCGTGGACCCTGTGTCCCGCGAGGTCACCCTCGACGGCCGCTCCCTCGACCTCACGCCCCGCGAGTTCGACCTCCTCACCCACCTCGCCCGCCGCCCGGGCCAGGTGGTGTCCCGTCGCGAACTCCTCGCCGAGGTCTGGCAACAGCCCCTGGGCGGCGCCGACAAGACGGTCGACGTCCACCTGTCCTGGCTGAGAAGAAAGCTGGGTGAGACGGCCCAGGAGCCGCGCTATCTGCACACGGTACGAACGGTCGGCGTCAAGCTGATGGCACCGGAGGCCTGCTAGTGCGGCGGCGGTTCCTCCTGCTCACCGGGGCCACCACCGCGCTGGTCCTGGCCGCGCTGCTGGTGCCGCTCACCCTGCTCACCCGCAGTCACGCCGCCGACCGGGCCACCGCGGAGGCGACCGCGCGGGCGCAGTGGGTGGCGGCCGCCACCGGACCCGAACTCGCCACGGGTGCGGACGGCCGGGAGAGTCGCGAAAGCCGGGAGAGTCGGGAGAGCGTCGAGCAGACCGTGCAGAGCGTCAACGGGCCCGGGCTGCCCAGCATTTCGCTCGTACTCGCGAACGGCTCCGTCATCGGCGCACCGGCACGCGTGACGGACGCGGTGCGGCTCGCACGGACCGGGCGGGCGTTCACGTACGAACCACCGGACGGCGGGCGGGTCGTCCTGGTGCCGGTGCAGGGCGCCGCCGATGGCACGGCGGTGGTCCAAGTGGCCCTCACCAGAGGGCAGTTGTACGAGGGCGTCCTCACGTCGTGGCTCGTGCTGGCCGGGATCGGTGTCGGGCTCGTCCTGCTGGGGCTGCTCCTCGCCGATCGCCTCGGCGCACGGCTCGTCGGCGCGACCCGCTCGCTGGCCCGCACCGCGGACCGGCTGGCCGCCGGCGACCTGTCGGCACGCGCCGAAATCGAGGGGCCGCCCGAACTCCGCCTGATAGCCGGTCAGTTGAACCGCCTCGCCGCCCGCATCGACGAGCTCCTCACTGCGGAACGCGAGAACGCCGCCGACCTCGCACACCGCCTCCGTACCCCTGTCGCCGCCCTCCGACTGGACGCCGAGACCCTGCGCGACCCGGCCGAGGCCGAGCGCATCGCCTCGGGCGTGGCCGCGCTGGAACTCGGCGTCGACGACGTGATCCGCAAGGCGCGGCGCCAGCTGAGCGAGGCGGCTCCCCGCGCCGACCTGGCCGCCGTCGCCCGCGAACGCGCCGCGTTCTGGCTGCCGCTGGCGGAGGACCAGGGACGCCCGGTCGAGGTCGACACCCCCTCCGAACCGCTGCCGGTCACCGTCCCCGCCGACGAACTCGCCGCCGCGCTCGACGCGTTGATCGGCAACGTCCTCGACCACACGCCCCAGGGCACCCCCTTCCGCGTCACGGCACGCGCCACCCCCGACGGACCGGAACTCCTCGTCGCGGACGAGGGCCCCGGCTTCCCCGGCCCCGGCCCGGGCACCCACGCCACCGAGCGCGGCAGCAGCGGCGCGGGTTCCACCGGCCTGGGCCTGGACATCGCCCGCCGCACGGCGGAGGAACCGGGCGGCCGCTTCCGCACGGAGAACACTCCCGGCGCACAGGTGAGGCTGACGTTCCCCGTCCCCTAAGAAGGCCGCAGGCCTCTCAGGGGCGCGGGGAACTGCGCGACCAGCCACGACGAACCCGCAGCTTGAAACCGCACCCAGCGGAGCGCTAGCGCGGAAACACCGTCCGCACCCACCGCACCCACGCATTCGCCCCCAGATCAGGCCGCAAGGCCGACAGCCCCGCGCTGTACTTCGTGAACCCGGCCGGCCGCACCCCGTACCCGTGCAGAAGGCGGTCCGCCGCCGTGAGGTGACCCCGGGTCTTCGTCTCGACGAGCACCAGCCCCTCGGAGGCGGCGGCGGTACGGCCCGTCGCCGGGTCCCGGACCAGCAGCCCGGCGTCGCACGTCACCCGCTCCCCGTCGGCGGAGAACGTCACGCGCCGGTAGTCCGTCACCAGCGAGGGCACGAGACCGGACGGGGCCTCGATGCCGTACGACCGCCCGAGGACGTCCGCCAGGAACCGGCGCCGCGCCCCGTCCAGCGGATGATCGCCCCCGTCCATCCGCTGCCGGTGCTTGACCGTCTCGCCGCGCCCGCTCTTGAGCTTGATCTCGAACTGCCGCTCCCCGCTGTCCTGATAGACCCGCTCCCGCACCCGGAAGCGCAGCCGCCGCCCCTGACGGTGGTCGTGGAAGGTACGCAGCCCGGGGGTGTCGTAGTACGTGGAGCGGTACTGGAAGGAGCGCAGGCCGCCGATGGCCAGTACCCGGAACGGGCCGCCCGCGCGCCGCGGATCGGCCAGCCGTGCCGCGAAGTCCTCGAAGACGGCGACGGGGACGACGTAACTATTGTCGTGGCGGGCCAGCAACTCGGCGCGGGCGTTCAGCTCGGCCAGCGAGAGGGGATGCGCGGCGAGCGCGGCCCGTCCGACGGCAGATTCGGCGGCACACTCGGCGACGCTCATCGCACCGGTTCCTCGACCGCGGGCACCCGCGCACCGTTCCGGACCGCTGCCGGCTCCCACGCGGATGCCCCGCCGGACCGCCCCCCGGTCCCGGCCGCGGACCCCGACGCCGACGCCGACACCGATTCCGCCCGCGCCTCCCGGTACCGCACGTCCACGACCATGAGGTCACGCACGTAGTCGACCTCCCGGACTATCCACCCCAGCGGCTCGCCCAGCCGAAGCCGCAGGTCCTCGCGGAGCGCGCCCGCGTCCCTGTGCACCACGTCGAGGGTGACGACGGCGCGGCGTTCCCGCGCGTACAGCCGGGGATGGTCGGCGACGTACACGACGAGCAGCAGGACGCCCGCGAGACCCGCGGCGATCCCGAGGCCAAGCCCTGGCAGCCCGCACAGCAGCCCCAGGACCAGGGTCGTGAAGTAGTACGCGACCTCCTGGTGCTGCACCGAGTCCGACCGGAGCCGGACGATCGACAGCACCCCGAAGAGCCCGAAGCCGAGCGCGAGTCCGCCGTCGTTGCCCACCCTGCCGAGCGCGGCGACGACCGCGAACAGCGCGACGTTCAGCGCGAGGTACGCCGGTACCAGTTCCCGCCTGTGGTGCCGTGGGTGGAAGACGGCGAACGTCAGCAGTGCGACTGCCACGAGATCGAGGCCCAGGTGGGCGGCGATCAGTCCGAGATTCTCTGTGCTGTCCATGCTGAAGACGCTAGGGAACGGGAGGTTAAGCGGACTGCTCGTACGGGTTAAGGAGTGCCCTCCGGGTCTAATGACGAGCCTATTGACAGCATGCTGTCTTTTTGACAGCATGCTGTCATCGAAGCTTGAGTCCAAACGCAAGCGCAAGCCCGAGAGAAGCGCCAATCCGGAGGAGCAGCCATGACCAGTACCACTCCCCGCAAGCCCGTCCACCTCGCCGTCTACGACACCTTCGCCGACTGGGAGACCGGGCACACGACCGCCTATCTCGCCCGGGCCGGGTACGAGATCCGGACGGCGGGCCCGAGCCGCGAAGCCGTGAAGACCATCGGCGGCGTGCGCATTCAGCCCGACCTCGCCCTCGATGACGTACGCCCCGAGGACAGCTCCCTGCTGATCCTCACCGGCGCCGATCTCTGGGACACCAGCGACGAGCTCGCGCCGTTCGCGCGCAAGGCGCGGGAGTTTCTCGACGCGGGCGTCCCCGTCGCCGCCATCTGCGGAGCCACCGCCGGGCTGGCCCGCGAAGGACTGCTCGACGACCGGAAGCACACCAGCGCCGTGTCCTTCTATCTGGCCGCCACGGGCTACAAGGGAGGCGAGCGGTACGTGGAGGCCGACGCCGTGACGGATCTGAGCGACGGACAGCTGATCACCGCCGGACCCACCGAACCCGTCGCCTTCGCCCGCGAGGTGTTCGGCCTGCTCGGCGTGTACGAGGGCGAGGTGCTGGACGCCTGGTACCGGCTGTTCCACGACTCGGACCCGGAGGCGTTCGCGGTCCTCGAGGCGGCCGGCAAGTGAGTCGCGAGCGTCAGGATCTGCTCAGCCGCAGCGCCCTCGGCGTCTTCCGGCTCAACGGGCAATTCCTGTCCGTGGCGGAGGAGTTGGCCCGGCCCGCCGGGCTGACCGCCGCCTGGTGGCAGGTGCTCGGTGCCGTACTGCGCGAACCCCTGCCCGTCTCCGGGATCGCCCGCACGATGGGCATCACACGGCAGAGCGTGCAGCGGATCGCCGATCTGCTCGTCGAGCGGGGACTGGCCGAGTACGCGCCCAACCCCGCCCATCGCCGCGCCAAACTGCTCACCCCGACCGAGGACGGCCGCGCGGCGATAGCGAAGATCAACCCCGGCCACGCGGCCCTCGCCGACCGCCTCGCAGGCATGCTCGGCGAGGACGTGTTCGGCGAGACCGTACGGGTGTTGGAACGCCTGTCACAGGCGCTCGACCAGGTCTCGTCGGCTGTTACGGAACCGTAGAGACAGCCCGACGCAACGCCCCGTACGGCCGCACTATCCTCAGCCTGTTGCACACGCACGGGGGAGGGTGGCGCTAGCCATGGAGAAGCTGGGGCCAGGGGATCCGCAGAGGATCGGCGCGTACCGGCTGTTGGCGCGGCTGGGTGCCGGTGGCATGGGGAACGTGTATCTGGCGCGCTCCGACCGGGGCAGGACCGTCGCCGTCAAGCTGGTCCGGCAGGAGCTCGCCGAGCAGGAGGAGTTCCGGGCGCGCTTCCGGCAGGAGGTGCGGGCCGCGCGGCAGGTCGGCGGGTACTGGACGGCGCCCGTGCTCGACGCGGACACGGAGGCCGCGATTCCGTGGGTGGCGACCGGTTATGTCGCCGGGCCGTCCCTCGAGACGGTCGTCGGGCATGACCACGGTGCGCTGCCCGAACGTTCCGTACGGATTCTCGCGGCCGGACTCGCGCACGCCCTCAAGGACATTCACGCCGCCGGGATCGTCCACCGCGACCTCAAGCCCTCGAACGTCCTCGTCACGATCGACGGCCCGCGCGTCATCGACTTCGGCATCGCCCGCGCCCTGGAGACGGTGACCGACGGGGGACTGACTCGTACCGGCGCGCTCGTCGGGTCGCCCGGGTTCATGGCGCCCGAGCAGGTCCGCGGCGACCGCATCACGCCCGCGTGCGACGTCTTCTGCCTGGGTTCGATCCTCGCGTACGCGGCCACCGGCGACCTTCCCTTCGGGACGGCCAACAGCGGGGTGCACGCGCTGATGTTCCGCATCGCGCAGGAGGAACCGGACCTGGAGCGGATCCCGGAGGGTCTCGCCGATCTCGTACGGCTCTGTCTGCGCAAGGACCCGGCCGGCCGGCCCTCCCTTGACGACATCCTGCACCGCACGGGTGCGGAGGACACGGTCTCCGACGGCCGCAGCCGTGACCCGTGGCTGCCGAGCATGCTGGTGGCGCAACTGGGGCGGCATGCCGTGCGGTTGCTGGACACGGAGAATCCGGAGGAGGGCGCGGACGCCGCCCCGAGGGCCGAGGAGCAGGCGCCCGGTGCGGTGGGTGTGGCGGGTGCCGCGGCCGCCGCGGGCGCCGTGAACCTCGCCGCACCCCAGGCCCGCGCCCCCGAACACGCCCCCGCTTCGGAGGCCGCTCC
>NZ_JAAKZY010000347.1 GCF_011045015.1 Streptomyces scabichelini | reverse complement strand
GCCGAAACCGTCCCCCACATTCCGGCCGCCGACCCTGAGCCCGCACCCCGGCCACTCAGACCTGTGCCTGCCGATCGTGAGCCTCTGCCTGGACACACCAAGGTCGCCGAGGTAGCCCCCGAGGTATTCGACAAGGTGAGGAAGGCCGGCCACGCAAACCGGGCAAAACAGCGGCTCACACATCCCTGCGGTTCAGCAACCACGGCTCGACCACGCCGAGCCCCCGCACCGGCCGCTGCCACATCGGCTGGAGCGCGAAGCGGTACACCGGCGGCTCCTCGCCCTCCTTCTCCGCGGCGGCAGCCGCCTCCGCGGCCTCCGCCTCGGAGGCGGGGGCGTCGCCCGTCCGCGTCAGCTCCTCCGCGAGCGCGCTGTCCACCAGGACGGCGTCCCGTGGCGCTATCGAGGTCAGCCGCGACGCCAGGTTCACCGTCGCGCCGAAGACATCGCCCATCCGAGTTGTCACCGTGCCGAAGGCGATGCCGACGCGCAGTTCGGGCATCGTCTCGTCGTTGGCCATGGTCTCGATGAGGCGCAGGGCGATCTCGGCGGCGACGCCCGGGTCGTCGGCGGCGTACAGCACCTCGTCGCCCAGCGTCTTCACCAGGCGCCCCCCGTGCGCGGCCACCAGGTCCGCGGCCGTGGTCTCGAAGGCCTCGACGAGCTCGCCGAGTTCCTCCTCCTCCATGCGGCGCGTCAGGCGCGTGAAGCCGACGAGGTCGGCGAAGGCAACACAGAGGCGGCGGTCGACCATCTCCTCATCGTCCGCGGCCTGTACGACCCGGCCGGTCGCGGCGGCGAGCTGGCGCCGCCAGACGTAGACGAGGAACTCCTCCAGCTCGGGCAGCAGCAGCTCGACCAGGGGGTACGTCACTTCCGTGCGGGTCATGCCCGGCTCGGGCGGCTCGGTCAGGCCCTCCAGGAAGGAGTCGATCTGCCACTCGGCCAGCCGGGCGGTGGTCTGCCCGGTGGAACGGGCGACCTGGATGGCCATGGCCTCGCTGAGCAGTCCCGCCTCCACCAGACCGGCCAGCCGTCGCAGCGCCAGTACGTCCGCCTCCGTGAGCGCCCTGGCCTGGCCGATGTCGGCGAATCCCATGGCCCGCCAGAAACGGGACGCCAGGTCCATGGAGACACCGGCGCTGCGGGCCGCCTGAAACGGTGTGTAGCGCCGCTCGGCACCGAGAATCAACTGCTCCAGACGGAGGGCGAGAGGGTCGTCGCCGGAGTCGGCCTCGTGCGCGTCCACCTGGGCGTGTGCCTTGGCACGGTCGCCCCGCGTGGCCGACGCGTCGGCCACGGAACCAGCGCTGCGCCCCGGCTCACCGTCGGAGGCGGGGTGTGCACCCGTGCCGGAGCCCGTGTCGTCGACGGTCACGCCTGCTGCCCTTCCGATCTGCCACGGTCACTTTCGACCGGCCTCAACTCTACGGCAGGTGTGCTGTGGCTCACTCCCGCGCGAGCGAGCCCCTGTGTCCCGCGGCCCCCTCCAGAGTCGTACGGCACGATCAAGGCCCCTTCTCAACAGCCGGACCCGAGTACCCCAGCGACCGCACCGCTCACTGCTGCGCCGTGCGGCTCACTGCCGATCCGGTGTCCCGCTGCCACCTCAGAGTCGTACGGTGCGGTCGGGCCCCCGTCTCAACAGTCGTGGCCGGGTACCCCGCCCGTAGCGCCGCTCACTTCTCACCCTCTCTCACCCTCCGGTCGCAGATGCACGATGTCCCCCGCCCCGATGGGCTGCTGCATCCCCTCCGCCGTGGCCAGGACCAGCCGTCCGTCCCCGTCGACCGCGACCGCCTCCCCCACCAGCGACCGGTCCCCGGGCAGCTCCGCCCGCACCGTCCGCCCCAGCGTCGCGCACCCGGCGGCGTACGTCTCCTGGAGCCGGGAGACGGCGGGATCGCCCCCTGCGGCGCGCCAGTCGACGTACCACTGCTCCAGCGAGCGCAGTACGGCCCGCAGCAGCGGGTCACGGTCGGTGGTGGAGGCTCCGGCGAGCGCGAGCGACGTCGCCGTGGGTACGGGAAGCTCGTCCTCGCGGAGCGTGACATTGATGCCGATGCCGACCACGACGCCGTCGCTCCCGGCGCGCTCGGCGAGGATGCCGCCGACCTTGCGTTCCTCGCCGCCCACGGTGATGAGCAGGTCGTTCGGCCACTTGAGTGCCGTGTCGACGCCGGCCGTGCGGGACAGCGCGGTGGCCGTGGCGACCCCGGCGAGCAGCGGCAGCCAGCCCCAGCGCTCGACGGGGACCTCGGCGGGCTTCAACAGGACGGAGAAGAAGAGGCCGGAGCGGGCCGGGGCCGTCCACTGGCGGTCCAGGCGCCCGCGCCCGGCGTTCTGCTCCTCGGCCACGAGCACGGCACCCTCCTCGGCCTTGCCTTCGGCGGCGAGGGCGACGAGGTCGGAGTTGGTGGACCCGGTACGGGACACCACGTCGACGTCGCGCCATAGCCCTCCGTCCCGGAGGAGAGCCCTGCGCAGCGCGGTGGCGTTGAGGGGCGGCCGGTCGAGGTCGGACCAGCGGCCCGACCTCGGCTCACCCGGCTCGTTGGACGAGTTTCCTTCTGCACCTGGTGGCGTCGTCATGCAACCCACCCTAGGTTTGACATCCTCCGCCCCGCAGAAGGGACGGATTCCAGCCCTGACGGGCTGAGGTTCACGGGCGCTCGTTCACACTCGTGACGTCACCCCTCCGGCGTGTCCCGCCGCGACTCAGCGAACGTACAGCTGACTGTGGCCGGCACGTCGCTTGATCCGGAGATCCCATTCCTCCGCTGACAAGGGAGGAGGGGTGTGGTAAACGCCGCACTGCCGAACCGTAGGCACAGCACTACGCTACGGATGAGTAGCCAGCCCCCCTTCTGAGCACCTCACCCTCACGTCCCCACTGAGCAGGCAGGGAGCCCCATCCCGATGTCCGAGCCGGAACAGCTGCACGAGATCGACATCCACACCACCGCGGGCAAGCTCGCGGACTTGCGGCGCCGCATCGAGGAGGCGACGCACGCCGGCTCGGCGCGTGCCGTCGAAAAGCAGCACGCCAAGGGCAAGTTGACGGCTCGGGAGCGGATCGAGCTGCTCATGGACGAGGGGTCGTTCGTCGAGTTCGACGAGTTCGCCCAGCACCGGTCGACCGACTTCGGCCTGGAGCAGAACCGGCCGTACGGCGACGGTGTCGTGACCGGCTACGGCATGGTCGACGGCCGCCCGGTGGCCGTGTTCTCGCAGGACTTCACCGTGTTCGGCGGCGCCCTGGGCGAGGTCTTCGGCCAGAAGATCATGAAGGTGATGGACTTCGCGCTGAAGACGGGCTGCCCGTTCATCGGCATCAACGACTCCGGCGGCGCCCGCATCCAGGAGGGCGTCTCGGCGCTCGGCATGTACGGCGAGATCTTCCGCCGCAACACCCATGCGTCCGGTGTGATCCCGCAGATCAGCCTGGTCGTCGGCCCGTGCGCGGGCGGCGCGGTGTACTCCCCCGCGATCACCGACTTCACGGTGATGGTCGACCAGACCTCGCACATGTTCATCACCGGGCCCGACGTCATCAAGACCGTCACCGGGGAGGACGTCGGCTTCGAGGAGCTCGGCGGCGCCCGCACCCACAACTCCACGTCCGGCGTGGCCCATCACATGGCGGGCGACGAGAAGGACGCGATCGAGTACGTCAAGTCGCTGCTGTCGTACCTCCCCTCGAACAACCTCAGTGAGCCGCCCGCCTTCCCCGAGGAGGCGGACCTGACACTCACGGACGAGGACCGCGAGCTGGACACGCTCGTCCCGGACAGCGCGAACCAGCCGTACGACATGCACACGGTGATCGAACACGTCCTGGACGACGCCGAGTTCTTCGAGACGCAGCCGCTGTTCGCGCCGAACATCGTCACCGGTTTCGGCCGGGTCGAGGGCCACCCGGTGGGCATCGTCGCCAACCAGCCGATGCAGTTCGCGGGCTGCCTGGACATAAAGGCGAGCGAGAAGGCGGCCCGCTTCGTGCGCACCTGCGACGCCTTCAACGTCCCCGTGATCACCTTCGTCGACGTGCCGGGCTTCCTGCCGGGCGTGGACCAGGAGCACGACGGCATCATCCGCCGCGGCGCCAAGCTGATCTACGCGTACGCCGAGGCGACGGTCCCGCTGATCACGATCATCACCCGCAAGGCGTTCGGCGGCGCGTACGACGTCATGGGTTCCAAGCACCTGGGCGCCGACCTCAACCTCGCCTGGCCGACCGCCCAGATCGCCGTGATGGGCGCGCAGGGCGCGGTCAACATCCTGCACCGCCGCACCATCGCGGCCACCCCCGAGGCGGAGCGCGAGGAGGTGCGGGCGCGCCTGATCCAGGAGTACGAGGACAGGCTCCTCAACCCCTACGCGGCCGCCGAGCGCGGCTACATCGACGGCGTGATCATGCCGTCGGACACCCGCTCCCATGTCGTACGCGGCCTGCGTCAGCTGCGTACGAAGCGGGAATCACTGCCTCCGAAGAAGCACGGCAACATCCCCCTGTAGGCCCCCGATCCGGATCCTTGGGAGCAAACATGACGATCAAGGTCGTACGGGGCAACCCGACCCCGGAGGAGCTGGCCGCCGCACTGGCGGTGGTCCAGGCGCGCGCCGCGGCGGCGGCCGCCGCCCCGTCCGGCGCGCCCCTCGAGCCGGACGCCTGGGCGGACCCGGCACGGGTGGCCATGGGCCGCCTGCCCGCGCCCGGTCCCAAGGCGTGGGGGCGCACGTACTGGCCCGGTTAGAGCTGCCTGGCCGGGCTGGAGCCGCACGCCCTACGCAAGATGAGTACGCGTACTCAGGCGGCCCGGCCCGGCTCGGATTCACGATTGTGGAATGCTGTGGTCCGACCCCGAGAACGAGCCGCCCGAGGAACTGCGCGACATGCAGAACATGTTGCGGCGACTCGGGATTCTCATGGCGTTGGCCATGGTGCTCGCGATGCTCGTGCTCGGCTTCATGTGACCACATGTGATCGGTCACCGGTCGCATGTCCGGTGACCGCCCCGACGCCCTTCCCACCGCGTCGATACCCTGGCCGCATGACTGATCAGCCGCGCCGTCGAGTCGTCCTCGCCTCCCAGTCCCCCGCCCGGCTCGGACTGCTGCGGCAGGCCGGACTCGACCCCGAGGTCGTCGTCAGCGGGGTCGACGAGGACGCCGTGTCCGCCCCGACGCCCGCCGAGCTGGCGCGCGCACTCGCCGAGGCCAAGGCGTCCGTCGTGGCGGCCAAGCCCGAGGTCAAGGGCGCCCTGGTGATCGGCTGCGACTCGGTGCTCGACCTGGACGGCGAGGCGCTCGGCAAGCCCGCGGACGCCGAGGAGGCCACCGCGCGCTGGAAGTCGATGCGCGGCCGCGCGGGCACGCTGCAGACCGGGCACTGCGTGTACGACACGGTGACGGGACGGTACGCCTCGGCGACCGCGTCCACCGTGGTCCGCTTCGGCGAGCCGACCGACGCCGAGATCGCCGCGTACGTCGCCTCGGGCGAACCCCTCTACGTGGCCGGGGCCTTCACGCTCGACGGCCGCTCGGCCCCGTTCATCGAGGGCATCGACGGTGACCACGGGAACGTCATCGGGATCTCGCTGCCGTTGCTGCGCCGCTTGCTGGCCCAACTGGGCGTGGGGATCACGGAGTTGTGGACGCCGCGCGAGAGGTGAGCAGGGCGCAGGGTGATCAGGGAACCGAGGGCGCCGGAGGCGTAGGGACAGGCGCCCCCTCGTTGCCGCCGTCCGGTGCGCTGTCGTCGGGCGCGTCGTCGTCCGGCGTGGTGTCGGAGATGCCGCCGTCCTGACGGTCGTACGCCATGAAGATCAGCACGATCAGGCCGAGCACCACCATCATGAAAGCGAACGCGCCCCAGCCCACCAGGCCGACCGTGAACGCGCCGAGCAAGCCGTGCACCACCGCCGCACTGATGAGCACGATCCGGCCGAGCCCTGCGGGGGCGCGGTCGCGCAGGGCGACGCGCAGCGCGACGAAGCCGCAGAAGGCGAAGTAGAGGCCGAAGACCAGGCCCGCGATCTTCGAGGACACGGACATCATGCCCGCGTCGAGCCCCGCGAGGGACATCTCCTGCCGGTCGACGACGACGCCCATGAACCAGTTGACAAGTGCGATGCCCACCGCCTCCGCGAAGAGCACGATCGCGGCCACCCACGCCACCGGCCTGCGTACCACCGGTCCCCACCCACTTTCGATGCCGTTCGACCAGGGCGTCAGTTACCCCAAGTAGCCTTCGATACATCCCGAACGCTACTAACGGGTAAACCCCGGGACAAGGGATCCGGCGAAGGCAAAGATTCATTGGGCCATTCGTAGGGACTCCACAAAGAAACGGAGTGGGCCGCAGCACGCTCTCACAGAGACCTTGGCCACATTGGGGGACTAGGGTTCTTGGGAAGCCCCCTGCGTACGGCCGTGCGACAAGGGATTTCGTGGGCGAGCGGGCCTCGGATCACGCTCCGTGTGGGCAAGCTCACCATCGGGGATGGGTCGAAACGACGTGTCGGCAGTCCCTAAACTCGGCTTGTTTCAAGGAGAGGGAGCCAACGTGCGCAAGGTGTTGATCGCCAACCGTGGCGAAATCGCTGTCCGTGTCGCCCGGGCGTGCCGAGACGCCGGTATCGCGAGCGTGGCGGTGTACGCCGAGCCGGACCGGGACGCGCTGCATGTGCGGGCCGCGGACGAGGCGTTCGCGCTGGGCGGTGACACCCCGGCCTCCAGCTACCTGGACATGGCCAAGGTGCTGCAGGCGGCCGCGGACTCGGGGGCGGATGCCATCCATCCCGGCTACGGCTTCCTCTCGGAGAACGCGGAGTTCGCGCAGGCGGTGGGGGACG
>NZ_JAAKZY010000346.1 GCF_011045015.1 Streptomyces scabichelini | reverse complement strand
GGCTCGGGGCGGTCGTTGGGCCGGGGCCCGTCGGGGACGGCGGGCTCGGGCTCGCCCGGCGGCTCGTGCCGGGCGTTCGAGCCCTCGTCGTACGCGTCCATTCCGCCCCGTTTCCCGATTCCCGATGTCCGCCGGATTCCTGTCGCCGGCCGGCGGGGTGCCGTACCGCCCGCGGGATACCGCGCCGCGACGTTCGCACCGGAACGGTACTCAGGCCCGCCCGCCCGGCACAGCCCCAGAGGACACAGTGGCCACAACCGCGACGTTGTCCACAGTGGGTTATCCACAGCGGTTGACACCTTACGGCCCTCGTCCCACCATTGAATCGGACGAACCGAACGATCGGTCGGTAACTTGATCAAGGTCGAGGGGGACCGCATGGCGACAGCAGCCGAGCACCGGACGGCCCGCGCAGGGGCGGACGGTACGGCGGACGAGGCCGCGCGGACAGCGGCGTACGAGGCTGTCTTCGACGCCGCCGTGGCCGCCGACGACCGCATCGAGCCACGCGACTGGATGCCCGACGCCTACCGCTCGACGCTGGTCCGGCAGATCGCGCAGCACGCGCACTCCGAGATCATCGGTATGCAGCCGGAGGCCAACTGGATCACGCGCGCGCCCTCCCTGCGCCGCAAGGCGATCCTGATGGCCAAGGTCCAGGACGAGGCCGGGCACGGTCTGTATCTCTACAGCGCGGCCGAAACCCTCGGCACCAGCCGCGACGAGCTGCTCGACAAGCTGCACACCGGCCGCCAGAAGTACTCGTCGATCTTCAACTACCCGACGCTGACGTGGGCGGACGTCGGCGCCATCGGCTGGCTGGTGGACGGCGCCGCGATCACCAACCAGGTGCCCCTGTGCCGCTGCTCGTACGGGCCGTACGCGCGCGCGATGGTCCGCATCTGCAAGGAGGAGTCCTTCCACCAGCGACAGGGGTACGAGCTGCTGCTGACCCTCAGCCGCGGCACCCCGGAGCAGCACGAGATGGCGCAGGACGCGGTGAACCGCTGGTGGTGGCCCTCGCTGATGATGTTCGGCCCGCCCGACGACGAGTCCGCGCACTCCGCGCAGTCGATGGCCTGGAAGATCAAGCGCCACTCGAACGACGAGCTGCGCCAGCGCTTCGTGGACATCTGCGTCCCCCAGGCCGAATCGCTCGGACTCACGCTCCCCGACCCGGAGTTGAAGTGGAACGAGGAGCGGGGCCACCACGACTTCGGAGCGATCGACTGGACGGAGTTCCGGGAGGTCCTCAAGGGCAACGGCCCGTGCAACGAACAGCGGATAACGCAGCGCAGGCGAGCGCACGACGAGGGCGCATGGGTACGGGAGGCGGCCGCGGCGTACGCCGGCAAACACGCCGCAGGCAACGGGGAGGCACGAGCATGACCACCGACGACTGGCCCCTCTGGGAGGTCTTCGTGCGCTCGCGCCGCGGACTCTCGCACACCCACGCCGGCAGCCTGCACGCACCGGACGCCGAGCTGGCCCTGCGCAACGCCCGCGACCTGTACACCCGGCGCGGCGAGGGCGTCTCGATCTGGGTCGTTCCGTCCGCCGCGATCACCGCCTCTTCGCCGGACGAGAAGGACCCCTTCTTCGAACCGGCCGCCGACAAGCCCTACCGCCACCCGACGTTCTACGAAATCCCGGAAGGGGTGAAGCACCTGTGACGGTCACCGCCGGTTCCGCGGCCGCCCTCGCCCTCGGCGACGACGCCCTGGTGCTCTCGCACCGCCTGGGGGAGTGGGCGGGCAACGCGCCCGTCCTCGAAGAGGAAGTGGCCCTCGCCAACATCGCGCTCGATCTGCTGGGCCAGGCGCGGGTGCTCCTGTCGATGGCCGGCGACGAGGACGAATTGGCGTACCTCCGCGAGGAGCGCGCCTTCCGCAACCTCCAGCTGGTGGAACAGCCGAACGGCGACTTCGCCCACACGATCGCCCGCCAGCTGTACTTCTCCACCTACCAGCGTCTGCTGTACACGGAACTGGCCGCCGAAGACGGCGAGTTCGCCCCTCTCGCCGCCAAGGCCGTCAAGGAGGTCGCCTACCACCAGGACCACGCCGAGCAGTGGACGCTACGGCTCGGCGACGGCACGGCCGAGAGCCATGAGCGGATGCGACGGGCGGGCGAGGCGCTGTGGCGGTTCACGGGCGAGATGTTCCAGCCGGTCGAAGGGGTGAACGTCAACTGGGAGGATTTGGAGACCAGTTGGCTGGAGTCCGTCTCCGCCGTCCTGCGCCGGGCGACCCTCGACGTGCCGGAAGGACCGCGGTCCGGGGCGTGGGCCGCGGGCGCCGGACGCCAGGGCCTGCACACCGAGTCCTTCGGGCGGATGCTCGCCGAGATGCAGCATCTGCACCGCAGCCACCCGGGGGCGTCATGGTGACGACCACTCCGCTCGAAGCGGAACTCCTGGAGCTCGCCGGTTCGGTGGCCGACCCCGAACTGCCCGTGATCACCCTGCACGAGCTGGGCGTCCTGCGCGCGGTGCACCTGCGCGGCGCCGGGGCGGTCGAGGTCGAGCTGACCCCGACGTACACCGGCTGCCCGGCCGTCGAGGTGATGTCCGTGGACATAGAGCGGGTGCTGCGCGAGCACGGCATACGGGAGGTCACCGTCCGCACGGTGCTCACGCCCGCCTGGTCGACCGACGACATCACCGACGAAGGGCGGCGCAAACTGCGCGAGTTCGGCATCGCCCCACCGCGCATGCGGCACACGGACGGACCGGTGCCGGTGGAGCTGGGACCGATGCGCACGCTCACCGCGCAGCCGGAGGCGGCGGAACCCGTGCACTGTCCGCACTGCGGCTCCGCCGACACCGAACTGCTCAGCCGTTTCTCGTCCACCGCGTGCAAGGCGCTGCGGCGCTGTCTGTCCTGCCGCGAACCGTTCGACCACTTCAAGGAGTTGTGATGGCCCGATTCCACACACTCCCGGTGGCCGCGGTCGACCGGCTCACCGACGATTCCGTGGCGCTGACCTTCGCGGTGCCGCCGGAGCTGCGCGAGGAGTACCGGTACGCGCCCGGCCAGCACCTCGCCCTGCGGCACACCGCCGACGGCACGGAGATACGGCGTACGTACTCGATCTGCTCGCCGGCACCCACACCTGTGGACGGTGAGGGTCCCCGGACCCTGCGGGTCGGGGTGCGGCTGGTCGAGGGCGGGGCCTTCTCGACGTACGCGCTCAAGGAGATCGGTGTCGGCGACGAGCTGGAGGTGATGACGCCGGCCGGCCGGTTCACGCTCGAACCGGCGCCCGGGGTGTACGCGGCCGTGGTCGGCGGGAGCGGCATCACGCCAGTGCTGTCGATCATCGCGACGCTGCTGGCGCGGGAGCCCGAAGCGCGGTTCTGCCTCATACGCAGCGACCGCACGTCCGCCTCGACGATGTTCCTGGAGGAGGTCGCCGACCTCAAGGACCGTTTTACGGAGCGGTTCCAGCTGGTGACGGTGCTCTCCCGGGAGGAGCAGCAGGCCGGTCTGCCTTCCGGGCGGCTCGACCGAGAGAGGCTCGCGGGGCTGCTTCCGGCGCTGCTGCCGGTCGACACGGTGGCGGGCTGGTTCCTGTGTGGGCCGTTCGGGCTGGTGCAGGGGGCGGAGCGAGCGTTGCGCGATCTAGGGGTGTCGCGGAGCCGTATCCACGAGGAGATCTTCCATGTGGACGACGGAGCCACGTCCACTGCCACCGTGCCGGCTCCCGCGCACAGCACGGTGACCGCGCGGCTCGACGGGCGCGCGGGCACCTGGCCGGTGCGGGACGGCGAGCCGCTCCTGGAGACGGTGCTGCGCAACCGCTCCGACGCGCCGTACGCCTGCAGGGGCGGGGTGTGCGGGACCTGCCGGGCGTTCCTGGTTTCCGGCGAGGTGCGGATGGACCGCAATTTCGCGCTGGAGCCGGAGGAGACGGAAGCGGGGTATGTACTGGCGTGCCAGTCTCATCCGGCCACGGAAAAAGTGGAGTTGGACTTCGACCGGTGAGCTCCGCCCGCCGACGGTTCCCCTTGCTTGTGGCCGCCGCTTGTGACGGCCCCTTGTCTGGTGTCGGCTTGCGTTACTGGCGTTCCCTTCACTGTCACCCCGTTCCCTTCTTGTAGAACCTGTTCTATCTTGACGCTCCGTCAGATCCGTCAGATCCGTCCGATGGGCCGGCACGTGGGAGGACAGGGCTGTGGACTTCACCTTCACCGAAGAACAGCAGGCGGCCGTGGAGGCGGCGAAGGCGGTGTTCGCCGGGGTCGCGCCCGACGGGGTGCCGTCTCCCGCGCTCACCGCGGGTGCCGTCGCCGACGACTTCGACCGGGCGCTGTGGGCCAAGCTCGCCGAAGCGGATCTGCTGAGCCTGCTGATCGACGCGCGCTACGGCGGGGCGGGCCTTGACGCCATCGCGTTGTGCCTGGTGCTGCGCGAGTCGGCGAAGGTGCTCGCGCGGGTGCCGCTGCTGGAGAGCAGTGCGGCGGCAGTGGCCGTACAGACATACGGCGGTGAGGAGCTGAAGGCTGAGCTGCTCGCGCGGGCCGGCCGTGGCGAGGTGGTGCTGACCGTCGCCGCGAACGGCCGCACCGGGCACGACGGCGCCGAACTCGCCGTCACCGCGCGTCGGGAAGGCGACGAGTGGGTGCTGGACGGGGTACAGACGGCGGTGCCCTGGGCGTACAACGCGGACTTCGTCGTCGTGCCCGCGCTGAGCACCGGTTCGGGCCGCGCCGTGCTCGCCCTCGTGCCCCGCGTTCACGACGGTGCCGTGCTCGCCGAGCAGATCTCCACCACGGGTGAGCGCCTCGGCGAACTCCGGCTGGACTCCGTACGTCTGGCCGCCCGGGACGTCATCGACGCCGACGGCGCATGGGAGTCACTGCGGGATCTGCTCGCCACCGGAACGTGTGCGCTGGCGCTCGGCCTGGGCGAGGGCGTGCTCGGGATGACGAGTGAATACACCAGCAAGCGGGAGCAGTTCGGGTTCCCGGTCGCCACGTTCCAGGCGGTGGCCGTGCAGGCCGCCGACCGCTATATCGACCTGCGCGCGATGGAGGCGACCCTCTGGCAGGCCGCGTGGCGGATCAGCACGGGGGCGGGCGGCGCGCTGCCCGCGTCCGGCGACGTCGCCGTGGCCAAGATCTGGGCCTCCGAGGGCGTACGACGCGTCGTGCAGACCGCGCAGCATCTGCACGGGGGCTTCGGCGCCGACACCGACTATCCCCTGCACCGCTACCACGCCTGGGCCAAGCACCTGGAACTCTCCCTCGGCCCGGCGGCAGCCCATGAGGAGACGCTGGGGGATCTGCTGGCGGCGCATGTGCTGGGGTGAGGGACGAAGGGCGGCGGCGTACTCACCTGGGGCAGGGGCTCGCTAGAGCACGAAACCCGGCTGACCCTTGTCGTCCACCACGGGGCGGCCGGCGGCTGCCCAGACCTGCATGCCGCCGTCGACGTTCACCGCGTCGATGCCCTGCTGGACGAGGTACATCGCGACCTGCGCGGAACGGCTGCCCGAGCGGCAGATCACATGGATCCTGCCGTCCTGCGGCGCCGACTCGGTCAACTCGCCGTAGCGCGCAACGAACTCGCTGATGGGGATGTGCAGTGCCCCCTCCGCGTGACCCGCCTGCCATTCGTCGTCCTCCCGGACGTCCAGCAGGAAGTCTCCGTCCGCGAGATCCCCGACCTCGACCGTGGGCACACCAGTTCCGAATTGCATATCCCCGACGCTACCCGACCCGGCCACCACCTGCCGTCGGCGCATCCGCCCCACAGCTCCGCAGCTCCGCAGCTCCGCAGCCCAGTGAACCCAACGCCATGATCAGACGACGCCGACCGAGAACCGGTGAAGTCAAGCGACCGGGAGCCGGTGAAGCCAACCGCCCGAAAGCCATGAAGCCGGCCGACCGAAAGCCGTGAAGCTAACCGAGCAGTCCCGCCAGCTCCGCCTCGCGCTCGCTCACCTGCGCCAGCAGCTGCTCGGCGATCTCCTCCAGCAGCCGGTCGGGGTCGTCCGGCGCGATCTTGAGCATCGCGCCGATCGCGCTTTCCTCCAGGTCACGGGCCACGAGCGTCAGCAGTTCCTTACGCTGGGCGAGCCATTCGAGGCGCGCATAGAGCTCCTCGCTGCGACTCGGCTGCCACTCCTCGGGTACAGGCCCAGCGGCCCACTCCTCGGACAGCTCCCGGAGCAGAGTCTCGTCCCCACGGCCGTACGCGGCGTTGACCCGGGCGATGAACTCGTCGCGCCGCCTGCGCTCGTCGTCGTCCTGCGCCAGGTCAGGGTGCGCCTTGCGGACCAGTTCGCGGTAGAGCTTGCGAGCCTCGTCGCTCGGGCGCACGCGCTGCGGTGGCCGTACCGGCTGCTCGGTCAACATCGCCGTGGCCTCCGGGGACAGTCCGTCCGAGTCGAGCCACTGGTGGAACAGCTCCTCGACCCCCGGCATCGGCATGACCCGAGCCCGCGCCTCCTGAGCCTTGCGCACATCCTCCGGGTCGCCGCTGCGGGCGGCCCGAGCCTCCGCGATCTGCGCCTCCAGCTCGTCGAGCCGCGCGTACATCGGTCCGAGCCTTTGATGGTGCAGCCGGGAGAAGTTCTCCACCTCGACGCGGAAGGTCTCCACCGCGATCTCATACTCGATCAACGCCTGCTCAGCCGCGCGCACGGCCCGCTCCAGCCGCTCCTCGGGCCGCGCCTGCTCCTCACCGGAACCGGAACCCTCGTCGGCGGAATCCTCGCCACGGGAACCCTCACCGGCGGACGCCTCATCCTCAGCCGACGCCTCGTCCCCGGCCGGCGGAACATCATCCGCCGACGGCTTCGCAGCCCCCTCCTCGACAGGCGGCTCGGACTGGGACTGCTCAGCTTCCGGCGTCATCACCTGTCCAGCCTAGGCCACGGCTCAGGCCACCCACCCGAAACACTCGAGCACGGTGTCCTCACCTGCACGGTGCCTCGGCGAGGGGCACGGAAGGGAACGGGATTGGCTTCAATGTCTTCCCGGGGGGGCTCCCCTCCCCCC
>NZ_JAAKZY010000345.1 GCF_011045015.1 Streptomyces scabichelini | reverse complement strand
GGTGGTGGGGGTGTGGGTTGGGCAGGTGCTGCCTTGGCTTGAGCGAGGGCATCAGGCGCCGCCACAGCAGTAGCCAGCCCTGTCGGCAGTGCGAGCGCGGAGCTCAAACAGGAGGCCCCAACAATGCAGGAGATCCGTCGCCGGGCGGATTTGGGCATCATGACTCCAAGCGGGATGTGATGGGGTGCTTTCCCTTGCGGACTCAGCCCTTGAGGCGGTCCAAGGCCACCGGAGATCCATTGCTCAACGGCGCTTAGGTGTCACTCCACCCACTATTGGCCCCCTCACTGCATCGTGCAACTCGGACACCATTGAAGGTGAGCAAGGGGCCATGTCACGGCCCACAGAGCCGAACTTGAAGTGCAGACAGAGAAGTTGAGCCAGCAGCTTCAGGAGATGCGCGCGACGAGTTGGAGGAACTCACTCCCGCTCACGACCACGGCTTGCGGCGCAGGCCGTAACGTCCGCATTCCCGGCGGCAGTTGATAGTTCATGCCCTTGGCCAACTGCGCCAGGCGCAGAGGGCTCCGGTCTCTGAAAGTGCCGGCTTCAGACGCTTCCCGCATCCTGATGTCGTGTATGCCACGCACAGGGAATCGGTCGCTCTGTCGATCGTGGTTCCCATCTTCAACGAAGAGGAGGCCCTGCCTGTTCTGGCGGCGCGGCTCCGACCGGTACTGGACGGGTGCGGCCAGCCATACGAAGTCCTCGCCGTCGATGACGGCTCGGCCGACGGGACTCCTCGTCTGCTCGACGATCTCCGCACCGCCTGGCCCCAGCTGCGCATCGTGACCCTACGGCGAAACAGCGGCCACCAAGCCGCTCTCACCGCCGGACTGCACCGTGCCCGCGGCGCCTATGTGATCAGTATCGACGCGGATCTCCAGGACCCGCCGGAACTCATTCCCGAAATGCTCGCCATGGCCCGGGCCGACGGTCTGGACGTCGTCTATGCCGTCCGTATCGACCGCTCCGCCGACACCGGGTTCAAACGACGAACAGCCGCCGCCTACTACTGGCTCATGCGCCGCCTGGCAGGCTCCTTCGTCCCCGCTGAGGCCGGGGACTTCCGCCTTCTCTCCCGCCCTGTCGTGGAAACCCTCAAAACCCTCCCCGACCGGCAGCAGACCTATCGTCTGCTCATCCCCTGGCTCGGCTTCCCCGGCGGCCAGATCACCTACCAGCGCGAACAGCGAGTGGCCGGCACCACCAAATACCCCTTGCACAGAATGCTCCTCTTGGCATTTGACAGCATCACCAGCTTCTCGGCGACCCCGCTGCGCCTGGCCACGGCGCTCGGCGCCTTCAGTTTCTTCGTCTGCCTCGCATTCCTTGTCTGGACTCTTATCGTCTACGCCACGGGAAACACCCTGCCCGGCTGGACATCCTTGATCATCACCGTGCTGTTCTTCGGCGCCGTTCAGCTGTTCTGCTTGGGAATGCTCGGCGAGTACGTGGCCCGTATCTACACTGCCGCCCAAGCCCGGCCCGCCTATTTCGTCGCCCGCGACACGGACGAGGAAAAGCAGTAGAGATGGCCGGTTACACCAGCACCCCGGCGAAGAACATAGCCCCCAAAAAAGCGTACTGAATCGAGCAAACAGCCAACAGTGACACCTGAATCCATCGGGGCATACGCCTGACCAGTACGAGACCGACAAACATCTGCGCATGATTGCGATACCAGGAAATTTTCGCGCCGGCGAAGAACGGCAGCATGAAGATCGCCACCGTCAGGATCAAGGCGGCCCATTCCTCGACCTCGAGCCGAGACTTCCGAATGAGTCGAAACGCGGCCGTCATCAATATGAGCAGTATGAAAGCGATATTCAGCCAGAGCTGGGGCCTGTGCGCGGCGAGACTGTGCTCCACCAGCCACGACGGGTGCCCTTCCAGCCTGTACCCGTCACTGAACGCAACATTGTAGGCCTGCCTCATCTCGTCGAAGGGTTGACGTAGATCGCCTTGCCCGTACCCGGATTTCTGCATGGTCTCGTACGCGTCCCAGCGGCCGGTGCCCTGCCACATGAGCCACTTGGCCCAGAGCACGCCACAGCCGGCGAGAACCGCCGCCATCCCGGCCTTCGCGAACCGTACCGGCCACCCGTCCTTTTGCCATGCGAAGAACGCACTCAGCAGGAGCATGCCGACAGCGACAGCGCCGACAAAATGGCAGGAGGCCGCCACGAAACCACCGGCGGCAGCAATTCCCCAGGAGCCCCTCTTCAGTCCGGCGACACAGACGAGCAGCGCCAGCGTTCCGATGGCGATCGGGAACATTGCGTGGAAGTAGATACCGCCCGGGAATACCGCACCGATGGCGAGGGTGAGTCCCGTGGCCCAGGTGAGCCGGGCGCCGAGCAACCACCACAGCACCGCGAACATGCCGAGCAGAGACAGTTCAGTGACGACAACAGCGGATATCTCGTGGGAAAGTCCGGTGGCGGAAAACGCCCGGACCGACATGGGGTATCCGGGGAACCAGGCCACATTTCCGCACATGAGGTCGGGAAAGTTCGCGTAGCGTTCCCGACACCAAAACATCTCGTAGCCGGTCTTGGCTATGGAGAGGTAGTGTTCAGAATCCCAGCGACGGCGACCGTTCGTGGACCAATAAGCCACTTTTGATCCATCGTCGGCGACCGATGCTTTCGCGACCAGCCAGGCGATGAGGTTCGTGGTCAGCCATGCGACGACGGGCGGCAGCAGGCCATGACGCCAATCGCGGCGCATCGGCCGGGTGAGTTGCACGAGTGCGGAATCAAGCATCCGGCATCATCCCGATCATCGGCTGACCGCCGGCACGCACACGAGGAATTCGATCATCTCCAGCTCCGCGATCGTTTCGTCGGTGGGCTCGTCGCGGACCCGGCTCCTGGCCTCGCGCGGATGGTGGATCCACGTTCCGCCATACGGTCAGGCCGGGCAGACGGGCAGGCGGGCAACCTGGCAGCCCGCATCCCGGGCACAGCCGGCGGCAGAGCCACGCCTGGCTGCGGGCCTGTCGAAACCACCGGTACGGGGCCGTACTTCGCGATCAGTTTGACGAACGCCTCGCGGGACTGCATCCGGAGGAGCCTCGCCGTGGGCCACCACGCCGTGGCGGCGTGTCCCAGCACCCCAAGAACAGCACCCCAAGAACACGACGAAACCCCCGAACCCGTAGGTTCGAGGGTTTCCGATGTCCTGAGACATCACAGTGTGCATCGTGTGCACTCGGCAGGATTCGAACCTGCAACCTTCTGATCCGTAGTCAGATGCTCTATCCGTTAAGCTACGAGTGCTTGTGTGTTCTGTTGTGTTGGCTCTGCCCGGCGGGCTTTTGGGACCGGTCGGCGTTGCGGGAACAACATTACATGACTGGTGGCGTGAGGCGAAATCCGTTTACCGGACCCTGCATGACCTGCGGAAACGACCTTGGAAGGGTCGATGAACGGCCGAAGCCCCGGTCACTCGTGACCAGGGCTTCGGGATCATGAAGCGGAGGCGGAGGGATTTGAACCCTCGATGGGATTGAAGTCCCAAACCGCATTAGCAGTGCGGCGCCATAGACCGGACTAGGCGACGCCTCCAGCACAGCCGCCCGCGCGAGCGCGAGTGGTGCGTGCAGATGATGACACAGCCTAGCGGGGTGTCACCAATCGCCCCCCACGGTACTAGGCAGAAAGGGCGGAGGGCAAAGGCGTAACGCGGCGCAACGTCACGGGACGGGCAGCGTTAAAGGGGTGGGGCCTGGGCCCCGGACCAGGGATCCCGACGAAGCCACCCGCAGTCACCCGCAGTCACCCGCATTCCGCCCCCATCCCGTGGAGCCGCCATGTTCCGCCGTCTCGCTCTCACCGCAGCCGCGTCCGCCGCCGCGTCCTTCGTCGTGGTGGCCACGGCGCCCCCGGCCGCGTACGCCGAATCGCTTCCTCACATGCCGCCGCCGACCGCCGACACCGACCGGCTCACCGTGACGGTCAGCGGCGCGGGCGACGGCATGGACGGGACGTACGAGCTGCGATGTCATCCGGCGGGCGGCAGCCATCCCGACGCCGGAGCCGCCTGCGAGCAGTTGGACAAGAGGACGAGCTGGGGTGAGGACCTGTTCGCGCCCGCCCGGCCCGGCGGGATGTGCACGATGCAGTACGGCGGTCCGGCCACCGCGCGCGTCACGGGGACGTGGGCCGGACGGCCCGTCGACGCGACGTACGAGCGCCGTGACGGGTGTGAGATCGCGCGGTGGAACGCCATGGTGCCCGTGCTTCCGAAGCTCGGTTCCTGAGTGACGCAGGCGCTGCTCAGGAGGCGCGGCGGAGGGGTAGGTCACAGGTTCTGCGTGTCTTCTGCGTCTTCTCTGCTTCTCTTCTGCGTGCGACCTCCCTCTCATCCGGCGTCGCGAGCGCAACCACTGCCCGTAGACTCCCTCGCGTGACACGTCGCGGACCGGTTGGCAAGATGGCCTCCGCGGTCGGCTAGATGCGGTAACAGGGAGGAAGCGTCTCGTGAGCAGCAGGCCATCCCGAGGCGCTGCTCGCCTCGCAGCCATACTCGACGCGCTTCCCGATGCCTTGGTGCTGGTCAACGCCAATGGGACCGTCGTCAACGCCAACACCATCGCCCTGGAGACCTTCGAGGCCCCGGGCACGGCTCTGGTGGGCCGGGGACTGCTCGATCTGCTGCCCGAGTTCGACTCCCGGCTGATCCCCGGGTCCATGCGCCGGCCCGAAAGCATCGACCCGCGCGGGCAGACCAAGCCGCGGCGGATGATGGCCCGCCGCACCGACAGCAGCGAGTTCCCGGTCGAGGTCACGAGCGCGAATCTCGAGAACGGGCAGCAGGCGTACGACGGTTACGGCTACACCAGCGACGAGCTGCTGATGCTCGTCGTACGCGACCTCTCCGGCACCGTCGACACCGAGGCCGAGCTCGCGCGTTCGCAGCGGCAGACGGAAATGATCCTGCGGGCCGCCTCCGAGGGTGTCGTCGGGACCGATACGGAGGGGCGGGTCGTTCTCGTCAATCCGGCCGCCGCGCAGATTCTCGGCTTCCGGGCCAGTGATCTGGGCGGGCAGGAGCTGCATCCGCTGATGCTGCACTCGCGCGCCGACGGCACACCCTTCCCGTACGAGGAGTCACCGCTCGCCGACACGCTGCGCTCGGGGCGCAAGCACCGTGTGCGCGGGCAGGTCGTGTGGTCCAAGAGCGGCGACAAGGTGCCCGTCGACCTGACGACCGCGCCCGTACGGGACGGCGACCAGCTCGTCGGCGCCGTGATGACCTTCACCGACCGGCGGCCGTACGACGCGCTCGCCGAGGAGAAGGACGCGGCGGACGGGCGGCATCAGGAGGAGCTCGCGCGTACCGCCGAGGAGCACGCCGCTGAGCTGACCTCGCTGCGGGAGCAGCACGGCAGGGAATTCGCCGAGCTGCGGGAGGCGCACGAGGAGGAGCTGGCCGCGGGCGACGACCGGTACGCGGCGCTCGCCGAGCGGGAGAAGGACCGGTACGAGGCGCTGGCCGGGCGGCACGAACAGCTGCTCGCCGTGCTCGGGCAGTCCCTGCGCGGCCCGCTCGACCAGCTGCGCGGCGAACTGTCCGCCCTCGCCGCCGACGACGCCGGACAGCTGTGGCCCGAGGCCAACCAGGTGCTGCACCACCTCGCGGCCGGCTACTCGCGGATCACCACGCTCATCGACAACGTGCTCGGCTACCAGCGGCTCGACGCCGGAGCCGAGGACGTCGCCCGCACGAAGGTCATGCTCGACGCGGTCGTCGCCGCCGGCGTCGACGGGGCCGTCGAGCTGATCGGACCCGGGCGGGTGCAGTTCGCCGTGCACGCGCCGCCCATCGAGGCCGAGGTCGACCCGCAGCGGCTCGCCACCGCGCTCGCGCACCTCGTCGCGGACGTCGCGGGCG
This sequence comes from Streptomyces scabichelini, assembly GCF_011045015.1. Lineage (GTDB taxonomy): Bacteria > Actinomycetota > Actinomycetes > Streptomycetales > Streptomycetaceae > Streptomyces > Streptomyces scabichelini. The sequence continues at coordinate 1,159 of NZ_JAAKZY010000345.1, read as the reverse complement.
TCGACTCGACGGGCAACGCGCCGGTCTCCGCCGGCGGCTACATGGACAACACGGTCGTCGTGGCGGCGGCCCAGCGCGGTGAGGTCGTACGGATCGAGGTGCGCGGGCCGTACACCGGGGGAGACCCGGTGCACGAGCCGATCGTGCGCGGGATCGTGCGCGCGCACGGCGGAGTGCTGCAGACGCATGAGGTGCCGGGGATGAGCGGCAGTGCGTTCGTGCTCGAGGTGCCTATCGGGGGTGGGGCCGGGGCGGTTTCGGCTCAGGCACCGGATCAGGCTCCGGCTCCGGCTCTTGGTACGGACGCGGGTTCGGGTGCGTCGACGGCCGGTGCGCCCGGTTCCGCGGTGGCACTGCCTGAGCAGGCCTCGCCGCAGGGTGGTGGCGGGCGGCGACGGGCTCGGCGGGCTTCGGTGGACGCCTTCCTGGAGAGCCCGGTCGGGCCCTCGACGGAGACGGGGGCGGAGACGGAGACGGGGGCGGCCGCGCCCACCGGGCGGCGGCGCAGGCGGGCCGCGGGGGATGAGTCACAGGTTCCGCAGGTGCCCGTTCCGGCGCAGGGGACCGGTCCCGGTCCCGGGGCCGAGGGGTCCGGTGGGACCGGGCGGCGGCGTGGGCGGCCGAGTCCCGCGGAAGGTGGCGGCGGGGTCGCCGAGGGTGCGGTCGTGACCGCGGCCGAGCATGCCGCGGGGGCCGCTGCCACCGGGCTCGGGCCGACGGTGCCTCCGCAGGGCGTGCCCGCGCCCGAGGGGCAGCGTGCACGACAGCTCGGCGGCGAGCGACAGGCCCTGCCGGCGGCGCTGCCCGCGGGTCCTGGCAACGCCGGTGGTGACGGGGCTCAGCCGACCGGGCGGCGCCGGCGTGCGCTGGCCGCGGCGGCCGAGCGCGCGGCCGCACAGGAAGCCGGGCCGCGTTCTGTGTTCGCCCTGCCGCCTGCGGAGGCGGACCGCGGCCCCGAGTACGCCGCTCAGCCCGACGCCCACGGCCACGGCCATGGCCATGGCCATGGCCATGGCCATGGCCAGACGGGTCACGGTCAGACCGACGACGGTCGCCACGATGCGGCCCTGCACGACCCGGCCGAGGATCACACTCCGCCACAGCCACATCCGGTGTCGGCGCCCACCGGGCGGCGGCGGGCTCGGCGTGGGGTCGGGGC
>NZ_JAAKZY010000344.1 GCF_011045015.1 Streptomyces scabichelini | reverse complement strand
CCGGCCCGTCCCCGCCCTCCGTCCCCAGCCGCCCCAGCACATCCGCCCCGAACGCCTGCCGCAACGGGGCCGCGCTGTCGCCGCACCACAGGGCCGCCGCCCGGAACGTCTCCTCGTCGCCGCGCCGCGCGAGCGCGGTCACCGCCTCGGTCCAGTCGTCGTTGTCGGGGTCGCCGCCACGCAGGGCGCGGTCGGCGAGCTCCGGGGCGGGGGCGGCGATGCCCAGCGACGTCTCCAGGAGGGTGACGATGGCCGCGTGGCCGGTCTGCTGGTCGTTGCCCGAGGTGGGGCGGCCGTCGACGAGCATGTCGACCTGGACGGTTACGCCGCCGTCCTCCGGAAAGCGGTGGGTGACGTACTCATGGCCGGGCCCGTGCGTGCGCTCCAGGCCCGCCCGCAACTCCGCCTCCACGTCGAGGGCCAGCCAGCGCCGGGCCTCGACCAGCGCCTCGGACCGGGCCCGCGCCCCGGCCGCCAGCAGGGCGCGTACGCAGCCGGGGGAGCCGCGGCGCGCGGCCGTCACCAGCGGGGGCTCGCCGTTGGGGCCCGGACGGTCCGGGTCCGCGCCTGCGGCGAGGAGTTCCGCCACCACGGGCGCGTGGCCGCGCTGCACGGCCCAGGTCAGGGCCGTGAACCCGAACTCCTCCACCAGATCCGGCCGCGCACCGGCCGCCAGCAGGGCCCGTACGACCTTCGTGTGCCCGCCGCAGGCCGCCCCGCACAGCGGCGAGTCGGTGCCCGCGCTGAGGCGGTCCGGTGCGGCTCCGGCCGCCAGGAGCAGGCGTACGACACCGGGCGCGTCGTTCATGGCCGCCAGGTACAGGACCGTCTGGCCGTCCTCGTCCACGGATTCCGGGCTCGCGCCCGCGCGCAGCTGCCGTACGACCGCGTCCTCGTCGGGCTCGTACACGGCGGTGAACAGACCTGCCGCCAGATCGTGCATGTTCATGCTTCGACCTTCGCCCGTCAGGGCTGCCCGAAGCAAAGCGTTTTGCCATAAATTATGTGACGTCGCCCATACGTCGCACTGGGCTACGTATCGCACTCCAGCACCGTGCGGCACAGGCCGCAGCGCGCCCGCACCCGGCCCCGCACCGGCACCCGGATCCGCTGATGGCAGGTCGGGCAGGGGAACGACACACGCAGCGGACCGTGATTGTCGGGAGTGAAGTCGTACGGGACGCCGACAGGCCGGCCGTGGTGGTCCTGGGCGTGGCGGCGGTCCTTCGCGTAGCGGCGGCGGCCCGCCCAGCCGGCCGCGGTCAGCGGAGGCTGCTGCTCGTCGTGGCGGGCCTTCGCCATACCCTTCGTGTACGCCGTATACGCCTGCGCGCTCGTGAACCACGTCGAGGGGTCCTCACCGAAGACCAGGGACCGCTTGGCCAGGACGTACCCGAACTCCTCCGGGGTCAGATAGCCGAGCTTCTGGGAGGAGGCGCCGTCCTCACGGAACGCGTCCAGCAACAGCCAGCCCGCGCCCAGATACGTCGTCGCCGTGTCCACGAGGATCTCGTTGTCGCGCGTGCCCGGGAACGACAGGTCCAGGCGGTGCAGGTAGACGTGCATCACCTCGTGCGCGAGCGCCGCGCCGATGTCCCTGCGGTGGGTGCGGAACCGGTCGTTCAGCTCGATGAAGTACTCGGGGCCCGCGGCGAGTTCGACGTTCGCCGCGTGGTGCATCTCGCGGAAGCTGACGATCATGCGGGCGTCCGGCAGCCGGTAGTGCTGGACCAGCTCGCGGGCCACGCGCTGGGTGCCCAGGTAGAGGTCGTCATGGTCGGCGAAGGCCACGTCGGCGGGGACCACGCTGGTGTCGAAGGTGTGGATGGTGTCGTACGAGAGCCGTTTGTACAGGGCGGTGATCGCCGCCCGCACCGTGTCCAGGTGCGGGTAGCCATGCTCGACCGGACCGCCGTTCGCCACGCCCGCGCACCCCCAAGAGGCCCTGATCCCGACTTCCACGATAAGCCTCCGGCGGTTCGGCTGTGTGGGGCGCCTTCGGGGGTGGTGGGTTTGGGTTTGTAGGCGGCTGCGGGTCTGTTGTGGCTGGTCGCGCAGTTCCCCGCGCCCCTACGGGGCCCGTAGTGCCGGTGGCTCAGTCAGTGAGTCGCCCTGTAGTTCCAGTAGCCAGACCTCGTTCTCGCCCTCGTGCAGCACAGGACCCGGGACGTAGAGCGAGTGCTGTGGGCCCGTGGACCAGTAGCGGCCCAGGTTGAAGCCGTTGATCCAGGCGAAGCCCCGGGTCCAGCCCGGGAGTTCGAGGCGGGCGTCCCCCGCGCCGCTCACGGTGACCGTGCCGCGGTACAGGCCGGGCGCGCCGTCGGGCCCGGTCGTCGGCCGGAAGGGCACCTCGTCGACGCCGGCGTCGAACGCGTCCAGACGCAGGCCACGCGCGCGTACCCCGTGCAGATACTGCCGCTCGTGCAGCAGACCTCCGGTGATGCCCTTCGGCTCTCCGGACCGCGGCCCGTAGTTGACGCGTCCGAGCGACTCCACCCACAGCTCCACGCGCGCGTGCCCGGCGACAGGCTCCTTCAGCTGGACGTCGTCCTCGGTGAGCACTCCGGCCCGCACCCCGTCGACGTACACCACCGCCAGGTCCCGCAGCCCCCGCAGGGTCAGCGGGTACGGCTGCCGGGGACCCGGCACGTCGACCGAGTAGTGGACCAGTCCTCGGTCCACGTCGAGTTCCTCGAAGGTGGGCGGCACGGGTTGCTCGGTCTCGGGACCGCCGAGCGTGTCCAGTACGGCGGACAGGGGCGCCCACTCGGGGAGGTCCACCGTGGCGGACGAGCCCAACGGAGCCGGTGCGGACGGGAGTTCGGGAAGCGGTCCCTGCGCGTATGCCTCGAGCACGGACCGGAACTCCCAGAACTTCGCCGTGGGCCGGCCGAACTCGTCGATCGGCGCGTCGTAGTCGTACGACGTGACATCCGGCTCCAGCACCCCGTCGTGCAGCGCGCCACCGCCCCGGTTGGCGCCCGCCCAGCCCGCGAAGTTCGTCCCGCCGTGCGCCATGTAGAGGTTGACGGAGGCCCCGCACTCGAGGATCTCCCGCAACGCGTCCGCGGCGTCCCCGGCGTCGCGTACGACATGTTCCCCGCCCCAGTGGTCGAACCAGCCGCACCAGAACTCCATGCACATCAGCGGCCCCGTCGGCTGCTGCCGGCGCAGCGTCTCGAAGGCCACGCGCGCGTGCGACCCGAAATTGGCCGTGGCCAGGATGCCGTCGACACTGCCGCCGGAGAGCATGTGATCCTCAGGACCGTCCGAGGTGCAGAGGGGAACGCTCACGCCCTCGGCGCGCAACAGGTCGGCCAGCCACCGCAGATACACCTGGTCGGAGCCGTAACTGCCGTACTCGTTCTCGACCTGCACCATGAGCACCGGGCCGCCGCGGTCGATCTGCCGGGACACGACCTCGGGCAGCAGGCGGCGGAACCAGCGGTCCACATGCCGCACAAACTCCTCGTCCCTGGTCCGGGCGCGGGCGCCCAGCTCACCGGTCAGCCAGTGCGGCAGGCCGCCGTTCTCCCACTCGGCGCAGATGTACGGGCCCGGCCGCACGATCGCCCACAGCCCCGCCTCCTGGGCGGCATCCAGGAACCGGCCGAGCGCCTCCACGTCCTGGAAGTCGCCCGGTCGCGGCTCGTGGAGGTTCCACGGAACGTACGTCTCCACGCAGTTGAGGCCCATCGCCCGCAGCATCGCCAGCCGGTGCCCCCACTGCGCCTCGTGCACCCGGAAGTAGTGCAGCGCACCGGACAGCAGCCGCACCGGCCGCCCGTCCAGCAGAAAATCCGTTTCCCCGACCGTGAACTGGTTCATGAGCCCCACCCTCACCCCTGGCGGCGGCCGGGTCCATGGACAAAGATCAGCACTGTTTGGACCTACGGGCAGGAGCGGAAGCGGATGTACCACACCTGGATGCGGTTCTTCAGCCCCGGCCCCGCCCACCACAAACTCGGCCTCGTCTGCCTCGGCGTCGGCCTCCAGTACGGGGCCCTGCCCACGGTCGGCCCGCGCACCCTCGACCATCACGTCGCCGTCGTGGTCAGCGCGGGCGGCGGCTGGTTCCAGGGCGCCGACGGACGCCGTACGACGGTCACCGCACCCGCCCTGCTCTGGCTCACCCCGGGCGTCCCGCACCACTACGCGCCCGACCCCGCCACCGGCTGGGACGAGTGCTTCGTCGACTTCACCGGACCCGTCACGCAGACGTACACCGAGCTCGGCTACATCGAACCCGGCCGCCCCGTCGTCCCCCTCTCCGACGCCGACCCCGCCCGCGCCACCGTCGGCCGCATCGCCCGCGCCGCACGCCGCGGCAACCCCCTCCTCGAAGTCGAGACCAGCGCCGCCGTCCACGAACTCCTCGTCACCCTGCGCCGCGCCCGCGCCGACACCACCCCCGACGGCGACCAGGTCCTGCAAGCCCTCGCCCGCGACGCGTTCAAGGCGCTGACGGTCGCCGACCACGCCGCCCGGCACGGCATGACCCCGGCCGAACTGCGCACCGCCGTCCGCCGCGGCGCCGGCTGCAGCCCCAAGGACTACCTCCTCGGCATCCGCCTCGGCCGCGCCAAGGAACTCCTCGCCGCCACGGACCTCCCCGTCGCGGCGGTGGCCAGACGGGTCGGCTACGACGACCCGGCGTACTTCTCCCGCCTGTTCACACGCCGCGTCGGCATGGCCCCGGTGCGCTTCAGGGAGCAGCAGGGCCGCACGGTGCCCGGCGGCTGGAGCAACCAGGTACCCGACCCCGACGATCCACCGATGATCGAACGCACGCCCGCGCCGTAGGGTGAACTCCCATGACCACCAGCAACAACGGAACCGGAGACGTCGACCCCGCCATCCGCGCCGAACTCGCCCGGCTGCGCGACAGCATCGACAACATCGACGCCGCCGTCGTCCACATGCTCGCCGAACGCTTCAAATGCACCCAGCAGGTCGGCCACCTCAAAGCCGCCCACCAGCTGCCGCCCGCCGACCCGGCCCGCGAAGCCCAGCAGATCGCCCGACTGCGCACGCTCGCCGAGAACGCAAAACTCGACCCCGCGTTCGCCGAGAAACTCCTCAACTTCATCATCGCCGAGGTCATCCGGCACCACGAAAGCATCGCGGACAACACGAACACCGTGCGGTGACAACCGTGCGGTAACAGGGGAGCGGCGCCGCACCCCCAGCCATCCCGACGGCAACGGTGTTTCTACCGGCTGACCCCACTTCTCGCGCCATTGTCCGCATACCCCCTCGGCCTCGGCGCCGAAATGAGGCATCCTTCGCGGAGCACTCCATGTCAGTTTGTGGGCACTCCCTGTCAGCCGGTCCGGGCACTATCTGGTTGTCCAAGCGAGGGGACTTCGCGCAATGCCGTCGGATGCCAAGATCCTCATCGTCGACGACCATGAGGAGACGCTCTACGCGCTGGAAAGCGCCCTCGCCCCGCTCGGCTACCGGCTGGCGCGAGCCACCAGCGGCGACGCCGCCCTCAAGGAAGTCCTGCGAGGCCAGGTCGCACTGCTCCTCCTCGACGTGCACATGCCCGACGTCAGCGGCCTCGACGTCGTCCGCTACATGCGCCGCCTGGAACAGACCCAGCACATCCCCATCATCCTGGTCACCGGCTTCGGCCCGGACGCCGAACTCACCACCACCGCCTTCCGGCTCGGCGTCGCCGACCTCGTCATGAAACCCATCGACCCCTGGACCCTGCGCACCAAGGTGCGCTACCTGTACGACGCCCACCAGCGATACCTGTGGCTGAAACAGGAAGTACGCGAACTCCGGGCCCTGGTAAAGGAATTACCGCCCCCGGATCAGACCCCGAACCAGATCATGAACCAGTCCCCGAGCCAGATCATGAACCAGTCCCCGAACCAGCCCCCTGAATCCGGCCCGCGCCTCGACGCCCGGGTACCGCCTCCTCGGCCCGCCGTATGCAAACACGACCAGACGGCGTAGGCAGACGTAGGAAGGCGCGCAGGAAGGCGTAGGACCGCGCAGGCCCCCGAAGACCTCGTGAGGCCGAGGCAGCCGCCGGGAACCAGACCTCACCTGCGCCGCGCCCCACCCATCAGGCAGCATGTCCCCATGTCCGTACTGACGCGCGCCGAAGCGCAGACCCGTGCCCGGCTCCTCGACGTCCACCGCTACCAGATCGAACTCGACCTGACGCGCGGCGACGAGATCTTCGACTCCCGTACCGTCATCCACTTCACGGTACGGAGCGACCTCGAGGCCGAGGACACCTTCGTCGAGCTCAAGCCCGCCGAGCTGCGCAACGCCCGCCTCGACGGACACCACCTCGACCTGGACACCCTGGACGAGAACCGGCTGCCTCTCAAGGACCTCGCCCCGGGCGAGCACGAACTGAACATCGAAGCCGGCATGCGGTACTCGCGCACCGGCGAGGGCATGCACCGCTTCACCGACCCCACCGACGGCGAAACGTACCTCTACACCCAGTTGTTCATGGAAGACGTCCAGCGCGTCTTCGCCGCCTTCGACCAGCCCGACCTCAAAGCCGTCTTCGAACTCTCGGTCAAGGCCCCCGAAGACTGGACCGTCCTCGCCAACGGCATCACCGAGCACGTGGGGGAGGGCGTGTGGAAGGCGGCCCCCACCCCGCTGATCTCCACCTACCTCGTCGCCGTCGCCGCAGGACCCTGGCACTCCGTACGCACCGAACACCGCGGCCTCCCCTTCGGCATCCACTGCCGCCGCTCCCTCGCCCGGTACCTCGACGCCGACGCCGAGGAACTCCTCGACATCACCCGCGCCTGCTTCGACCGCTACCACGAGAAGTTCGAGGAGCCCTACCCCTTCGACTCCTACGACCAGGCGTTCGTCCCCGAATTCAACGCCGGCGCCATGGAGAACCCCGGCCTGGTCACCTTCCGCGACGAGTTCGTCTACCGCTCCGCCGTCACCGACACCGAACGCCAGACCCGCGCCATGGTCATCGCCCACGAAATGGCCCACATGTGGTTCGGCGACCTCGTCACCCTGCGCTGGTGGGACGACATCTGGCTGAACGAGTCCTTCGCCGAGTACATGGGCTACCAGACCCTCATCGAAGCGACCCGGTTCACGGGCACCTGGACCGACTTCGGCGTCACCCGCAAACCCTGGGGCTACGAAGCCGACCAGCGCCCCTCCACCCAC
>NZ_JAAKZY010000343.1 GCF_011045015.1 Streptomyces scabichelini | reverse complement strand
GGCTGGGCTTGAGCCTGAGATGGCCTGGGCCGGGCCGGGCCCCATGGCTGGATCAGGAGCTTGGCGTAGGCGCCAGAGTCCGCGCTGGACTGGCCTGGGCCGGGCCGGGTCCCGTGGCTGGGTCAAGGGCTTGGCGTAGGCGCCAGAGTCCGCGCTGGACTGGCCTGGGCCGGGCCGGGTCCCGTGGCTGGGTCAGGGGCTTGGCGGAGGCGCCGGAGGCTGGCCGGGCTGGCTGGCTGGCTTGAGCCGGAACCCTTGGCATGAGCCGGACTCGGCGGGAGCCAGGACTCGGCTGCAGCCGGGACTCGGGCGAGCCGGTCCAGTGCCAAGCCCGCTCTCGTAGCCGGGCCTGCCCACCCAGAACCAGGCCGGGACCGGGCCCCGGCCGCTGCCGGAACTCGGGCCAACCCTGCCCATTGACCAAGCCCGCTCCCGTAGCCGACCTGAGACCTGGGCCAGGCCCGGTCTCGAGAACGGGCCGGGCCCGCGGTGTGGACAGGGCCAGGGCTTGGCGCGGGTCGTGACCTGGGCGGGCCGGGAACCGGAGAGTCCGGCGGTCAGGCCCTGCGGCGATCAGGTCCGGCCTGTGCCAAATGGGCTGGCGCCAAGTCGGCCGACGGCCAAGTCAGGCCGACGGTCAGACCCGACGGCCAAGTCAGGCCGAGGGTCAGACCAGGCCGGTAGTCAGACCAGGCCGGTAGTCAGGTCAGGCCGACGACCAGAACAGGCCCGCGGTCAGGTCAGACCGGCGGTCAGATCAGGCCGGGGAAGAAGATCTTCAGCTCGCGGTCGGCGGACTCCTCGGAGTCCGAGGCGTGGATCAGGTTCTCCCGGACGATCACACCGAAGTCGCCGCGGATGGAGCCGGGAGCCGCCGCGATCGGGTCCGTCGGCCCCGCAAGCGCGCGCACACCTTCGATGACCCGCTCCCCCTCGACAACCAGGGCGACCACGGGACCGGAGGACATGAAGTCCACCAGCGGCTCGTAGAAAGGCTTGCCCTTGTGCTCGCCGTAATGAAGCTCCAGGGTCTCCTGATCCAGTGTCCGCAGTTCCAGCGCGGTGATCTGCCAGCCGGCCTTGCGCTCAATACGGCTGATGATCTCGCCGGTCAGGCCACGACGAACCGCGTCGGGCTTGAGAAGGACGAGGGTGCGCTGGCTCACGTCGGGACTCCTTCGGCAACAGATGTGCGGATCACTGAGGCTACAGGGCCCCGCGCCCCTTTAGGGGCGCGGGGAACTGCGCGACCAGCCACAAACGGCCCGCGGCCGACGTACGACCTCTCCGCGCACGGCTACGCCGGTTTGCTCTCCGTCTCAGCCTGCGCAGCAAACCGCGCTTTCGCGTCATCCACCTTCCGCCCGTAATGCACCGAGGCCCACCACAGAGCAGCGAAGATCGCGCCCATGAAGAACATCGTCGGCACGACGAACCCGGAAGCGATCAGCGCGATCTGCAGGGCCCAGCCCAGCTGGACACCCCCCGGCCGCGTCACCACACCGCACAGCAGCACGCACAGCAGCATCGCGACACCACTGACCGTCCAGACCGTCGTCACGGAGAGGTCGGGATCCTTCATGGCGACCAGTCCGGCGAAGCCGATGACGAAGACCTCACCGATCAGCGTCGAAGCACAGAGCGTACGCACAGGTCAACCCCTCCCCAAGAGCAGTCGGGCCTCGCCGACGGTGATGACGGAACCGGTGACGAGGACGCCACCGCCCGCGAACTCACCCTCCTCCTCGGCCAGCGTGATCGCCGCCTCCAGGGCGTCGTCAAGACGCGGCTCCACCTGAACCCGCTCCTCACCGAAGACCTCGACGGCCAGCGCGGCCAGCGCGTCCGCGTCCATCGCACGATGGCTGGAATTCTGCGTGACCACGACCTCCGCGAAGATCGGCTCGAAGGCCTCCAGCAACCCCCGTACGTTCTTGTCGCCGCTCGTGCCGACCACACCGATCAGCCGGCTGAAGTCGAACGCCTCGCTGATGCCCTCGGCGGTGGCACGGGCACCCGCCGGATTGTGCGCGGCGTCCAGGACCACGGTCGGCGAACGGCGCACGACCTCGAGACGCCCCGGCGCGGCGACCGCGGCGAACGCCTTCCGCACCGTGTCGATATCCAGCCGCTCGGCACGCGCGGCGCCCACACCGAAGAACGCCTCCACCGCGGCAAGCGCGACGGCCGCGTTGTGCGCCTGGTACGGCCCGTGCAGCGGCAGGAACACCTCCTCGTACTCCCCGCCGAGCCCACGCAGCGTCAGCAACTGCCCGCCGACGGCGACCTGACGCGCCACGACCCCGAATTCCAGCCCCTCACGGGCGACCGTCGCATCGACCTCGACGGCCTTCTTCAACAGCACCTGCGCCGCGTCGACCGGCTGCTGGGCCAGGATGACGGTCGCGTCCTGCTTGACGATGCCCGCCTTCTCCTTGGCGATCTCGCCGGGCGTGGTGCCGAGCCGGTCCGTGTGGTCCAGGTCGATGGGGGTCACCACGGCGACGTCACCGTCGATCACGTTCGTGGCGTCCCAGCTGCCGCCCATGCCCACCTCGACGACGGCCACGTCGACCGGCGCGTCCGCGAACGCCGCGTACGCCATACCCGTCAGCACCTCGAAGAAGGAGAGCCGGAACTCCTGCCGGCCGTCCACCATCTCGATGTACGGCTGAAGGTCCCGGTACGTCTCCACGAACCGCTCGGCGGCCATCGGGGCGCCGTCCAGGCTGATCCGCTCGGTGATCGACTGGACGTGCGGCGAGGTGTACCGCCCGGTGCGCAGCTCGAAGGCGCCGAGAAGCGCCTCGATCAGGCGGGCCGTGGACGTCTTGCCGTTCGTTCCCGTGATGTGGATCGACGGGTACGCGCGCTGCGGCTCCCCCAGTACGTCCATCAGCGCGGCGATCCGCGTGATGGACGGTTCCAGCTTTGTCTCACCCCAGCGCGTGGCCAGCTCGGCCTCCACTTCGCGCAAAGCCTTGTCGACCTCGGGGTCGGCCGGTCGCCCGGGAATGTCGGCCTCCGGCGGACCGCCCTGGGCGCGCAGGGTGCGGCTGCCGGCCTCGATCACCGCGAGGTCGGGGTCGCGGTCCGTCTCCGCGCCGACGATCTCGTCGAAGGGGTCGGACTCGTTGCTGTCGTGCGGGGGGAACTCACTCACGGGGCCAGTCTACGGAGGCCGCGCCCCTGAAGGGGCGCGGGGAACTGCGCGACAAGCCACAACAAACCCGCAGCCGACGCACCACCGGGATTTGTCTGTCGGGGGTCTGGGGCGCAGCCCCAGGGACCGGCCAGGCAAAGGCGCCCGTAGCCTCACAGCTCCGGGCGCCTTAAGCACGTACAACCGGCCGGCTAGGCCTCCGGCAGACGGCCCAACTGCGCCTGAATCCGCGCGATGTCCTCGTCCGCCTTGGCAAGCCGCGTACGGATCTTGTCGACGACCTGCTCGGGGGCCTTGGCCAGGAAGGCTTCGTTGCCGAGCTTGGCGTTCGCCTGGGCCTTCTCCTTCTCGGCCGCCGCCAGATCCTTCGCGAGCCGCTTCCGCTCCGCCGCCACGTCGATCGTGCCGGAGAGGTCGAGCGCGACCTGGGCGCCCGCGACCGGCAGGGTCGCCGTGGCCGCGAAGGTCTCGCCCTCCGGCTGGAGGCGCAGCAGCTGGCGGATGGCCGCCTCGTGCGGGGCCAGGGCGGTCCCGTCGAGGGTGAGCCGGGCCGGGACGCGCTGGCCGGGCTGGAGACCCTGGTCGGCGCGGAAGCGGCGGACCTCCGTGATGACCTGCTGAAGCGTCTCGATCTCGCGCTCGGCGCCCAAGTCGCGGAACCCGGAGTCGGCCGGCCAGTCGGCGATCACGACGGACTCGCCCCCCGTGAGGGTGGTCCACAGCGTCTCCGTGACGAACGGGACGATCGGGTGCAGCAGCCGCAGCGTGACGTCCAGGACCTCGCCCAGGACCCGCTTGCTGACGTCGGCCGCCGCGCCGCCCGCGTTGAACGTCGTCTTGGACAGCTCGACGTACCAGTCGAAGACCTCGTCCCACGCGTAGTGGAAGAGGGCGTCGGAGAGCTTGGCGAACTGGAAGTCGTCGTAGAACGCGTCGACTTCGGCGACCGTCTTGTTCAGGCGCGAGAGGATCCAGCGGTCCGTCGCCGACATCTCGGACGGGTCCGGGAGCGGGCCCTCGACCGTCGCGCCGTTCATCAGCGCGAAGCGCGTCGCGTTCCAGATCTTGTTGGCGAAGTTCCGGGACGCCTGGACCCAGTCCTCGCCGATCGGCACGTCCGCGCCCGGGTTGGCGCCGCGGGCGAGCGTGAAGCGGACGGCGTCGGAGCCGTACGCGTCCATCCAGTCCAGCGGGTCGACCGAGTTGGGGTTGGACTTGGACATCTTCTTGCCGTGCTCGTCGCGGACGAGACCGGTCAGCGCGATGGTCTTGAAGGGAACCTCGCCGTCCATCGCGTACAGACCGAACATCATCATCCGGGCGACCCAGAAGAAGATGATGTCGTGCCCGGTGAGCAGGACGTCCGTCGGATAGAACTTCTCGAGGTCCGGGGTCCGCTCCGGCCAGCCGAGCGTGGAGAACGGCCACAGGCCGGAGGAGAACCAGGTGTCGAGGACGTCGCTGTCCTGGGTCCAGCCGTCGCCACTCGGGGGCTGCTCATCGGGGCCGACACAGACGACCTCGCCGTTCGGCCCGTACCAGACGGGGATCCGGTGGCCCCACCACAACTGGCGCGAAATGCACCAGTCGTGCATGTTGTCGACCCAGTCGAAGTAGCGCCTGGACATCTCCTTCGGGTGGATCTCCACCCGCCCGTCGCGGACGGCGTCACCCGCGGCCTGCGCGAGCGGGCCGACCTTGACCCACCACTGCAGGGACAACCGCGGCTCGATGGTGGTCTTGCAGCGCGAGCAGTGGCCGACGGAGTGGACGTACGGACGCTTCTCGGCGACGATCCGGCCCTGCTCGCGCAGCGCGGCGACGATCGTGGAGCGGGCCTCGAAACGGTCGAGCCCCTGGAACGGGCCGTGGGCGGTGATGACGCCGCGCTCGTCCATGACCGTGATCGACTCCAGGCCGTGGCGCTGGCCGATCTCGAAGTCGTTCGGGTCGTGCGCGGGTGTCACCTTGACGGCGCCGGTGCCGAACTCGGGGTCGACGTGCTCGTCGGCGACGACGGGGATGGTGCGGTCGGTGAGCGGCAGCCTGATCCGCTTGCCGATCAGGTGCTGGTACCGCTCGTCGGCCGGATGAACGGCCACGGCCGTGTCACCGAGCATGGTCTCGGCACGGGTGGTGGCGACGACGAGAGTGTCGTCCCCCTCCCCGTACTTGATGGAGACGAGCTCGCCGTCGTCGTCCTGGTAGTCGACCTCGATGTCCGAGATGGCGGTCAGGCAGCGGGGACACCAGTTGATGATGCGCTCGGCGCGGTAGATCAACTCGTCGTCGTACAGCTTCTTGAAGATGGTCTGGACGGCGTGGGACAGCCCCTCGTCCATGGTGAACCGCTCACGGCTCCAGTCGACGCCGTCGCCCAGCCGCCGCATCTGGCCGAGGATCCTGCCGCCGTACTCTTCCTTCCACTGCCAGACCCGCGCGACGAACTCCTCGCGCCCCAGGTCGTGGCGGGACTTGCCTTCGTCGCCGAGCTGCTGCTCGACCTTGTTCTGGGTGGCGATACCGGCGTGGTCCATGCCGGGCAGCCACAGCGCCTCGTACCCCTGCATGCGCTTACGGCGTGTGAGGGCGTCCATGAGCGTGTGCTGGAAGGCGTGGCCCAGGTGGAGTGTGCCGGTGACGTTCGGCGGCGGGATGACGATGGTGTACGGCGGCTTCTCGCTCTTCGCGTCGGCGCCGAAGTAACCCCGCTCTACCCAGCGCTCGTACAGCTTCCCCTCTACCTCGGCCGGCGCGTACTGGGTCGGCAGTTCGGGGGTGTTGGCTGGCGGCTGCTGCTGAGCGTTGTCGGTCACGGGCTCAGTTTAGAGGTGTCACGGACCCGTCCCGAAACCGGATTGTTTGGTAACGGTGAGACCCCCAGTGCTCCGCGCGGGCGCTCCTTACGCCAGGATGTTCGGATCGCATAAGTATCTGGAGGGGAACCCAGAAATGAGCCACAACCAGCCGGGCCCGTACGGCGGGCAGCCCCAGCAGCCTGGACCGTACGGTCAGCCGACCGGCCAGCCCGGCCCCTACGGCCAGCAGCCGCAGGCCCCGCAGCCCGGCTACGGTCAGCCGCAGCAGGCCCCTCAGCCCGGCTACGGCTACCCGCAGCAGGCTCCTCCGCAGCAGCCCGGCTATGGGTACCCCCAGCAGACGCCTCCCGGGGCCCCGCCCCAGCCCGGCTACGGCCAGCAGCCGCCGTACGGCCAGCAGCCCCCGCCCTACGGCATGCCGCAGCCGCCCGCTCCCGGCGGCGGCAAGAAGAAGACGGGGATCATCATCGGCGCGGTGGCGGTCGTGGCCGCGATCGCGGTGGGCGCGTACCTCGTGATCGGCGGGGGCGGCGGCGGTTCCTCGGACGTGGCGGACGACGGCCCGCACAAGCTGACCACGCCGGCGACGGTACTCAGCGGTGAGTACAAGAAGGGCGAGGACGGCGCCGACAGCGGCGGGTTCAGCAAGGACGACCTCAAGGACGCGGAGAAGCACGGCGTCACGAACCCCAAGGACATCGACGCCACCTACCAGTCCGGGGAC
The DNA here is from genome assembly GCF_011045015.1 of Streptomyces scabichelini. Classification (GTDB taxonomy): domain Bacteria; phylum Actinomycetota; class Actinomycetes; order Streptomycetales; family Streptomycetaceae; genus Streptomyces; species Streptomyces scabichelini. The sequence goes on along the minus strand of NZ_JAAKZY010000343.1, from coordinate 474 downwards.
GAGAGCAATCCGCTTGCCATGCAGATGCTCCAGTTCATGGGCGTCTACGGCGAGATCGACGACCCGGAGAAGGTCGTCGACGCCATGTTCGCCGAGCTGAAGAAGAACGCCGCCAAGGACAAGGAAACCGAGGCCCAGGTCGTCGGCAGCCCGAAGAGCTACAAGCCCGCTGGTCTGGACGGCGCGATCCTGAAGTGCCAGGAGGCCAAGATCAAGAACGAAGACGCCGTGGCGGGCGACCCGGCCTCCGGTCCCAAGGAGATCAACATGCCGGTGTGCATCTGGGGCGACCACAGCACGCTGGGCGTCGTCATCAACATCGACCTGGCCGACGCCATGGCGGGCAAGAGCGCCGACCTCCAGGGGGCGGCCGACCTCACGGCCAAGTTCCGCAAGGATGTCCGCGTCAAGATCTGACGCAGTGCTTCTGCGCCGCATCAACGAGGAGGGGGCCCCGGTCAGTTGACCGGGGCC
>NZ_JAAKZY010000342.1 GCF_011045015.1 Streptomyces scabichelini | reverse complement strand
ATGTCAGTGCGGTCAAGGGCCTCGTCGAGCGGTTCTTCGAGGCCCGCAAGATGATGTCCCGCATGGCCCAGGGCGGCGGCATGCCGGGTATGCCCGGGATGCCGGGCTCGGGCGCGGGCGGCGTTCGCCGACGGTGACCAGGACATCGGCGGTGAGGTGTGTCTCCTGACCGTCCAGGACATGGCGCAGGCGTACGCCCTCGGTGGTTGTCGAGGTCACGCTGCCCATCGCGACGATGCGCAAGGGCGCACCGGTGAGCCGGTTCATCAGCTGGGTGCGGTTCTCCGGCGACAGACCCGTCGCGAACCCGGTGCCGGGGGTGATGACGGTGACCTCCCGGGCACCGGCCGCCAGCGCGCTCTCGACGGCGCTGATGCCCTGCCACCAGCCGAAGCCGTCGTCGAGGACGACGACGCCTGCCGCGTCGGGGACGACATCCGCATACCGGTGCAGGAACTCCGTACTTGTGAGGGTCGGCAGCTCGCCCGGCACGGGGACGGACGCTTCCTCGGCGCCGGTGGCGAGCACGACCTGGGCGTACGCCGCCAGATCGTCCTCCCCCGGGGAGGTCCCGAGCGACACGCGCACCCCGAGGTCGGTGAGCTGGTCGCGCTGGTAGTTCACGAACTTCTGCCAGCCGGAGCGGTGCGGGGCGAGGGAGGCGATGCGGGCCTGTCCGCCCGCATGCCCGGCCGTGTCGAAGACGGTCACCTCGGCGCCGGACCGGGCGAGAGCCATCGCGCACTCCATGCCGGCGGGGCCCGCCCCCACAACGGCGACAGGGCGGTCCCGGCTGCCCGGCCGGGTGAGCAGCAGCGGTACGGCCGGGCGGGTGGCCGCGCCCGGCGGGCCCAGCTCGGGGTTCACCGCGCACGACCCCGTGGGCTCGAAGGTCCGGCAGCCCTCGTTGCAGCCCGTGCAGGGGCGTACGGATCGCTCGTCACCCGCGATCACCTTGCGGGCGAAGTCCGGGTCGGCGATGAACGGGCGGGCCATGCCGACCAGGTCGGCCCCGGAATCCAGCGCCCGCTCGATGTCGGCGACCGTCCGGAAGCCCTGGCTGACCAGGAGCGGCAGTGCGACTGCCGGGCGAAGCCGGGCCACGGACTCCAGCAGCGGTGGCCGGGTGGTGGCCATGCCGGGGACGTAGGTGTTGCGGACACCGGTGGTGACGTTGACGTACGCGAAGGGCGAGGCGGCGCACAGGCGCGGAAGCAGCTCTATCAGGTCGTCCAGGCCGAGTCCGGAGTCCTCGCCGGGCTCCACCGACACCCGTACGCCGATGGGGAGTTCACCGATCTCGCTTCGGATCGCGTCGATCACCTGGGCGAGCAGGGCGATCCGGTCGCCGTACTCGTCGTCGCGGGTGTTGTTGACCCGGGACAGGAACTGGGCGAGCAGATAGCCGTGGCCGGCGTGCAGTTCCACGCCGTGAAAGCCGGCCTGCACACTGTTCGCCGCCGAGACACGGAAGGCGTCGACGACGCCGCGTACCTCTTCGGTGCTCAGCGGATGGGGCGCGGTCGCCTCACGGGGCGAGCGGACGGCCGCGGCGGAGACCGGCGCATAGTAGGTGCCGGCGCCCAGGGTCTCCCGGCCGAGGTGGACGAGCTGCGCGACGGCCACGGCTCCCCCGTCGGTGATGGCCTCGGCGCGGCGGCGTACCGCGTCCTTGATCTCGGGGCGCCACGCTTCGGTCAGATACCGCTGCGGCAGAGTCGACTCGGGGGCCACGGCGGTACCTCCGGTGATCACCATCCCGGCGCCGCCCTGGGCCAGCCGTCTCCAGTAGGCCGCGTCGGTCTCGGTGGGGGCGCCGTCGGTGACGGCTGCGGTGGCGTGGGCGGTGGCGACAAGACGGTTGCGGAGGGTGAGACCGCCGAGCGTGAACGGCGCGGCGAGGGCGGGCCCGGTGCGTGGCGTCATGCGTCTTTCTTCGTCTCCTCTGACTGCCTGCTCTCCTTGCCTGTTCAGGCAGCGGACCGTGTGGAGAGACCGATGAGTTCGGCGAGTCGGGCCCGGTGCCGGTCCGCGGTGCCGAACAGCACTTCGCTGCCGCGTGCGCGGCGTACGTACAGATGCGCCGGGTGCTCCCAGGTGAAGCCGATGCCGCCGTGCAGTTGGACGTACTCGGCCGTCGCCAGCCGGAAGGTCTCGGAGCAGACCACAGCGGCGGCGCTCGCTGCCACCGGCAGTTGCGGCGAGCCGACGGCGGCGCAGGCACTCGCGTACGCGGACGCCGAGCGCGCCGCCTCCAGCGCGACCAGCACATCGGCCAGCCGGTGCTTGACGGCCTGGAAGGAACCGATGGGGCGCCCGAACTGGTGGCGCTGTGCGGTGAATTCCACCGTGGCGTCCAGCGCGTGCCCGCTGCCGCCGACCTGTTCGGCCGCCAGCGCGGCCCGCCCGGTGTCGAGCGTCGCCGAGACCGTGTCGCCGGTGATTTCCGCCGTGCCCACGGCAGTGGCCGGCGCTCCTCGGAACTCCACCAGCGCCTGGCGGCGCGTCTCGTCCAGGACGCGGCGCGCGGTCCGCGGGCAGGTGTCCGGGGTCGGTTCGCACGCGAACAGCCGGGCGCCGGCGGGCGTTTGGGCCCGTACCAGGATGAGATCCGCTCCGGCCCCGTCGAGCACGAAGTCCGCCTGACCGCGCAGCACCCAGCCGGAGCCGCCCTGCTCGGCGGTCACGCCGTGCTCGCCGGGTCCTTCAGGCCCTTCGGGCTCTCCGGCGTCGAATCCGGCCACGGTCGCGGTGAGCGTGCCGTCCGCGATCCGCGGCAGATAGCGCTCGCATGCCTCCCGGTCGCCGCTGTGCAGCAGGGCGTGGGCGGCGAGTGCCACCGTGGGCAACAGGGGCGCGCAGTACAGGGCACGTCCGGATTCCTCCAGGGCCACGGCCAGTTCGGCGAACGTGAAGCCCGACCCGCCGTACTCCTCCGGCACGGCCAGTCCGTGGACACCGATCTCGCCGGCGAGTCGTGTCCAGAGCACTTCGTCGTATCCACGCGGGGTGGCCAGATGCTTGCGGACGTCCTCGGGACCGCTCGCCTCCGTGTAGAAGTCCCGCAGAACAGTGCGAAGTTGCCGCTGTTCGTCGGTTTCGGACAGCAGCTGGGGGTCGATCTCGGGGTGGCGAGGGTGCATGGGGTCTCCATCGTGCTCGTGTGCTGGAGAACGGCATCAAGACAGGAACTCTGAGCTCACACTATGACCTAAGAACTGAACTCAATTCATGAACATAGGCATCGCTGTCCGGACCGGGCAAGACCCGTGCACGTGTCGATTCAGGCCCCGTCAGTTCCCGACAAGGCGGGGTGGACCGGAAACCGCTCAGACAGTGATCAGGCAGTGAACCGGCCGCCGTTGGCGAGCAGCACCGCGCCGACCAGGTTCGCCGCGGCATCACTGGCCAGGAAGAGGGCAATGTCGGCGATCTCCTCGGGTGTCGCGTACGGGCGCACCCGCGGGTCGGCGAATCCGGCACGCAGCACCTCCGGGGTGCGCGCCGCCATCCCTGTCTCCGTCGGTCCCGGAGCCACCACGTTCACGCGGACCCCGGACGCGATGACCTCCTTGGCCACGGCCTGACTCAGCGCATGCACACCCGCCTTGGAGGCGGCGTAATGGGGATAGCCGACCGGGGTGTCGAAGGCCGACGACGAGCCGATCACCACGATCGCCCCGGCCCCGACGGGCCGCATGGCCCGCACGCCGGCGCGCAGCACATGGAAGGTACCGTCCAGGTTCACCCGCATGACGCGCCGCCAGGACGCGTCGTCGAGGGAATCGGTCACTTCGACCGGCCGCCCCTCGACCACCGCGTCCGCGATGCGCCGCTTGGCCTCGGGGTCGTCGACTCCGGCCGCGTGCACCAGGACGTCGAGCTGCCCGTACCAGTGCAGTACGTCCTGGACGGCGCCGTCGACGCCCGCCGCGTCCGCCACGTCGAGGGTGACCGGCCGCGCGACCGGCAGTTCCTTGGCGACGGCCGCGGCGCCATCGCTGTTCACATCCGCCAGGACGACGGCCCGCGCCCCTTCCGCGGACAACTGCCGGGCGACCGCCGCGCCCATGCCGGAGCCGGCGCCCGTCACCATCGCGACCTTGCCCGTGAACCTGTCCGCCTGACCGTCTCCGCGCATCAAACCGATCACTCCTTGACTGAACGCCGCACATGGACTTCACCGCACGCCGCATATTGAACCGACTTCACCTCTGTTACCGTGGCGGCCACGGGGCTGACAAGACGTGGGACGGTGAAGATGAGGGCACTGCGGCTTACCGCGTGGGGGAAGCCTCCGACGCCGATCGAGGTCGAGCAACCTGTCCCCCACGGCCCCGAGGTGCTGGTGCGGGTGGATGCCGCCGGGCTCTGCCACTCCGATCTGCACGTCGTCGACGCGGCTCAGGGAGCGCTCCCCTACCGGCTTCCGTTCACCCTCGGCCATGAGGTCGCCGGGTGGGCCGCGGCCCTTGGGCCCGACGCCAAGGGGGTGGCGGTCGGTGAACGGGTGGTGCTGTACGGACCGTGGGGCTGCGGCGCCTGTGACCGTTGCACCGCGGGCCGGGACAACTACTGCGACCGGCGTGACACCCTCGCCTGGCACGGAGTGGGACTGGGCCGGGACGGCGGCATGGCCGAGTATGTGCTCGTTCCGTCCGCCCGCCATCTGGTGCCGATCGGCGACCTGCCGGCCGATCAGGCGGCGCCGCTCACCGACGCGGGCCTGACGTCGTACCACGCCGTGGCCGGCCTCCGGCCGGCACTCCAGGAGGGCACCACCACCGCCGTCATCGGTATCGGCGGGCTCGGCCACCTGGCCGTACAGATCCTCCGCGCGACCACCGCGACCCGCGTGCTGGCGGTCGACACCCGGGAGGACGCCCTCGCTCTCGCGGACCGCTCGGGCGCGGACTTCGGCACGCTGGTACGGCCGGACACCGGGCGTGTTCTGAAGGCGCGGACCGGTGGCGCGGGAGTGGACGCCGTGCTCGACTTCGTCGGCACCGCGCAGACGCTGGAACTCGCGACCGGCATCCTGCGCGCGGGCGGTGAAGTGGCCGTCGTGGGCAGCGGAGGCGGTCACCTCACCGTCTCCAAACCCGGCGTTCTCCCGCCGGGATTCAGGCTCTCACTGCCCTTCTGGGGCACCCGCCCCGAACTCGCCGAGGTCGTGGCGCTGGCACGCTCGGGGGCGATCCACGTCGAGACGGAGCGGTTCCCGCTGTCCGCCGCACCGGAGGCGATCGACCGGCTCCGTCGGGGCCGAATGCGAGGGCGGGCCGTGCTCGTCCCCGACTGACCGGCCATGGCAACGCCTGCAAACGCCTACAGAAGGGAAGCTCGGGATGCGCTTCGACGGAAAAGTAGCGATCGTCACCGGCGGGGCTCGGGGCATGGGTGTCTCACATGTACGCGGGCTGGCCGCGGAAGGCGCCCGGGTCGCCGTCTGCGACGTGCTGGACGACGAGGGAAAGGCCCTGGCCGAGGAACTTCCCCACGCTCAGTACTGCCACCTAGATGTCACCGGCGAAGAGGAGTGGCAGTCCGTCGTCCGCACCGTCGAGGACTCCTTGGGCCCCGTGGACGTCCTGGTCAACAACGCGGGGATCATTCACTTCGGCGGCGTGGAAGAGCAGTCGCCCGCACACTTCCGCCGGATTCTCGACGTCAACGTGGTGGGTACCTTCCTCGGCATGCACACCGTGCTCCCCGGCATGCGCGGCCGCGGTCGCGGAGCCGTCGTCAACATCTCCTCGGCCGCCGGGCTCATGGGGTTCGCGGACGGCATCGGTTACGTGGCGAGCAAGTGGGGCATCCGGGGAATGACCAAGGCCGCCGCGCTGGACATGGCGGGCACCGGGGTGCGCATCAACTCCGTACATCCGGGAGTCATCCGTACGCCCATGGGCGAGAGCGCCGCTCCCGAACTGTTCGCCCAGCAGCCGGTACCGCGCATCGGTGAACCCGAGGAGGTCACCCGCATGGTGCTCTTCCTGGCGAGCGACGAGGCCTCCTACACCACGGGGGGCGAGTTCCTGGTCGACGGCGGCCAGACCATCGGTCACGCCGGTCACGCCGGCGACGCGCACACGGCAGCGGAACGCGGGTGAGGTCCAGAGCCGGGTCCGGCCACACGTCCCGGCGAGGCGCGAGAAGGATCGGCCGCGAGGTCTGGCCGATCGCCTACCCACGCGGCGAGGTCCGCGCGTCGGACTTCCGCGTCGTCGAAGTCGAGGTGCGGCAACCGCGGCCGGGCGAGGTGCTGGTGCGGAACACCTGGACCTCCGTCGACGCCGCTCTCCGGCTGCGGCTCAGGGAGACGGCGCCGGCGGGATACTTCCCGGCCTTCCCTCTCGAAGGACCGATGGACGGAATCATGACCGTCGGAGAGATCGTCGAGTCCCGCGCCGACGGCTTCGCCCCCGGCGACACGGTCTGGCACGCATCGGGCTGGCGCGACTACGCGGTCGTCGAGGCGGAGCAGCAGGCGCTCGGCGGTGTCGGCACGCTCACGAAACTCGACGTACACGCTGCGCCTCCACAGACCTACCTCGGTGCGCTCGGCGCCAATGGACTCACCGCGTACGCCGGCCTCCTCCACGCCGCGGCCCTGCGCGAGGGCGACGTCGTATGGGTCTCCGCCGCGGCCGGCGCCGTCGGCAGCCTCGCCGCGCAGATGGCGAAGATCCGCGGGCATCGTGTCATCGGCAGTGCCGGTTCCGACGAGAAGGTGCGCTACCTCCTGGACGAGCTCGGCCTGGACGCCGCGTTCAACTACAGGCGCGGCACGCTCCCCGAACTCCTGCGCCAGGCGGCTCCGGACGGCATAGACGTGTACTTCGACAACGTCGGCGGCGACCATCTCGAGACCGCCCTCGGAGCACTGCGGAGGTCCGGCCGCGTCGCGATCTGCGGCATGATCTCGGAGTACGCGGCTGAGGAGTCGTCACACGGACCCGGAAACCTCATGTTGGCGGTGACCAAGGGCCTGACGATTCGCGGCTTCCGAGGCAGCGACCACACCCGCTTACTGCCCGAGATGCAACGGCACGTGGGCGCGTGGGTCCGCGAGGGCCGCATCCGCTGCCGCGAAACGATCACCGACGGGCTGCCGCAGGCGCCGGTGGCGCTGGCGGGACTGCTGCGGGGCGACAACACCGGTAAGACACTGGTGCGGATCGACGGCGTCACGCACCTCAACTGAACTGAAATAAGTCCAACGATGCCACGGGGCGGTGGCCCGGCCGTGCGGCCGGGC
>NZ_JAAKZY010000341.1 GCF_011045015.1 Streptomyces scabichelini | reverse complement strand
CCCTCTTCCCGCCCCCGACCTACTCCCACGCCTCCGTGGTCGAAGCGGGCACGCGCCTCGCCTTCCTCGCCGGTTCCGTCCCCCTCGACGCCGACGGCAACCTCGTCGGCGAAGGGGACCCGGTGCGGCAGGCCGAGCAGGTCATCGCCAATCTGCGTGAGCAACTGCGCGCGACCGGCAGCGACTTGGCGCACGTCGCGTACACCGATGTGTACGTCGTGACGAGCGACCCCGCCGTGCTCTCGGAGGTCTGGAACGTCGTCGAGGCCTCCGGTCTCAGCACCGGCCCGCACGCATCGACCCTCCTCGGGGTCGCCTGCCTCGGCTACCCGGGCCAGCTCGTGGAGATCACGGCAACGGCCGTCGTACCCGAGCCCGCCATCACCCCCGCTTAGAGTCGGCCCATGCTGATCGAACACCGCGGACAGCGCCCCGTCGTCCCCGCCTCCGCCTACGTCGCCCCGACCGCCGTCCTCTGCGGCGCCGTCACCCTGGGCGAACGCACCCGCGTGCTGCACGGTGCCGTGCTCACCGCCGAGGACGGCGCGGTACGCGTCGGCGCCGACGTCGTCATCATGGAGAACGCCCTCGTACGGGGACGGCAACGGCACCCCGCGGTCATCGGCGATGCCGTACTCATCGGCCCGCACGCCCACGTCAACGGCGCCCTCATCGAGGACGAGGTCTTCGTGGCCACCGGTGCCTCGGCCTTCCCCGGAGCCGTCGCGGGCGCCGGTTCGGAACTGCGGATCAACAGCGTGCTGCACGTCAATTCCGTACTCCCGCCCGGCACGGTCGTACCGATCGGGTGGATCGCCGCCGGAGCCCCGCAGGCACAGCTCTTCGCACCCGGGCAACACGACGAACTATGGGATGTGCAGAGGGAGTTGGACTTCCCGGGAACCGTCTACGGAGTCCGCCGAGGCACCCCCATGCGGGAGATCATGACCCGTCAGGCGGCCTACTTCGGCGCCCACCTGGACGACCGCCTCCTCGACGACCACCTTCTCGACGAGCACCCCGTGGACGAGCCTCCGCCGACCGCTCCGTAGAAGAACCCAGCCAAGAACCCAACCAAGAACCCAGCCAAGAACCCAGCTCAGGTCCCCCCACCCGTCAGCCCCCAACTCCGCCGCTTCGGCAGCGGCTTCGCGTAGCTCCCGGCCCGGCTCGTCGTCAGCCCCAGGCTCACCAGAGACTCGGCGAGCTTCACGGCCGCGGCCACACCGTCGACGACCGGCAGCCCCAGCTTGTCCCCGACCACCCGCTGGAGTCCCGTCATCCCGGCACAGCCGAGTACCAGTACCTCCGCGCCGGCGTCCCTGGCCCGTTCGGCGGCGGCCACGAAGGCCTCCTCCGTGCGGTGTGCGTCGCCGAGGTCGAGGACGCCGAGGCCCGTGCTCACGATGGAGGCGCAGTTCTGTGCGACTCCCGCCGTGTACAGGCTGTCCTCGATCTGCCCGCGTGAGCGCTCCAGCGTGGTGACGACGCCGTACCGCCGGCCCAGCAGACATGCGAGGTGGGCGGCGGCTTCGGTGATGTCGACGACGGGTACGTCCACGAGTTCCCGTACGCCCTCACGCCCATGTTCCCCGAACCCGGCCATGACGACGGCGTCGTACGCGCCGTCGTACGTGCGCAGCGTGTCGAGGACGGCCGCCGCCGAGAGGTAGCTGTCGAGCCAGCCCTCCGCGGACTCGGGCCCCCACGCGGGGGTCAGCCCGGTCACGGTGGTGCCCGGGCCTGCGGCGGCCCGGGCACCTCGTACGATCTCCTCGGTCATCTCCTGCGTCGTGTTGCAGTTGGTGACGACGATCCGCACGTTCAGCTCTCCATGGCGGCGGGCTCGGCGGCAACGGGTTCGGCGGCCGCGCGGTCCGAACGGCACAGCACCATGTACAGTCCGGCGGCCATCGCTGTTCCGATGAACCAGGAGTACGGGGCCACGGCGTCGAAGTCCTTGTCCAGCGCGAGCACCGCGGCGACCGCCGCCGAGGGCAGGAACGCCCACAGGGCCTTGGGGTTGACGCCCTTGCGGTAGTAGTAGGGCGATCCGGGCTGGGCGTTGAAGAGCTGGTCGACGTCGATACGGCCGCGCTTGACCCAGTAGTAGTCGAGCATGATCACACCGAACAGCGGCCCCAGGAAGGCGCCGAGGCCGCCGAGGAAGTAGTTGACGACCGTGGGGTTGGAGAAGAGGTTCCAGGGAGTCACCACCAGCGCGGCCACCGTGCTGATCATGCCGCCGACCTTGAAGGTGATCTTCTGCGGCCAGACGTTCGCCAGGTCGTACGCAGGTGAGACGAAGTTGGCGACGATGTTGACGCCCATGGTGGCGATCGCGAAGGTCAGCGCGCCCAGCACGAGCACCCAGGTGTTGCCGATCTCCGCGACGAGGTAGGCCGGGTCGGTGATGGCCTTGCCGAACACCTCGATGGAGCCCGCCGTGACGATGACCGACACGATCACAAAGGCGGTCGAGTTGATCGGCAGACCCCAGAAGTTGCCGCGCTTGACGGTCTTGTAGCCGGGCGCGAAGCGCGAGAAGTCGCAGAAGTTGAGCATCAGCGTGCCGTACGTGGCGAGGATGAGACCGATCGCGCCGAACCACTGCCGCCACTGCTCACCCACGGAGACCGGGTTCGGGGTCGAGGTGAGCGAGATGGTCCAGCCGGCCTTGGCGAGGATCCAGATGGCGAGCGCGATCATCACGAGCCAGATGGCGGGACCGCAGAAGTCCTGGAACTTCCTGACGGACTCCATGCCCTGGCTGATGATCATCGCCTGGACCAGCCACAGCGCGATGAAGGACACCCAGCCGAGCGCGTCCAGGCCGAGGAAGGAACTGTGCGTCCAGGACTCGAGGCCCGGCCAGGCCGCGAGCAGCATGACGTTGACGGCGACGGAGGCCAGATAGGTCTGGATGCCGTACCACATGATGGCGATGACGGCCCTGATCAGCGCCGGGATGTTGGCGCCCCAGACGCCGAAACTGATGCGGCTGACGACGGGGAAGGGCACCCCGTGGCGCTGCCCGATCTTCCCCATCCAGTTCATACCGATGTAGATGATGACGAAGCCGACGAGCAGGGACGTGAACACCTGCCACACGTTCATGCCGAGGACCAGCAGGCCCGCGGCGAACGTGTAGTTGCCGAGGTTGTGGACGTCGGACATCCACATGGCGAAGAGGTCGAAGACCTTCCAGTTGCGCTTGGTGGCGGGCGCCAGGTCTTCGTTGGTGAGCCGTGGGTCGGGGACGAATTCGGTCGCGCCTTGCGCTGCGGCACGGTCGGCGAGGGACACGGGGCCTCCATGAGCCAGGGGACGGGGGCGACGAGAGGCAGATTTTGGTATACCAAACTTGCGTTATGGTCCCGCCGTCAACGACACTCGGCAATGTCCGTACGGTTACGGCTCGGTAAAACAGCCCCGGGTTCGGCGAGGATGGACCCATGACAACGGTGGAACCGCTGGGGGCGGTACGTGAGCGTGTCCTCGCCACGCTGCGGCAGGAGATCATCACCGGGCGGCTGCGGCCCGGTGACCGGCTGGTCGAGCGCGAGCTGGCCGACCGCTTCGGTGTCTCCCGGGTCCCGGTCCGCGAGGCCATCCGGGCCCTGGTCGCCGAGGGCTTCGTCCTCTTCGAGACCCCGCGCCGCACGGTCGTACGCCGGCTGACCCCGACGGACGTCAAGGAGCTCTTCGAACTCCGCGAGGCCCTGGAGGTCTACGCCGCCGGACTCGCCACGCAGCGTGCCACGCGGGCCGAGCTCGCCGAACTTGAGGAGCTGCTCGACCGCGCGGCGACCGCGACCCACGCCCAGGACGCGGACACGATCACCGACATCAACACGCGCATCCACGACCGCATCCTGGCGATGGCCGACAACAGCCTGCTCATCTCGGTCATGGAGCCGGTCGGCGGCCGGCTGCGCTGGCTCACCCACCAGAACGAGGAATGGCCCCGACTCCTCGTCGAGCACCGCGAGTTGTACGCGGCCATCGCCTCCGGCGACCCCGAACGCGCCCGCGCCCACGCCCTCGCACACGTCCAGGCCAACTACCGGTCGACGGTGCGCCAGCTCTTCGGCGACACCGAAGCCGAGGCGGGATCCGGAGCTGAGGCGGAGTCCGGGGCCGGCGCCGGGGGACACAGGTGAACGTATGAACGTGCGAACGGGACGGGGACGCGGCGGCGCTAACGGGCCGCGTACTCGTCCGTAGCCGCGACCAGCGCGTCCACGATGTCCGCCGCTCCCGCGTTGTGACCCACGTCGTCGATCATGACCAGTTCACTCCCGGGCCAGGCGTGATGGAGGCGCCAGACGGTGCCGAGAAGGTTGCCGAAGTCGAGGCTGCCCTGGACGAGGGTGCCGGGGATGTCCTTGAGGAGCGGGGCGTCGCGGAGGACGACGCCCTGGTCGTTGCCTTCGCCGAGGAAGTGGTCGTTGCCGAAGTAATGCGTGACGGTGCGGGCGAAGGACAGGCGGAACACGGGGTCCTCGTAGCGCGGGATGGACCGGGGTGGCGCGGGGGCGAAGGCCGTCTCCCAGTCGGTCCAGGCGCGGGCAGCGCGGGCACGCAGTTCGGGGTCGGGCGACTCGATCAGCCGGTTGTACGCCGCCGCGAGGTCACCGTCGCGTTCGTCCTCGGGGACCAGCGCGAGGAACCGTTCGAAGGCCTCGGGGAAGATCTTGCCCAACCCCCGGGTCAACAGCGCCACTTCACCGGAGGCGGCGGTGGCGACACCCGTGAGCACCAGCTCGGACACGGCCTCCGGGTGCGTCTGCGCATATCGCAGCCCGAGCACGGAACCCCACGACACACCCCACACCAGCCATCGCCCGATACCGAGGTGGACCCGGAGCACTTCGAGATCCGCGATCAGATGTGCGGTCGTGTTGACGCTCATATCCGTCTCGTACGCGCTCGCGTGCGGCGTCGACCGACCGCAGCCGCGCTGGTCGAGCAGGACGATGCGGTACGCGGCCGGGTCGAAGTAGCGCCGGAAGCCGGGGTTGCACCCGGAACCGGGCCCGCCGTGCAGCATCACCGCGGGCTTGCCGCGCGGATTCCCGCACACCTCCCAGTACACGCGGTTACCGTCACCGACGTCGAGCATGCCGCGGTCGTACGGTTCGATCTCCGGATACAGACCCATCGCGCGACCCTAGCCCTCGTTCGGGATGGTCGGTAGCCCTGCCGCCGCCGCGGCCGTACGCAGCACTTTCCGCAGCATTTCGGGCGTAAGGCGCCCGGTGAAGGTGTTGCGCTGGCTGACGTGGAAGCATCCGAAGAGCTCCAGCGGGCTGTTCGTCGGGGTGTTTGTCAGGCTGTTCGTCGGAGTGTTCGTCAGGCTGTTCGTCGAGCCCTCGGTCGTGCTGAAGGTCGAGCTCTCGGTCGGGCCGTCGGTCGGACTGCCGGTCGGGTTCTCCAGCACGACGCGCGCCCCGTGCGAGAAGACCGGCCGCGGCCGGGGCACCGTCCACCCCGCCTCGGCGAACGCCGGCAGCGACGCCTGCCACCCGAAGGCCCCGAGCACGACGACCGCCCGGAGGGTGGGCCTGAGCAGCTTCAGCTCGCTCACCAGCCAAGGCCTGCAGGTGTCGCGCTCCTCGGGTGTCGGCTTGTTGGCGGGCGGCGCGCAGTGCACGGGTGAGGTGACGCGGACGCCGTACAGGGTCAGCCCGTCGTCCACGCTCACGGACGTGGGACGCGACGCCAGCCCCACGTCGTGCAGCGCCGCGTACAGCACGTCCCCGGACCGATCTCCGGTGAACATCCGTCCGGTCCGGTTCCCTCCGTGCGCCGCGGGCGCGAGCCCGACGACGAGCAGCGAGGCGTCCGGCGGCCCGAAGCCCGGCACCGGGCGGCCCCAGTACGTCCAGTCGGCGAAGGCGGCACGTTTGGTACGGGCCACCTCCTCACGCCAGTCGACCAGCCGGGGGCAGGCACGGCAGCCGGCGACCCGCGCGTCCAGCTCGGCCAGGCTGTTGTCCATGTCCACAACGGTATGCCTGGGAGTCCAGGACGTTATGCCTGGGATGCGGGGCGCTTATGCCTGGGATGCAGGCGGGACCGGGGTGGGAAAAGGGTTCCGACTGCCCGCTTCCCGAGGGCTAAGGTCGAAGCATGGCTTCTGGGACTCAGAGGAACGGCACGGACAGCGCGGGCGGCGCGGGCGAGGCCGGCTCCGCCGAGGCGGTGGCCGCCGCGAAGGCGGCCGGGCCCGCGAGCGGTGAGACCGTGCGCGTCGACAGCTGGATCTGGTCCGTACGTCTCGTCAAGACCCGCTCGATGGGCGCCACCGCCTGCCGGGGCGGCCATGTCCGCGTGAACGGCGAACGCGTCAAGCCCGCGCACGCGGTCCGCGTCGGCGACGAGGTACGGCTGCGGCACGGCGGCCACGAGCGGGTAGTCGTCGTGAAGCGGCTGATCCGCAAGCGGGTCGGAGCCCCGGTGGCCGCCGAGTGCTACATCGACAACAGCCCGCCGCCCCCGCCCCGCGAGGCCGTCGCCCCTGCGGGCATCCGCGACCGCGGCACAGGCCGCCCCACCAAACGCGACCGCCGCGAACTGGAACGACTGCGAGGCTTGGCAGACCCTGGCCCCGCCCCAGGGGCAGGACCCGGCGCGTCTTGACCATGGCGACCAAGGCCCACACCCCAGCACCACGCTGATCACCGCGGCTCCGCACGGTCACCGGGCCGAGACCTCCAGCGCGGGGCCCGGCCCAGACCCCAGACACGCCTCAACCACGCCGCTCCAAGCTCACGCCCCCACCGGAACCGCCCGCACCCACGTCCCGTCGTCCGTCAGATACTGGTCGACCTTCATCCCTGCCTCCGCCAGCGCCCCCTCGAACTCCTCCTTCGTGAGCGGCCGGGCGAGGAATGTCTGGGTCCATATCGCGTCCGGGAAGACATATTCGGCCCGCACCGAGTTCACACCGTCCCCGACCGGCTCCGCGGACAGCATCCGCACCGTGAATCCGCTCGGATCGACCCTCTCGCGCGGCAGATTCGTGTGGTAGTCCTCCCCCTCGCGCTGAATCAGCACGCACCCGTCGTCCGCGACATGGCTCCGGCACACGTCCAATATCCCGCGCCGCACCTCGACATCGCCGTTGTGCACCAGGAACGACGCGAGCATCACCACGTCGAACTTCTCCCCCAGGTCAAGGCTCTCGATGGCGCTGCGTATCGTGCGCGCCCCGCGCACCCGCTCCAGCATCTCGGCCGACTCGTCCACGGCCGTGACCGTGAACCCCCGCTCCAGGAGCGGATGCGTCATCCGCCCCACACCGCTGCCCAGTTCGAGGATGTGCGCCCCCGCCGGCACGGCCGCGGTGATGATGTCCGGCTCGTCATAGACGGGCAGCCGCGAGTACAGCTCCACCGCGCAGCCGTCCGGCGTGATCGCTCCGGGTCCGGTCCCCTCGTATCCCTCACGCATCTCGATCGTCATACCAGTCCAACGGCCCGTGCCCGCCG